>JAPLST010000255.1:13767-15842 GCA_026398485.1 bacterium
TATCGCCAGGCACTATGGCTTGGGATAGAGCCGGCGCTGCGCGTGCCCATCGTGCGGCGCGCCTGCCTTATTGCCATGAAAAAAGCAGCCGGCCGGCCGCAGGATCTGTTGGATGTCGCGCAACTCACCGCGGGCGCAGATGATGAAGAATAATGCCATGACTGATGTCCACGACCCATGGGATGCGGTCACCTGGCATGGCTGTGCCCAAGCGCACTGCCGGGATTTTGCACGCTTGTCGTTCACTTGCAAACTTGAATGGCTTGAACAAGCCGGCCGCCTTATGGCTGTTGCTTCGCGCAGTGCAGCACAGGTACCAAGCCGGCACGACAGTACCATTGACCATTGAATATCGAATATCGAACAAGGAATATCGAAGGCCGAAGTATCTGCGCAGAACTTCATTATTGGACATTCCTTGCACAAGGAATATCGAAGGCCGAAGTATCTGCGCAGAACTTCATTATTGGACATTCCTTGCGGCTCGGAGTCCCGGCAAAGGCGGGATTGGATATTCGATATTCGCATCCCTGAACCCTGCCTGGCTATCTTGCCCCCAGCGCGAACCATTGGCGCAGAAGATTGGCGTTGCGTGTGTCACTTCGGGCAGTGTCTTTGGGCGTTTCCAGAATCCAGGGCAGGGCGCGCAAGCGCGGTTGTGCGAGCAGAAGTTGGAAGCCGCGCGCACCGATACGGCCTCGGCCGATGTGCGCGTGCAAGTCGCGGTGCGCGCCGCAGGTGACCGGCGTATCGTTGCAATGGATCAGCCGCAGGGCGTCCATGCCCACGGTATGGATGAGCGTGTTGAAGATTGCGGCGATGCCGGTGTCGCTGCAGAGATCCATACCGGCGGCATGGGCGTGCGCGGTATCGAGGCAGATGCCTAGGCGGGCCGCCGGCGCGGCGTGCCGGACGGCACGGATGATGGCGTGCAGTTCGTCAAACGATGCACCGAGCAAGGTACCGCCGCCGGCCGTGTTTTCGAGCAGGAACGTGCAGCGCCATGGGTGTGCGGCATGCACCTGCAGCAGCGTGTCCGCAACGCGCTGAATGGCAGTGGCCGGCGTGGCGCCGCGGGCGCTGCCGGGATGCATGACGAAATAGTCCGCGCCGATGGCGTCGGCGATGCGCAGGTCATGCGCAATGGCGGCGCAGGAGCGTGCCCGGAGGGTTGTGTCCGTGCTGGCGCAGTTGGGCAGATACGGGGCATGGACGACGACGCATTGGATGCCGGCATTGCGGCGGGCCGTTTGAAAAGTTGTGGCGGCCGCTTCAGTGAACTGCGGCAGTTTCCAGACGCGCGGCGAGTGGGTGAACAACTGGACACAGGTGAACTGGTGCCGTACGGCATGGTCAATGGCGCAATGCAGACCGCCGGCAACGGACATGTGCGCGCCGATCAGGAATGGGGCGGGCATGGGTGGCAATCAGGATTTAGGAAAAATGATGAATGTTCAGCGCTGGGTTCAGGGCTGCATGGAGTTCTGCCAGCGGCAGGATTCAGAACCGCAAAAACGGCAGAACACCACGCAGCAGTCACAATTCGCCACGCAATATCCCGAAAACTGTCCGCGTATGGACAGCTTTATTTGGTCGCGGCGCCGTCTGCCGGGACGAGGCGGATCAGGCGGACGGGCTCTTCAGTGCGCCAGACATTTGACTGCACCACGCCGGCAAGATATGTTTCGAATTGGGCGGGGGAGCAGTCAAGCGTCACGCTGTCCTTGGCTTTGTTGGTGCCGGCCACGGCGGCCTGCTCGACGGCCGCGGCAAAGGCCGTGACGCGCGGCAAAATCACATCACAGTGATTCTTGTCGCTGATCTGCAGGAGCGCGATGCAATACAGGTTGGTGGCGCCCGGATCGTCCTTGGGCTCGGTGAGATTGGCATAGATGCGCTGCGGGCTGCGCCGAATGACCAACTGGTAGACGGTGGCATCCACGGCCCGCTTGCTCGTTTCAAGGTAGGCCAGTGAGCAGACGCCGGTGGCGATGTGGGTCATGCAGATGACATCGTTGCCGTGGGCCCAGACGCCTTTCAGTTGTTCGGCGATATCCGCCGCCGGCTCGAGCCCC
>JAPLST010000255.1:15864-25067 GCA_026398485.1 bacterium
GATATCCGCCGCCGGCTCGAGCCCCATGGGCTGGCGCGACTCGACCGCGCTGCAGCCGACCAAGCCGGCGCAGAGAATGATCCCCAGCAGTATTCGTTGGCTACGCAGGTGGTGTGTTGGCATGGTCTGGTCTCCGCATTCGGTGAAGCCGTTGCGGACATGGCGTCCGCGTTCGGCACTGCATTAAATTCACTATTATGATACACTATTTTACTCTTTTTAGCCATAGCTTGATGCTTTATTATGAATGTTGACCAACAACTTAGTGTGATGGAGCGTGGCATGGTTGCGCTGATTGAGCGCAGCGAGCTGCGCGAAAAACTGCTGCGCGGGACACCCTTGCGCGTCAAACTGGGTGTGGATCCGACCGCCGCCGATCTGCATCTGGGCTTCACGGTCGTGCTGCGTAAATTGCGCCAGTTTCAGGAGCTGGGTCATCAGGCCGTCCTGATCATCGGCTCATACACCGCCCAAGTGGGCGACCCGTCCGGGCGCGACAAGACCCGCCCGCAGCTGAGCGAGGCGCAGGTGCTGGCGAATGCCGAGCAGTATCTCAGCCAGGCCTGCCGGGTTCTCGACCGCACCCGGCTGGAAGTGCGCTACAACGGCGAATGGTTCAGCCGGCTGGGCTTCATGGACGTGATCCGCCTGCTGGCCAAGACGACGGTGGCGCGCACGCTTGAACGCGAGGATTTCACCCAGCGCATGCAAGCCGGCACCGCCATCCATCTGCATGAACTGATCTATCCGTTGATGCAGGGCTACGACTCGGTCATGATCAACGCCGATGTCGAGTTGGGCGGCAATGACCAGACCTTCAATTTGATGGTCGGGCGTGATTTGCAGCGCGATGCGGGACAAGAGCCGCAGATATGCCTGACGATGCCGCTGCTGGAAGGCTTGGACGGCGTGCGCAAGATGTCGAAGAGTTACGGCAATTATGTGGGCATTACGGATGCGCCGCATGACATGTTTGGCAAGATCATGTCGATCGGCGACGGCTTGATGTGGAAGTATTTTGAATTGCTGACGGATGTGCCGCTGGAGCAGGTGGGTGCCTGGCAGGCAGGCGTGCGGGCTGGCAGCGCGCATCCGATGGAGATCAAGAAAACGCTGGCCGGCACGATTGTCGCGCAGTATCACGGCGGCGATGCGGCCACGGCGGCGCGGGCAGAGTTCGAGCGGGTGTTCTCGCAGCACGCCTTGCCGGACGAGATGCCGGACTACACGCTGCGCGAGGGCGGGGCGGAACTCGACGTGGTGCGGGTGCTGATCGAGGCGCAACTGGCGCCTTCGACCAGTGAGGCGCGCCGCTTGATCCAGCAAGGGGCGGTCAGCATTGACGAGGTAAAAGTGAGTGCGCTGCGCGTGCCGCTGCCGGCCGCGGCCAGTTTTGTGCTACGGGCGGGCAAGCGGCGCTTTCTGCGCGTGACCCGGGCATCTGAAATTTGAGATTTGAAATTTGAAATTTGAGATTTGAAATTTGAGATTGAACCCTGAACCCTGAACCCTAAGGACATCCCGTGAAAGTAGCCGTTGTGGGAACTGGATATGTTGGACTCGTTGCCGGCACGTGTTTTGCCGACAGCGGCAATGATGTGATCGGCGTTGACAATGATGTGGCCAAGGTGCGGGCGTTGCGCCGCGGCAAGATTCCGATCTACGAACCGGGCTTGAGCGAGATGGTGCAGCGCAACGTGGCGGACGGGCGGCTGAGCTTCACGACCGACCTTGGGGATGCCGTGCGCAAGTCGGAAATCATATTTCTGGCCGTGGGCACGCCGCCCAAGAAGGACGGCCATGCGGATCTCAGCGCCGTGTTCGCGGTGGCGGAAGACACGGCGCGGGCCATGACCGGCTATCGCGTCATTGTCACGAAGAGCACCGTGCCAGTGGGGACTGCCGACGCCTTGCGAACGCGCATGGCGCGCTGCACGGCGCATCCGTTCGACATCGTCTCAAACCCCGAGTTTATGAAGGAAGGCGCGGCCTTGGAGGATTTCCTCAAGCCGGAACGGGTGGTCATCGGCGCCGCCAGCGAACGCGCGGTCGAGGTGATGCGCGAACTGTACGCGCCGTTCATGCGCACGGGCGCCGCCTTTGTGGAAATGGACAATCGCTCGGCGGAGATGAGCAAATATGCGGCGAATGCCATGCTGGCGGCGCGCATTTCGTTCATGAACGAGATTGCCAACATATGCGAGGCGGCGCAGGCGGACGTGACCAAGGTACGGCGGGCGATTGGTTTGGATTCCCGGATTGGCCCGCGCTTTCTCTTTCCGGGTGTGGGGTACGGCGGCTCGTGTTTTCCGAAGGATGTCCAGGCGTTGGGCGCAACGGCGCGGGCGTATGGCTACACGGCCCGGATCCTGGAGAGCGTCGAGACGGTCAACCAGGATCAAAAGCGGGTTTTGTTCGACAAGATTGCGCGGCATTTCGGCGCGCGGCTGCGCGGCCGCACGATTGCGGTTTGGGGCCTGGCCTTCAAGCCGCAGACGGACGACATGCGCGAGGCGCCTTCGATTGTGGTGATTGACCACTTGCTGAAAGCCGGGGCGCAGGTGCGCGCGTACGACCCGGTCGCGCACGCGACGGCGCGCAAGGTGTTCGGCACGCGCATCACCTATTGCAGCTCGCAGTATGCCGTGCTGCGCGGCGCGGATGCGCTGGTGCTGATCACGGAGTGGAACGAATTTCGCAATCCTGATTTTGCGCGGATCAAGCGCTTGTTGCAGGAACCCGTGATTTTTGACGGGCGCAATCAATATGAGCTGGCGGAGATGCGCGAGCGTGGCTTTGCCTACTATTCGATTGGGCGGCCGGTGGTGGGCGCGTAGCCGTGGCGGCTCTGCAATGCCGATATGTGGCCACGCCGCACGGCTTGGACTGCGGCATCCACGGCGAGCGCCGTGGCCACCGCCGCGAATTCTGCTATAATATGCAATGGTAAAAAGAAACTGCATTGCAGCGTTCATGCTACTACAACAAGGGAAGCAATCATGGCAAAAAGAGCACCAATGACCCGGCAACAAATAAACGCGGCGTACACCGCCGCATGCACGCTGTATCGCGCGTGGGGCGTGAACCCGGAGCAGGCGCTGGCGGCGCTGGCGGCGGTGCCGCTGTCGCTGCATTGCTGGCAGGGCGATGATGTGCGCGGCCTGGAGAATCCCGGGGCAAGTTTGACGGGCGGCATTGTGGCGACGGGCAATTATCCGGGCGTGGCGCGCAACGGCGACGAGCTGCGGGCGGACATGCTCAAGGCCAGCAGCTTGATTGCGGGCGTGAAGCGCGCGAATGTCCATGCGTTTTATGGGGAGGCGGACGGCGCACGCGTCGCGCGCGACCGGTTGACGCCGGCCCAATTCACGCGCTGGATGCGCTGGTCGAAGCAGCACGGCATTGCGCTGGATTTCAACCCGACGTTTTTCTCGCATCCGCACGCGGCGGCGGGCATGACGCTGGCAAGTGCGGACGAGCATATCCGGCGCTACTGGATCCGGCATGGGATTGCCTGCCGCGCGATCGCGCAGGCCATGGCGGAGAATCAAGGCGGGCCGTGCGTCTGCAATTTTTGGATCCCGGATGGGACGAAGGATGTGCCGGTGGACCGCTGGACGCCCCGGGCGCGGCTGGTGGATTCGTACAATCGCATCTTTGATCCGGCGCACGGGGTGGATCCGCGCAAATGCATTGACACGGTCGAAGCCAAGCTGTTTGGCATTGGCAGCGAGGAATACACGGTCGGGTCGCACGAGTTTTACCTGGCGTATGCACTGAAGCACGGGCTGACGCCGTGCCTGGACATGGGTCATTTTCATCCGACGGAAACGATTCACGACAAGCTCTCGGCGATCCTGACGTTTTGCGACAAGGTCTTGCTGCATGTCAGTCGCGGCATTCGCTGGGACAGCGATCATATTGTGCTTTTGAATGACGATGTCAAAAATGTGTTTGCCGAACTGGTGCGCGGGCAGGCGTTGCACCGCATGTATTTGGCGCTGGACTATTTTGACGCGAGCGTGAACCGGATCGGCGCGTGGGTGCTGGGCGCGCGGGCGACGCAACAGGCGCTGCTGGCGGCGTTGCTCGAACCGCAAGCAGCCTTGCGTGACTGCGAACAGCGCGGCGATGGCGCCGGCAAGCTGGCGCTGCTGGAAGAGTGCAAGCTGCTGCCGCTGGGCGCGGTCTGGAACTATTACTGCCAGACGCAGGGCGTGCCGGTCGGCGTTGAGTGGCTCGAGGCGGTGCGGCAGTATGAGACGCGGGTGCTGCGGAAAAGGCAGGGATGATTTACAATTTAGAAATTACAATTTACAATTGACCGAAAACTGAAAACCGAAAACAATGGCAATATTAACCAACACGCACATCCACACGAACTACTCGTTCAGTGTGTTCGAGAGCCCGGCGCAGGGGGTGGCGCAGGCGGTGGCGGAGCACATCTCGATTTTGGGGATTAACGACCACTACACCGTGGCGGGTTATGAGGAATTCCGGGCGGCGTGCGCGGCGCAACATGTGTGCCCGCTGTTCAGCATGGAGGCGGTGGCGCTGGACACGGCGGCGCAGGCGGGCGGGTTGCGGCTGAACGACCCGGGCAATCCGGGGCGCTGTTATCTGACGGCCAAGAGTGTGACGCGCGCGCTGGCGCCGGAGAGCCACGGTGCGGCGGCATTGCAGCAGATGCGCACGGCATTGACGGCGCGCAATCAACAATTAGTGGCGAAGCTCAATCAACATTTGGCGGCGATTGCGGCACCAGTGCAACTCACCATGGCGCAGGTTGAGGCATTGACGCCGGCGGGCAACACGACCGAGCGGCATGTGATCCAGACGCTGGCCGAGGCGGTTCTGGCGTTGGGCGCGGAACGCGCGCAGGCCACGTTCACGGCCTTGTGCGGGGCGGCGCCGCCGGACATGCAGACGGCGGCCGTGCTGCAGGATTGGCTGCGCGGCAAGCTGGTGAAAGCAGGCTGCCCGGATTATGTGATCGAACTACCGGCGGCATTTTTGGCGCTGCCGGAGATGGTGGCATTGTACCTGGCCATGGGCGCAATACCCACGTATCCGGTGCTGGGCAATCCGGTGACGGAACTGGAAGAGGATGTGCCGGCGTTGCTGCGACGGTTGGAGCAGCAGCGGATATTCGCGCTGGAAGTGATTCCGAATCGCAACACGCGTGAACGCTTGCAGGCGATCGTCGCGGCGGCCGGCGCGGCGGGCCTGCCGGTGTTTACCGGCACGGAGCACAACACCAAGACGCCCGGGTTGCTGGTCGACAAGTTTTCGGGCGAAGAGCCGTTCCAGACGATTTTCTTTGAGGGCGCGCTGGTGGCGCTGGGGCACGCGGCCGAAGTGGCGCGCGGGAATCCCGGGTATGTGCGCGCGGACGGGACGCTGCGGTTCAGCGACCGCGCCCAGGGGCTGGAGTATTTCCGGCAGCGCGGGTGGGAAGCGATGGGGAACTTCGAACATTGAACATTGAACATTGAACTCGCCGATAGCGGGACTCCAAGCGGCATTGACCTTTGACCTTAAGCATAGTGATGAAGAAACAACTTGAAGAATTGGCGGTGGCATCGAACCGGTATGGCAGCGATGCGCTGTATGTGCTGGCGGGCGGAGGCAACACCTCGTACAAGACGCGGGCGACGATGTGGATCAAGCCCAGCGGCACGCAACTTGCGACGATCCGTGCGACCCAGTTTTTGCCGATGGCGCGGGTGGAAGTGAGTGCGGTGCTGGACGCGCCGATGCCGGCGGACGCATTCGGGCGTGAGGCCCGGATTAGTGAGCTTTTGACGCATGCAGTCTTGGCGGGCAACCCAGGTCGGCCGTCGGTTGAGGCCTGCGTGCATAATTTGTTTGACGCGGCGTTTGTCGTGCACTTGCATCCGGGCTTGGTGAACGGCATGACATGCGGGCGGGACGGTGCGGCGGCTTGTGCGGCGCTGTTTCCCGAGGCGTTGTGGATTCCGTACACGGATCCGGGCTACACGCTGGCGCGGCTGATGCGGGATGAGCTGGCGGCTTATGCGACGCGGCACGGGGCGCAGCCGCAGGTGGTTATTTTGCAGAATCACGGTGTGTTTGTGGGCGCCGATGCGCTGGATGAAATTGCGCGCATCTACGACATGCTGATGCGGCGTTTGCGCGCGGCCTACAAGAATGCGGGCGTGGCGACCACCTTGCGCGAGGGGGCGCTGGACGCGGCAGCAGTATATGACGCGGCGCCGCGCTTGCGCGGGTTGCTGGGCGACGAAGCGCGGGTCATGGTGACGGCGGTGCCGCCATTTGCGGTGGCCAAAGGGCCGTTGACGCCGGATCACATTGTGTATGCGAAATCGTATGCGCACACGGGCGCACTGACGGATGAGAAACTGGATGCGTTTGCGGCGGCGCACGGGTATCGCCCGGTGATTGTGGCGCAGAAGGGCGCAGTGTATGCGGGCGGGACGACCTTGCGTAATGCGCGGCTGGCATTGGCGTTGGCGCGGGATGCGGCCTTGGTGCAGCAATTGGCGGCGGCGTTTGGCGGGCCGCGTTATTTGACGGATCGCGCGCGCACCTTCATTGAAACATGGGAAGTCGAATCGTACCGGCAAAAAGTATCATTGGCGGCAAGCGTGGGGCGGCTGCAAGGAAAAATAGCGATTGTAACCGGGGCGGCCCAGGGCTTTGGCCGCGGGATCGCCGAGTGTTTGTGCGCGGCGGGCGCGCTGGTGGTGGTGGCGGACATGAATGCGGCGGGCGCGGAGGAATGTGCCCGGGCCTTGCGCGCAACCCACGGCGCGGATGCGGCGCTGGCACTGGCGGTGAATGTGAGCGACGAGGCGGCGGTGGAAGAAATGCTGCGGCAGGTGGTGGCCACCTGTGGCGGGGTTGATCTACTGGTGGCAAATGCGGGCGTGTTGCGGGCGGGGTCGGTAAAAGAAATGCCGCTGGCGGATTTTGCGTTTGTGACGGCGGTGAATTACACCGGGTATTTTGTATGCGTGAAGCATGTCAGCCGGCTGATGGCGCGCCAGAATGCGAGCGGGCGCGGGGCGTGGACGGACATTGTGCAGGTGAACTCGAAATCGGGGTTGCAGGGCAGCAACAAAAACGGCGCGTATGCGGGCAGCAAATTCGGGGCGATCGGCTTGACCCAGAGTTTTGCGAAAGAATTGATTGAGGATCGGATCAAGGTGAATGCGGTGTGCCCGGGCAATTATTTTGAGGGGCCACTGTGGAGCGACCCGGCGCGCGGGTTGTTCCGCCAGTATTTGGATGCCGGCAAGGTGGCGGGTGCGACGAGCATTGCGGATGTGCGCCGGCATTACGAGGGGCAAGTGCCGCTGGGGCGTGGCTGCACGCCGGACGACGTGGCGCGCGCAATCATGTATTGCGTTGAGCAGGCGTATGAAACGGGGCAGGCCTTGGCGGTCAGCGGCGGGCAGGTCATGCTGAAGTAGGCCCGCGCAGCGGCGCCCATAAATCAAACCATGGATAGACGAGAATGAGTGCAGTGACCTTAGTGCCGACGCCCCGGGCGGCGGTGTTTACCGAGCGGCGCCTGGCGGTCAAAACGGCCATCAGTGTCAAGCATGTGATGAGTTTGCCAAGCGTGATTACCGAGCTGGGTGCGCGCACCGAGCGGGCGTACGCGAAGCTCGGCTTGAAAGTCCGGTTTTTTGATGTGGACGGCTATGGCGCCGAGGGCTACAAACTTGAGATTGGCACCGGGGGCATCATGCTGTGCGCGAGCGGCGCCCGCGGGCGCTTGTATGGGCATTACACGCTGCAGCAGATTTTGCTGCAACACCCGCAGGAAGTGCCGTGCTGTGTGATTGAAGACCAGCCGGCCTGCGCGTGGCGCGCGCTGTATCTGGATCTGCGCATGCACAAGTACACGCCGGCCTATTTGCAGACACTGGTGGCCGACATGGCGCGCCTGAAACTGAACACGCTGGTGCTGGATTACCACGACACGTTCTTGTACAAAAAAGAGGCGTGGGTGACCGGCGACGTGTATGTGACGGGCGCGCAGATCAAGGCGTTGCGTGAGACGGCGTCGGCGCATGGCGTGGCGGTGGTGCCGGCGCTGAACATCGTGGACGGGTTGGCGTATGTGATCGGGCTGGCGCCGAATGCGGGATTGCGCTGTGCGAGCGTGCCGACGGCGTTGAATGTGCAACATCCGCGGGCCGTGAAGGTGGTGGGCAGCCTGATTGAGGAGTTGCTGGCGCAGCACGAGGCGCAGCAGATCGTCTTGCGCGTGGAAGCACCGCAGGCGAATCTGGCGGCCTGTGCGCAGTATGTCGCGGAGATGACCGCGCTGGTGGTGCGCAAGGGGGCGACGCCGGTCGTGTTTCTTAGCGACATGGAGCGTGGCGCGGATGTGATCGAGGTGGTGGCCGACAAGACGATGCTGATTGTGATGGCCGGCCAGCGCGATGCGGATGTTGTGGCACAACGGGCGCGGGCACGCGGCTTGCAAACGGTGCAAGCCATGAACTGCCGCGGCGACCACGAGCGCGAGTGGACCCACACGGTGGATGCGGTCGTCAGCGGCGCGGGCCAGATGGCCAAGGGGCTTCAGGCTGATGTGGGCGGCATGGTGTGGGCGCCATCGGCGCGCGAGAGCGCGGGTGAGCCGTGGGCGCTGGGCGTGCCGATTACCGAGATGGACGGGGCGCGCTACACGCATGCAGCGACGTTGTGGTATGGAATCGCGGCGGCGGCGGCCGTGTTGTGGAATCCCGCATCGTTTTCCGTGGATGTGCTGGCGAAGGCGTGGCCATGGCTGTGGTTCGGCGTGGATGACGAGCGCTATGTCACGGCCCAGTTGCTGGCCAGCAGCGATGTGCGCGAGCATATCACGCTGCCGGATGCGATGCGTGATCGCAAGCGCTTGATCAAGTTGCTGGCGGAGCTGCACCCGCCGCTGCACGCGCCGCACTTGCGCGTGATGGACTTCTATGCGCGCCTTGCGATCCATGCCAGCCACACCCGGCAAGTTTTTGCGCACGCGCCCAAGCCGCAACAGCTGCAACTGCTGGGCAACGAGCTGGCGCGCATGCGCGAGCTGCACAAAGCCGTGTTGGGTGACAGCATTCCGCGCACGGAGCTGGCGGCGGAACAGCACTATTTATTCGGCCATACCGAACTGTTGCTGCGCCGCATGGGCAAAAAGTAAACGCGTATGGCCGGCCCCGTCG
>JAPLST010000255.1:25109-33077 GCA_026398485.1 bacterium
CGAAATCCGGCGCTGCTGCACCGGGTGGTGCATGTGCTGGTGCGGGATGCCGCCGGCCGGCTGTATCTGCAAAAACGCGCGCGCCACAAGGACATTCAGCCGGGGAAGTGGGACACGTCGGTGGGTGGCCATGTGCAACCGGGTGAAACGACGGAGCAGGCGGCGCGGCGTGAAATGGGCGAGGAACTCGGCATCCACGAGCAGCTGCCCTTGGTCTATCTGCACGAGTACCTCTGGCGCAGCGCCGTGGAAAGCGAATATGTGACGACGTATGCCTGCGTGTTTGCCGGTGATCCGCAGCCCGCGCCGGACGAAATTGACGAAGGGTGTTGGTGGACCGTGGCGGAGATGGCCGCGCGGTCTGATGAACTGACGCCGAATTGCCGCGAGGAATTGCGGCGCTATCATGCGCAGTGCCAGTCATGATGGCCACCTTGCTTGACGATAATGCGGTGGTGGTATTTCAAGGGGACAGCATCACGGATTGCGAGCGCAGCCGGACGGACGACACCCAGTTGGGCAGCGGCTATGCGGGCATGGTGGCGGCGTGGTTTGCCGCGCGCTATCCTTGCAAGCGGGTGCGCTTTCTCAATCGCGGCATCAGCGGGCATCGGGTGTCAGACGTGGCGGCGCGCTGGCAGGAAGACTGCCTGGCGTTGCGGCCGACCTGGGTTTCGATCATGATCGGGATCAACGATGTCTGGCGGCGTTATGACCAGCAAGACCCGACCAGCACGGCGGCGTATGAAGACGGCTATCATGAGCTGGTCCGGCAGGTGGTGGAAACAGTGCCGGCGCGGGTGATTATTCTGGAGCCGTTTGTGTTGCCCGTGCCGGCGGACCGGCTGGCGTGGCGCGAAGATTTGGATCCGAAGATTCAGGCGGCGCGGCGGGTGGCGCGCGCGTTTCAGGCACTCTATATTCCGCTGGACGGGCTCTTTGCGGCGGCCAGCGCGCAGCGTGAGCCGGAGTTCTGGGCGGGCGATGGCGTGCATCCAAGCGCGGCCGGGCATGCGCTGATCGCGCAGGCATGGTTGCAGTCTGTCCAGGCGGGGTAACCAGCAATATGCATTCCATATTGCACAAGGATTAGTTGACGTTATGCATTATTTGTTCTTGCTGCTCTCGTCGTGCGTGATGGCCTTTGCCATGGGGCTGATGCAGTTTTATGTGCTGGAAGTGTTTGTCAACCTGTACAGCACCAGCGCGCGTGACTCGATCATTCAATTGATTTCGGCTGTCGTGACGTTGGGCACCGTGATTGTGTACCCGTTTTCCGGCCCGCTGGCGGCCTCGGTGCGCAAGAGCTATGTGATGGCGGTCAGCGCCTGGGTTGCGGCGGCGATCTTCGTGCTGGGCGCCGCGCTGCACTGGCAGCCCAGTGCGTGGAGCTATCTGGCGGCGATGGGCATCCTGATTGGCTGTTACAATGCGGGTAAAATGTCGTCCGTGCCGTTGGTCGCCAAGGAATCGCACTGGTCGACGGCGACGATCAACGGGATCATGTCGGTGCTGTTCCTGGTGGGGCTGCTGTGCGGCATTCCCTGCGGCACGCTCTTGTACACGCTGACGCGCCAGTATGATTGTGTCACAGCCGGCGGCATGCTGATCGCGGGCTTGCTGGTGCTTGCCGGCGTGTTTGCGTCCTGCTGCCGCTGCACCAACGACCAGCCGCGCACCTTTGCCGTCGAGCAGCGGCGGGTGTTGCATGACACTTGGATTCTGTTCCGCCGGCACGGCGCGTTTCTGACCTCGGGCCCGCTGATCTGGGGCGTGGCCAATGCCGCCCAACTGGCGACGATCGCCTTGCTGGTCCAGCGCCATGTCGCCAGCACGCAAGGCGCGGCGTTTGTCCCGCTCTGGGCCGCCTTGGGCGCCATCAGCGGCACCTTGTTTTCGCCGCTGTTGAACCGCTGGCGGTACACGGCGGCCACCATCAGTGCGCTACTCATGGCGCTGCTGCTGCCGTTTGTGCCCGTGCTGGCGAACCAGTATGCCTTGGTGATCGGCGGCGTGATCCTGATGGGCATTCTTTTTGGCGTGGCCACCAATCTGATTGATTCAACCTTGCTGGAGCGCGTCGGCGCCGAAGGGCGCGAGGGCACCGGCGCGGCTATGCAAAGCGCGATGCTGGCGTTGTTCATGGTCACGGCCTCGGGCGTGGTGGGCCTCTGCTTGAGCCGCCACTGGATTTCGGCCGAGACGCAATTCTTGGTACTGACCGGCTTCACCCTGATCGCGGTCGTCATGGCCGGCGGACTGGCGTTGTGCAACGAAGTGGCGCCTGCGCGCGTGTTGAGCATGTGCGCGCCGTGGCTGCGCTGGCTGCTGGCGCTGCGTTATGATATCCGCGTGACAGGGCTGGACAAGCTCGGCGCGCGGCGCGGCACGCTGATTCTGGCGAATCATCCAGCCGAGATGGATCCGGTGATTTTGGAAACGCTCTTGTGGCGCGGTCTGCGCCCGCGCCCGGTCATGACCGAGGATTTCTTTGAAGTCGGCGCGCTGCGCTGGTTGTTTGTCTGGCTGCGGGCCCTGCCGGTGCCGAACCTTGAAACGGGGCGCAGCACCTTCAAGCTGCGCCGCCTGGCGCAGACCATGGAGGCGATCTGCACCGGCTTGCGCGCCGGCGACAACATTCTGCTGTATCCCGCCGGCGGGCTCGTGCGCGACGGCCAGACCCGCATTGGCGGCGCGTCGGCCACCCAGACCATCCTGCAAAACATGCCGGACGTGCCTGTGCTGCTGGTGCGCACGCGCGGCATGTGGGGCAGCTCGTTTTCCTGGGTGTATCGCGGCGGGCGCCCGGATTTGTTTGGTTGCCTGGCGCATGGCCTGCGCGTGTTGCTGCAAAACCTGCTGGTGTTCACGCCCCGGCGGCGAGTCGAGATTTCCATTGAAGATGCGCCGGCACAATTGCCGCGCACGGCCGAGCGCGCCGCCGTGAATGCATGGCTGGAAGCGTGGTTTAATGTGCCGGGGCCGGAGCCGGTCAGCGCCGTGCGCTATGCGCGCTGGTCGGCGCGCATGCCCGAAATACGCGGCGTGAACGCGGCGCCGCCCGTGGATCTGGCGGCGTTGCCGGCGGCGATTGTGACCGGCGTGCGCGAGGAATTGGCGCGCATGAAAAAGTGCGCGCCGGGTGACCTGGCCCTGGACATGAGTTTGCGCAATGAACTCGGATTTGATTCGCTGGAAATGGCCGAGGTGCTGGCATGGCTTGACACCCGTTTCGATGTGCGCGACGCCACCATTCTTGATCTCACGACGGTGGGCGCGATCATGGCGTTGGTGGCCGGGCGGACGGCGCAAGCGGCGGCGACGACAGTGCCGGCGCATGTGGCGGGCTGGGCGGAGCGCATGCCGCGCGGCGATGTGCGCGAGCCGGAGGGCGCCACCATTCAGGAGGCCTTCCTGCGGGTGTGCGACCGGATGCCGTCCGCCGTTGCCTGCGCGGACGACATGGCCGGGGTCCTTACCTATCGCCGCTTGAAAACAGCGGCATTGCTGCTGGCGGAGGTCTTGCAGGAATGGCCGGAAGAACGGGTGGGGATCATGCTGCCGGCCTCCGTCGCCGCGGACATGTGCGTGCTGGGTGTCCTGCTGGCGGGCAAGACGCCGGTCATGATCAACTGGACGGTGGGGGAGCGCACGGTGCGGCATGTCCTGCACAGTTCCGGCGCGACGCGCATTGTGACCTCACGCCGCTTTGTCGACAATGTCGACAGCCTGCCTTTTGACGCGATCGAGCCCGCACTTGTCTTTCTCGAGGATTTGCGGCGCGAGCGTTTCACGACCAGCGTGAAAGTGCTGGCGGCGTTGCGCGCGCGCGGCGCGTGGCGGCGCACCATGTTCCGCCTTGGCTTGGATGCCATTCAGCCGGATGCCTGCGCGGTGATTTTATACACCAGCGGGTCGGAGACGCTGCCGAAGGGTGTGCCGTTGACGCATGCCAACATTCTCGAAAACATTCGCGCGGTGTACCGCTCCTTGACGCTGGTCAGCGATAACGTGCTGTATGCGTTCCTGCCGCCGTTTCATTCATTTGGCTTGTTGACAATGCAGATGCCGCTGGTGTGCGGCATGAAAATGGCCCATTATCCAAATCCGACCGAGGCGCGCCAGCTTGCCCAAGGAATTGGCCGCTGGCAGCCAACATTACTGGCCGGCACGCCGACGTTTCTCAAGGCCATTCTGACGGCCGGCACGCGCGAACAGCTGGCCTCGTTGCGCTTGCTGGTCACCGGCGCGGAAAAGGCGCCGCAGGCATTGTTTGACCTTGTGGCGCAGCGCACCCACGCCCACGCCCAGATATTGGAAGGCTATGGCATTACGGAATGCGCGCCGATTGTCGCGCTGAACCGGCCGGGCACGCCGGCGGAAGGTGTTGGCGCCGCCGTCCCAGGCGTCACCTTGCGGATCGTGCAGGCGGAGACACACCAGCCGCTGCCAACCGGCACAACCGGCCTGATCCTGGTGAGCGGGCCGAACGTCTTCAATGGTTATCTGGACGCGCCGGCGCAGCATCCGTTCATCGAACAGGATGGCGTGCGCTGGTACAACACCGGCGATCTTGGCTACCTCACGCCGCGCGGGAATTTGGTGATTGCAGGCCGCTTGAAACGCTTTGTCAAGATAGCCGGCGAAATGATCAGTTTGCCGGCGCTGGAAGAAATCCTGCTGGCGCAATGGCCACATCGCGACGACGGGCCATCGCTGGCGGTGGTGGCGCGTGACATTGAGGGCCAACGCCCCGAACTGGTTTTGTTTGCCGCGTGTGACATTGACGTGGCGGACGCCAACCGGGTGATGCAGGCGGCGGGCATGAGCACGCTGGCGCGGCTGCAGCGGGTTGTGCGGCTGGATAAACTGCCGGTGCTGGGCACGGGCAAGACTGATTACCGCACGCTGCAAGCCATGCTGCCCGGCTGAAAGAAGCTGATTCTGCAATTTTGCCACGAAGGCGCGAAGACACGAAGGGGAATGCATGGTAATCAGTAATCAGTGATCAGTGATCGGTGATCGGTGATCGGTGATCAGTGCGTCAGTTTCTGCAACTGAAAACCGAAAACTACTGCCAGATCCGCCACGCGCTCCGCGCGGGGCATGCTGCTCCAGATTGGGAAAGGCCGCCAAGCCTCATATCTGCCACCTCTGCTCCGCCACCTAAACCCTAACACCCTTCAACCTTAAACGCTAAGTTGCACCAGCCTCCGCGCCGCGATTCTGCCGCATCTGTTCTTCCACTTACGCACCACCGCACCTCTGCAAAGCAGGAGCCGCGATGCCGCGCCTGCACCGAAAACTGAAAACTGAAAACTGCAAACCGAAAACTGCTGCCAGATACGCCACGCGCTCCGCGCGGCGCGTGCTGTGGCCTTGCCTCTTCATACCGGGATTTCGTATAATAAAGGATTATGAAGCAGAAACAACGAAGCAGCACTATTGCCGATGATTTCGCCCGCGCCGTTGGTCGCGGCTTGCGCCGGGCGGCCAAGGACGCCAGAAAAACAGCGCGCCAGCACGGCACCCCGATTTACATCTGGCAAGACGGCAAAGTGGTCGCGCTGAAGCCATGAAGCGGCACAGCCACAGCGCGGCTTTGCCCACCAGTCAATCAATGAGTTTCTTGTGATCAAAAACACTCTTGTTAGCATCCTTGCGAAGTACCAATTCACAGCCTGGCACCTTGTTGGCACGATGCAGAACGGATTTATTTAGACCATGTCTGAACGCGTGGCCCGCCTCGATGAGGTCGTTCAGACATGGGGGTTACCGATAGCACACAAGCAACACCGGCGGAAAACAACCCGCCGCGACACAACAATCTTATTTCAAGGAGATAGCATGAATGCTGCAACATTGAGCAGGTATGGCGTTGCCGCAATGACCGCGCCGGAATTCAGAGCCATCAACGGTGGCGAAGGCACTAATGTTCCGCCCACAACAGTGGGAAGCACAAATCTTCCACCGGCGGGAAGCACCAACGCTCCGTCAGATAAAATAAGGGATCGGGTGCCTGGCGCGGTTTTAGCACTTAAGGAAATTCTCGCGCGGCACGAGCATTACTAAAGGCAGAAGTTGCATCGGCAGATGCGCGGCGCGGAGGCCGGTGCAACAAAGAGTTTAAGGTTGAAAAGTTTTAAGTGGCGGCGCAGACACAATCGACATAAAATGTCGATTGAAAGCAGCAGCTATGCATGGCGTTATTTTTGTCGTGGTGTCTTTACCAGATTCTCTCTGCAACCTAAAACTCAAAATATTTCAACCTAAAACGCAGCAACAGCAGCATCCGCAGCTAGGCCTGCGGCCACGGCTGCCGGAACTGGAAGGATGGAGGGATGGTGCAGCGGCAGCGACCCCCACGACCGTGATGCCGGCGGCATGCAAGGAATGCAAATATCCAATATCCCATCCCGCTTTTGACGGGACTCCAAGCAGCAAGGAATGGCCAATGATGATCCCGCCGATGGCGGGACTTCAAGCAGAGTTCTGCGCAAATACTTCGCACTTGGATATTGAGTGTTCGATATTGGATATTCATCATCTCTTCTGCGTCCACCGATCCCGCCGCTGGCGTGGATCGGTGGGGCGCCAGAGAAACCCGCCGCCTGATCTGGTAATATTTGCGCGGCGCTTTACTTTCCACGGCCAGCACGCTATAATAAACGCGCTGATTATGATATTTCTTGGCAACCCATATGATTGAACTGCAACGCACGACCGAAGACACCTACGTGACGCTCGACGCCCGCGGGCGCCTTGACGCATCCAGTGTCAGCACGGTTGAAGCCGAGCTTGATGACATTGTGCGGCACGGCCTCTACGATGTGCGCCTGGGCATGCAGGCGGTGGAATATATCAGTTCGGCCGGCGTGCGGGTGCTGGTGAAATACTACAAGACGCTCAAACAGTTGGGCGGCGGCCTGCGCATTTGCGCGGTTAGTGACACGGTGCTGGCGGTTTTGCGCATGGGCGGGCTGGGCTCATTGTTTGATCCGGCGGCGCGCACTGCGGCGCCGGCGGCAGGCCCCGCGCCGCCCGCCACGCTGACGCGCCACACCTTTGGCGATTGCAGCATCAGCGCGTATCCGCCGGCGGCGGCGCCGGCACTGGCCTGCCGGGTGATCGGTGATGCGCAGGTGCTGACAGGGTCAGCCACGCCGGCGGTGCTGGCGCGCATGGCCATTGCGCGCGACCGGCTGGTGCTCGGCATTGGCGCCTGCGGGCGCGATGCCGCGGATTGCCGCCCGCGCTGCGGCGAGCTGCTGGCCGTCAGCGGCGCCGTGGCGTATCTGCCCACCGATGCTGACGGCACCCCCGACTATTTGCTGGCCAGCGCAACGATCCAGCCGGATGCGCATGTGCTGTATGCGCTGCAGTGCGATGGCGTGCTGGGCTTGCATGCGCGCTTCGAGACGGCCGCCGGGCAGCGTGGCACGCCGGTCTCACAGATTGCGCAGGCGTTGCTCACGCTCTGCGCCGCCGAGCAGATCGCCTTTGTGATGATCGCCGAATCGGCCGGCTTGATTGGTGCCGCATTGCGCCGCGCACCGACCGCGGCCGGCGGCGCACAATTTTCTTTTCCCGACATTCGTGACTGGCTGGCGTTCACGCCGGAACATGCGCATGAGCGCGCGCTGGCCTTGGTTGTCGGCATTGTCGCGCGGGACGCGCCGGCATGTTTGCAGCCATTCCTGCGGCCGCTGGCGTCGCCAGCCGCGGTGCTGGGGCATATGCATGCCGCCGTGTTTGACTACCGCGCCCTGCCGCAAGGCCCGCTGGCGTTGCACGCCACGGTGCATACGCTGTTCCAGGAGCAAAGCCTGCGCGGCATGCTGCATCTGCTGCATGACCCGCGCGCCATCGCCGGCACGGACGAGAGCATGGTGGTGCGCGGCGCGCTGTGGGCCAGTCCGTTGGGCTCGATCACCCTGGCCGGGTCGGCGCCATGAATTTATTGATCGG
>JAPLST010000207.1 GCA_026398485.1 bacterium
GGGTCCTGCGGGCCGGCGAGTCCTGCGCCGTGGTCGAGTCGGTCAAGACCGCCAGCGACATCTATGCCCCGTTCGGCGGCGTGGTGGTCGAGGTCAACCCCGCCTTGTCCAGCCAGCCCGGCTTGGTCAATTGCACACTGCTGGGAAACGGATCGTTGAACCAGCCTTCGTCCCATGGCACAAACGCGCGCTGGGTGCGCACGGCCAAGGCCACGTTCATTTCACGCATCCCGGTGCAATCGCAATAGATGGTCGTGAGTTCCGTCCCGCGCAATGGCACGACGGCCAGCAGCTCACCGTTCAGATACAAGGTCACCCGTTCATTTGCCCGGGCTGCGCGCGCATGCACGGCGCGACACTGCAGCACCATGATCGGTTTGTGGGGTTGCACCATCATCATGGCGTGCGTCCCGACCGTGTTCCAGCGCGCGCCGCCAATGCTGGCTTGGGCTATCGCGTGAAAGCCATACGACAAGGCGCCGCGCTGAAACGCCTGCGTGCAGCGGCTGCGCGCCGCGTCCCAGCCGAACAAGGCACTCACCAAGGTCAGCAGCGCCAGCATACCCCACAGCCAGCGCCGGGCGTGCAGGCGCGAGGAAATCCCCCAACGATGCTGCTTGATCTGGTGGTGCACCCAGGTGTCAAACGCGCGCAGGCGTTCGTGCCATGCGCGGCGTGCCTGCAGGGCCGCCCCGCAGCGCACGCTGGCGGTCGCCACACTGGCCACGATCAGCAGCAGTACCAGGATGGCCTCGCTGTTTTCAAACAGCACATCGGAGGTCAGCGCCGTCACGCCCAACGCCAGCAGCACGATGCTCAAGGCCCGGGTCAGGCGGGCCCATTCGTCATCCGGGTGGGCATGCGCCGCCGACCACGCCGGCCGGAGCGCGCGCACGCCGCTGATCACCGCGACCAGCAGCGCACTCACCAGCATCAGACCGCCTTCCGCGCCGATGCGCAGCACGACATTGTGGGCGCGCGCCAATTGGAACAAATCGCCGCCCGCGCGAAAGTTCAGATAGTTGCTTTCAAACAGCCCGACACCAATGCCCCACAGCGGCGCGCTCTTCAGCATGTTCAACGCGCAGTGCCAATGATCCCAGCGGCCCATCAAGACCGTGCCGCGCAGCCGCTGCAGCGAACCCAGCGCCCCGCGCCAGTCGCCCCACCGGCGCACCCCCGGTATCTGCTGCAGCCACGCTGCCGGCAGCATGGTGAAGACGACCAGCGCCAGCAACCCGACGGCCACGCCAAGGCCGGCATACACCGCCATGCGCCGCAGGCTGCGCCAGCGTTGCGCCTGCCATTGCTGCCGTGCATGCCAGGCACTCCATACCACGCCGCACATGCCCAGCACAATAATGTTCGCGCGGCAGCCGCTGAGCACGACGCAGGTCAACTGCCCGGCCATCAACAGGGCCAGCACTGCCCGCGCCACCCAACGCCGGCTCTCATGCAGCAAGTACCATCCACACAACAAGGTGACCGTCAGCACATCCGCCAACACCGCCGGCGAGCCAAACGTGGCATTGATGCGCCGGTCATAGGCGTAGTAATCCACCATCAAATTGCCGCTGCGATACGAATACAAACCGATCATGAAAATCACCGCGGTCGCCAGTTGCATGCTCCACAACAGGGCATGGATGTCGCGGCGGGAGCGGAGCACACTGCGCAAGGCCGGCAGGCAAGCGCAGGCCAAAGCCCACATCCAGGCGTGGCGCAGTCCGGGAAACGCATCGTGCTCGCCGATCAATGGTGCCAGCAGCAATTCCTGCGCAAAATCACGCGCGGCCGCCGGCTCGTTCGCCAGCCAGCAGGCCACGATGCCCAGCACCACGGCCCACCCGCAACAAAAGCCGACATACCAGGTCAAGGGCCCCGCGTGCGCGGCGATGCGCTTGTGGCGCCACATATGCCGCAGGCCATATGCGGCACACATGCTGGCCGCGCCGAGGTAGGTGAACTTGACGTGCGGCCATGGCAGCCAGCGCGCCAGAATCGGCAAGACCATCACGCACCACGGCAGCCACCACACGGTCAATTGCGGCCAGCGCATGCCGGTCGCGGTCAGCAGTAATGCGCTTGAGGTTGCAATCCACCACAACCATGGTTGCGGGAAAAAGGCTAGGGCGGCCAGGTACCACGCCAGAAACACAACCCACAGCAGGGCCATGCCGTCGCGCGTTGCGGCGCGGGTCACACGCGCAATGCGTTCTGCAAGTGCATGCCTGTGCTGCCGGGCCATGAAGAAAAAATCAGCGGCACAGTGCCGGCCTTACTCCAGCGTTGTCACACTGCAGTTGACGTGCTCCACCACGGTGTTGGCCGGCAGCGCGAAGCGCGCGTAGGCGTAGCGCCGCGGGTCGAGGGTCAACTCGTGTTTTTCATCCACCATCACCTTCTGTGACACATTCCGCGTTTGCAGGACAAAAACATCCCTGAAGCGTTTGCCCATCACTTCCAAGACCAAGGCATCCGTGCCGGTCTCCAGCCGCGCAAACGACAAGACCGGCAGCTTGTTTGTGTACAGGATTTCATGCACGGCCACAAAGCGTGTGTCCAGCACATTTGCGCGCCGCGCAATCAGCGTGTGCTGCGAATAAGTGCGATCATCAACATGCTCGCCGGCCAGTTTGGCATCGCCACCGCTCTTGCCCACCAGCACTTGCGTGCCCGGCTGGCCCATCATGATCGTGTGCAGCCCGCTGCTCCAGGTGACGCCCCATTGCTCATTGGCCGTGTAACTTTGCACATCATCAATCCAGCGATAGCCGTCTTTGTCGCTGCCCAGAATGCTGGTCTCCACCATTTCATTGTTCAAGCTGCGCTCGCCCGGCGTGGCATGCACGACGGCGACATTTTTGCCCAGCCCGTTAAACACCCAGTCGGCCGTGATGGCCCGCGTCGCAATCACGGTGAAAATGTCCAGCACATAGATGTCCGCCACCGCAATGCAGCGGCGATACGAGGCCAGTGACAGCGATGGATACGCCGCCCGGGCTTCGGCCTCGACCACGCTTAACGCCGGCGTCCGGTCAAACAGCACCAGGGTGCCCGCCACGCCGCGCGTGTCATCCACGGTCTCCGCCCCCGCCTGCGAGCGGTAGTTGACCACCACCGCATAGCCGTCTTCGTCGGTCATGATATGGCGGCCAAAGCCGCTGAAATACAGCGCCAGCTTGTCGGCATGGCCGGCGCGCCCGCCATGCACGCCATAATCCAGCCGCGCAAACAATTCTTGGGCCGGCGTGCGCGCCACGCTGCGCAGCAACGCCCAGCCCAGCGTCGGGCTGATTATCGAATAAGGCGGGCGCGCCTCCGCCCGCGCGCGGCTGCACGGCGCGCCATAGCGCAGCAGCACTTCCGGCGTCAAGGCGCGCGCGTCCTGCCGCGCAAACGCGCCATAGCCCGCATCATCGTAGCGCAACGCCGCAATCAAATACAGGTCGCCCGGCGGCCGCCGCGTCTGGGCCCGGTTGTTGCCCGCAATCATGCCGAACGGATCAACCAACGCCAGCGGCGCATCCAGCATCTTGCGGATATACAATTGTCCGCGCGCATCATGCCACTGATAGGGGTTCTCACTGCGCAACATGCTCGCCTCGCTGTACTGGATCAAGGCGCGCAACGCGCTGAAATGTTGCACCACCGAGCCGTTCGCCAGCATCCCGTCCGGGCCCAGCCAGTGTTCGCACAGCAGCCGCAGCCGCTGCTCCGCCTGGCGCACCAGCGCTTCATCGCCAATCGCAATGCCGACCATGCCCGCCGCCGCCGCGTACCATGCCGCATGCGAAGTGCCCTGCACGCGGTTGAATGTCTTCTGGTCCGCCACCTGCCCGGCGCATTGCCGCAGCCAGCCGGCAATCATGCGGCGCTGGTCTTGCGGCATCCCGTCATACAGCACGTCGTAGCACAGCGCCAGCTTCGGCAGCCAGTCGCGCGCATACAAGGTGTGGCGCTGATGAAATTTCGTCACCGCGTCCGCCATGATCTGGGCCGGGAAGTTACTCATCAAGGCGGTGAAATAATCAAGGGTGCGGTTGCGATAATGGGGATTGCCGGTGACGCACCACGCATAGGTCATGTCCACCATCGTGCGCACGGCCGCTTCGTTCAGCTTGTTGTTCTCGACGGCCTGCTCGACGGGGACACCCAAGGGCGCCAATTGGATGGGCCGGCGGAATGCCTCGCGCGCGTCCGCCTCGATCTGGGCCCATGCGTGGCGCAATTCAGGCGTGTCGCGCACCTGCAGTTTTATGGCCGTGCCGATGCTGGCCGGGGTTTTCACCCGGTGCGTGCCAATCGAATAGAGCACCTGCACTTCGCGCGGTGCGCCACCTGCAACCAAGGCCGTCAGCCATGCCAGCATCAGTACGGCCAGCCGCGTTTCTCGTGTCACATTCATCATATCTTCGTCTGCAAATAGGGTTGTCCGCAATACCGTGCTAGAGTGTACCACATCCGCCCGGCACTGTCAACCGCGCTGTTGCCGCTGTTGCCGCGTGTCGCCGCGCTGTCGCCGCAGCGGTTGCAAGTGCATTGAACGGCACACCGTTGCCCGCCGCCGCAGCACGCGTTGTCAAACAGCCCATACCCGGCGCCTGAAATGCCGCTATATGGAAGACTGTTGTTGAAGCCCTGGCGTGGTTGTGCGCCACGCGGTGCGCCGGAGGCGCTTTGGAGTGCGGGAGCCATGCTCCCGCTTTCGGTGCGGCAGCCATGCTGCCGGTCGCGCCTACCATCCTACGCCGAGCACGGCTCGGCTATGCAAAGCGGGAGCGCGGCTCCCGCACTCCAAGGTTCGGCTGCACCGAACGAAGGGGGCGGCGGTTCACATCCTAATATCGGAATTTCAGTGACTGCACCCAGATCCAGCGCTTTGTTTGTGCTGTTGCTCCCCACCGATCGCCGCCGGTGGTGGGATCGGTGGAAGCAAAGATTGAGAAAAAGGCGTCGGCGCGCCTTTTTACTCAATCTCATTCACCC
>JAPLST010000495.1:0-4633 GCA_026398485.1 bacterium
CTGTGTGATTGGCGTCCTGACCGGCACGCTGAAGGTGCGCGCGAACACGGCGCTGGTCGCGCACATTCGCGGCGTGATGGACAGCTTCGCCGACCTTGCCTTTGAGAAAGTGCGCGGGCATGCCGGCGACCTGCGCAACGAGCGCGCCGACGCGCTGGCACGCCACGCCGTGCGCGCGGCAACCAAAGCCAAAGCACCGCAGGATGCCAGGGTGATTGGCGCGAAGTATAAATAATTCTCGTGCGGCGCGAGAATTAATAACGCGGTGAACGACATCCTTGATATTTTAGTGGATTTTGGCGGTGGCAAAGGCGGGGAGCCTTCCGCGACGGCGGTCCGCTTTCTGTTGGCGGCCTTTTTTTGGCTGGCACTGGCTTTGATTGCGGGTGGTGAGTGGCGCCGGGGCAAAGATCGCAAAGACCTGTATATCCTTCTGGCGGCATGTACCGGCGCCCTGCGCGAGTTGCTGATGTTTCTGGCTGAATATGGCAGCTATCGCGGCTGGTTTTCCTTCGCTGCATTTTACCGCTTTTACCCGCCGCTTGAACATGCCGCAACCATGCTGTCGGGGATTTTCATCTGCTATGCCTTTATGAGTTATGGCGCGCGCGGGGAAAAATACCGGAACAGCTTTATCGCGGTTGCCACCTTCATTACGCTGGTTATTTATGCGGTGACTGCCGTGGGATGGCCGGCATATCTGGCGGTTCATCAACCCGCTGATTTTTTCTTGTATGGCGGCGATCTGGCATTCCGGATTGCCGCAAGCCTGATGCTTGGGTTTGCGCTGACCGGCTTTGTCACCGACAAGAACCAAGGCAAGCGGATTTCGATATTGCTGATTTTCGGCATCGGTTTTCTGCTGCTTGATGAATTGCTGATGATCATCAATATTGCCACAGCGGGGAGCTACACCGCCGTCTTTGCGCCCGTGCGCCATAACCTGCACCTTTGGGCGATTCCGTTTTTTATCGCAACGTACTGGGCGGAAATTGCATGGGCGCGCACGGCGGCGATGGCGGCGCTGCGGGCGAGCGAGGATCGTTTCCGTACGATTGCCGACTTTACCGTGGCCATGGAATACTGGGTGCTCCCGGACGGCAGCCTGGCGTATATGTCGCCGTCGTGCGAGCGCCTCACCGGCTACACGGCGGCGGAGTTCCTGCACGCGCCGGAACTGTTGGCCCGCATTGTCCATCCCGAGGATCGCCACCTGTTTAAAAGCCATGTGCATGGCGCTTCAGACACGCCGGCTGGCGCGGCACCGTGCAACGTGATATTCCGCATCCACACCCGGAGCGGCGACACACGCTGGATCGGCCACGTCTGCCAGCCCGTCGTTGACCGCGACGGGAAATTCCAGGGGCGCCGCGCCTCCAACCGCGACGCAAGCAGGCCGAGGCGGCATTGCGCGAGAGCGAGGAGCGCTACCGCTCCATCCTCAACGCCACGCCCGATGCCGTCGCCATTACGGACGCGGCGGGGCGGCTCGTCATGATTTCGCCGGGAACGGTGAGGATGTTCGGCTACCAACGAGCGGAGGAGTTGCTGGGGAAATGGTTCACGGACGTTATTGTCCCCGAAGAGCGCGCGCGCGCGGTGTTTGAGGTCGGCTTGATCTTCCAAGGCCAGTTTCCCGGCCCGGTGGAATACCACTGTTTGCGGGCCGACGGCAGCATCTTCGACGTGGAGGCCAACGGGGAGGCTATCCGGGACGCCGCCGGGCAACCCTTCCAGATGGTTGCCATCGTGCGCGACATCACCGAGCGCAAGCAAGTTGAAGAGGAAGTGAAGCGAAAGAACGCAGCCCTCACCCTGCTCCATCAAATCAGTCAGGAGCTCAACCTACTTTCGTCATCCGCTGAAATTCCAGGGCGGGTTAGCGACCTGATCAGCCAGGTGTTTGACAATCGAAACCTGTATATTGCCCTGTACGACGAGACGACGAACATGGTGTCGTTCCCCGTTTATCGCATGGCCGGGAAAGACCAGACTTCCTTGGCGGAACGCCCCTTTGGCAATGGGGTGACGGAATATGTGATCCGCACCCGCACGCCGCTCCTGATTGCCGACCGGCTGGAAGAGGCTTTGGCCGAGCGTGGCATCGCGTTCATCGGAGCCTCAAGCCGTTGCTACCTCGGGGTGCCGATGCTGCTGAACGAGCGCGTGATTGGGGTCATCGCGGTTCAAGATTATGAGCGGGCGAATGTTTATGACGCCAGCCATGTCGAGTTGTTGTCCACCATCGCCGCCGACGCGGCCATTGCCCTCTCGAATGCGCACTTCCATGAAAGCCTCCAAGAAGAATTGACGGAGCGCCAGCGGGCGGAGGTGGCGTTGCGCGAGAGCGAGGAGCGTTTCCGCAATTTGCTGCGGGATGTGCCAGGGGTGGCCGTGCAAGGATACAGGCCGGATGGCACCACCACGTACTGGAACCAAGCGTCCGAAGCGCTCTACGGCTACACGGCGCACGAGGCAGTGGGGCGCAATTTGCTCGATCTGGTCGTTCCGCCGGAAATGCGGGAGGACGTCCGGCAGGCGATCCGCCACATGGCCGAGACCGGGCAACACATTCCCGCGTCCGAACTCTCCCTGATGCGGCGCGACGGGTCGCGCGTGGCGGTGTTTTCCAGTCATGTGGTCGTGCAGATCCCGGGTCGCGCCGTGGAGCTGTTCTGCCTGGATATTGACATCTCCGAGCGCCAGCGGGCGGAGGCGGCCTTGCGGGAGAGCGAAGATCGCTTCCGGGCGGTGGTCGAAGGCGCGGCCATGCCCGCTTTTGTGACGGTGGAGATGAAATTCTCCTACCTCAACCCGGCCGCCTTGCAGTTGTTGGGGGCGACCACGCCCGAGCAGCTACTCGGTCAACCCATTCTTTCCCGTATCCATCCGGACTGCCACGCAAGCATTCAAAAGCGGGCGGTGAAAGTGTTTCAGGGGCAGTGCGGCGTGGCGCCGCCGCAGGAGGAGGTGTATCTCAAATTGGACGGCACACTCGTGCCGGTGGAGGCGACGGCGTCACCGATCACGTACCAAGGCCAGCCCGCGGCGGTCGTGTTTGTGCAGGACATCACTGAGCGCAAGCGCTTGGAAGAAGCCAATACCCTGCTGGCGGCGCAATTCCGGCAGGCGCAGAAGCTGGAAGCCATCGGCCAGCTGGCCGGCGGCATCGCCCATGACTTCAACAACATCCTCGCCGTCATCCTCGGCAACGCCGAATTGGTGGTCGCGGACATCGGCCCGAGCCATCCCGCCCGCGCGAGCCTGCAAGAAATCCAGCAGGCCAGCTACCGGGCGAAGGATCTCGTCCGGCAAATCCTCACCTACAGCCGCCAACAGACCCAGGAGCGGCACGTTATCGCCCTTGAGCCGCTCATCGCCGAAGCCACCAAGTTCCTGCACGCGACCATTCCGTCCGGCGTCGAAATTGTTCTCGCGCTGGCGGCCGGCGTCCCGCCCGTGCTCGGCGACGCCACGCAGATTCACCAAGTGATCTTCAACCTCTGCACGAACGCCTGGCACGCCTTCGAAGATCAGCCCGGGCGCATCAGCATTCAACTCCAGGCCGTCACCCTGGATGCCGCTGCCGCCGAGCTGCTCGGGGGCTTGCGCCCGGGCTGCTTTGCCTGCCTCTCCGTCAGCGACACCGGCAAAGGCATGGACGCCACGATGATCGAGCGCATCTTCAATCCGTTCTTCACCACCAAAGCGGCGGGCAAAGGCACCGGCCTGGGCCTCTCCGTCGTGCAGGGCATCGTCGCGGCCCATGACGGTGCGGTCACGGTCGTGAGCCAGCCGGGCCAGGGCACCACCTTTCGCGTGTATTTTCCCGCCGCCGATGTCAGGACTGCCGACGCCGGGATTGCCCCCGCAAAGTCGCTGCCCCAAGGCCAGGGCCAGCATGTCCTTTTCCTCGACGACGAGGAAGCGTTGGTGCGCCTCGCCACGCGCATGCTCGAACGGCTGGGGTACCGCGTCACCGGCTTCACCCAGGCGGCGGAGGCGGTGCAAGCCTTCCGCGCGAATCCCGGCCAGTTCGATGTCGTCATCACGGACTTGAACATGCCTGGCTCCTCCGGCATGATCGTTGCCCGGGAAATCCTCGCCGTGCGGCCGGATCTGCCCGTCATGCTTTGCTCCGGTCACCTTACCGAGAAGATGAAAGCACAAGCGCGCAGCGCCGGCATCCGCCACGTCCTTTACAAACCCCATACCATGGAAGAATTCAGCGCAAGCTTGCACCAACTGGTCACCGAGTCTCGACAATCCTGAAATTCTCGCGCGGCGCGAGAATTGTTAACGCGGCCACGGCGTTATAACTTCTTTCGCAACGAAATAATTTAATGTACTAAAGCACGCCGCTCTTCCGCAGCAATGCCAGCAGGGTTGGCGACGGCACGCAGGGGCGCGCCACCAGTCAATGCGCCAGACACCCGCCAGCACCAGGCCGCCCGCCTGACCCATGTCCGCCTGCCAGCCCGCTGAGGCGCGCGGTGGCCGCTCCCGTTCGGCAGCGGTGTTCAGTATTCAGTATTCGGTGTTTGGTGGCAGAACAGATGCGACCGCGACGGGCAGAGGTACCGACCGTGGCAGGCATTTCTGCATCCGTGCGGTGATGCTACGGCAGAATCGC
>JAPLST010000495.1:4639-6995 GCA_026398485.1 bacterium
GCAGAATCGCGGCACGGAGGCCGCTCCCTTTGACATATCCGGTTTGATTATGCTAAAGTAATGCAAACGATTGCACCACTCGGCCACAGTGTCACGCAATCAATACGTTTAATGTTAAACAAACAAACAAACATGAAAACCACAAAACTCTTCAGCCTCACCTGCGGTCTTGTCATGCTAGGCGTAATCTGCTCGCGGGTGTCGGCAGGTGTGCTGTTCAGTTCCGACGGCTCGGATAGCAACATCTTTCAAAACTCTTGGTATAGCTATGATGACACCGAATTGGGCACCGGTAGCGGTTGCACCACGGCCACGAACGATCCTTTCATCGTCAACGACGTGTCACAGACCAGCTACCTTGTCGCGACCTCGTATCCGGTTGCCTTTTTGAACACGCCGACCACCGCCTCAGACTCCGGCATCTGGCTTGGTTTTTTGATGCAGCCAATAGCTCCTAACACGTGGGCCGGCGGCATCAATCTTTTTGGGGACACTTCGCTGCCGGCTAATCATCATTTGACACAATATGCCGGCACGATCGGCTGGTATGCCAACGACATGACCATCTCCATTCGGGATCCACTGAATACTACCTCGGCCGGTTATTTGATTGTTGATGGTCAAAGAGTTGCCGTGATGGTGCATCTTTATGATACCGGCCACAGCGGCACCTTTAACACGGGCGACTTGTATGTGAACACCAACTTGACGGACGTCGTAACCCTCGGCACGCCGCTGGCCAGCGGGTTTACCTTGGGCGGCGCCGTGGCCTCCATTGGTGCGATACGGCTGGCAGCGGATCCGGTCAACCCGGAAACCCGCAATTACGATAACATCGTGGTGGCCACCACCATGCAGGAAATGTTGTCCTTCGTGAATACCGGCGTGGCCGACGTGCCGGAGCCATCTACGCTGGCACTGACCGCGCTGGGCGGGTTGATCGGACTGCGGCTCTTTCGTCGCCGGAAATTAACGTGAAGTGGTACAAGCAAGACGGTGCCAGCGGCTGGTATGACAGCCAGATTGCCACGACCAGGACTGCCAATCCCAACACCGCGATGAACTTCATCTATGTGCCCGAACCGGGGGTGTTTGTGGCGCTGGCAGTGCTGGGCTTATTCGGGTTCCGGCGGATTGCCTGCGGCGCATAAGGCGCTCCTTCGCGCGTGCGTCTGAACAGCTTGGCCTGACGTCCGGCGAGGCGTGTGCGATGCCGTCACGAAGAACCAAAGTTGCAGGCAGAAAGACCTCGGGGCGCTTGACACCGGGCCGCGTTCTTGCTATAGTATTTGCATGTGCAATCGGTTGCTTGTAACCTGTTTGCCTAGTAACTCGATTTTTGGAGAAACCATGAAAAAAACACTCTGCCTCGCAGCGCTTGCGGCATTGATGATCAACACCGGCTGGGCCAGCACGAATGCTTATGTTGAGGGCGGCGAGAGGCTCACAGACATAGGTGGGTTTCAGATTGCAGCCATGAGCTTCACCGTGAAAAGCGCGATTATCGTGACCCACCTCGGTTTCTGTGGGCTGGCGCTGAGCGGCGGTGATACGCCGAATGTCTACCTGCATAATGTCGATGCAAGCACAACCATTGCCTCATGCAGTTGGGCGGCGGGCGTGGCGCAGTCGGGCGTGTGGACGTACAAAGAGTGTGGTAGCATAACGCTGTATCCCGGCACAAACTACCAAGTCAGCGCGCCGCTCTGGTGGAGAGCCGTGTACTCCAACGACCAAAGCTTCACTTTCGGCAGCAGTATCAACACCAATGAGGTGACGTGGTACAGACAAGACGGTGCCAGCGGCTGGTATGACGGCCGGATTGCCACGACCAGGACGGACAATCCGAATACCGCGATGAATTTTATCTATGTGCCTGAACCGGGGATGTTTGTGGTGATGTCAGTGCTGAGTTTGTGCGGGTTCCGGCGGATTGCCCGCGGCGCATAAGGCGTTTCTCCGCGCGCGCGGCCCGTCGGTGATGACGCCGCACCCCACGCTGCAACAACAGAAAGTCATTGGCCAACCCCCACCACGTGCGGGTTGGTCAATGACTTTTTGCATGGGGGCGACTTCCATGTCGCGGTGCTTGCCGGGCAGCCACAATGCCGCGCACCTGCGGAGACCCCACGACCGCGCCGATAAAGGGTTCAGGGAATGCGAATATCGAATATCGAACAAGGAATGACCAATGTTGAAGTTCTACGCAGAAACTTCGACCTTCGATATTCCTTGTTCGATATTCGATATTCATCATCGCTTCTGCCAGATCACCGAGGCAAGCCCGGTGGGGCGCCAGATCTTCTACCTGTGCTGCATCCACGGTCCCGCCGTGTGGCGGGATGGCCACATTCCG
>JAPLST010000495.1:7076-10694 GCA_026398485.1 bacterium
ATTCCGCCACCAATTACACACTACCGAAGTTTGACTATGCGCGCACCCCACATAGCGGAATTTCAGAAAAATATTTCCGCGCTTTGACAGCCTGTGCCTGTTGTGCTATACTTTACCCACTATGGATACGCGGTATATTGATCGTTGGGCGCGGCTGTTGGTGCAGTATGCCATCAGCGTGCGCAAAGACAGCATTGTCAAAGTGCGCGGCACCGTCGAGGCCCGCGTGCTGATCCATGCTGCCTATCGTGAGCTGTTGCGCGCCGGCGCGCATCCGCGCATCACCGTCGCCTTGCCCGAACTGACCCACACGTTCTACGCAGAAGCATCGGACGGGCAGCTCGCGTATTGCTCGCCGCTCGACGTGCAGGAGGCCGACGCGCTGGATGGCATTATCACCATTCGGGCGGATGCCAGCACGCGCGAACTCAGCAATGTCCCGCCCGCCAAGCAGGTCGTGACGCAAAAGGCCGCATTGCCGCTCTCCGAGCGCATTATCGGCAAGGACAACTGGACGCTGACCCTCTTTCCCACCTGCGCCTACGCCCAGGACGCCGACATGGCCCTGGCCGATTTTGAGGACTTTGTCATCCACGCGATGCATCTTGATGACGATGATCCGGTCGCCTTCTGGAAGCAGCAGAGCCGCCGCCAGAGCAAACTCGCGCGCCGCCTCAAAGACACAAAACTCGTGCGCATCACCGCGCCCGACACCGATATCACGCTCGCCATCGCCGGCCGCACGCCGCTCAACGACGATGGCCACCGCAACATGCCCGGCGGTGAAGTCTTCACCGCGCCGATTGAGGACAGCGCCGAGGGCCACATCCGGTATTCGTTCCCGGTCGTCGCCTTTGGCCGCGAGATCAGCGGCATTTATCTTGAGTTCAAACGCGGCAAGGTCGTCAAGGCGTGCGCCGAGAAGAACCAGGATTTTCTGCGGACGATGCTCGACAGCGATCCCGGCGCGCGCCGCCTCGGCGAGCTGGGCATCGGCATGAACTACGGCATCACCCGTTTTGTGCGCGCCATCCTCTTCGACGAGAAGATCGGCGGCACGGTGCATCTGGCCCTTGGCCGCAGTTACCCAAAGTGCGGCGGGGTCAACAAATCCTCGCTGCACTGGGACATGATCAAGGACTTGCGCCCGGGCGGCACGCTCGCATTTGATGGTGTCGTTGTGCAAAAAGACGGGAAGTTCGTGCTATGAGAGCGCTGGTGCAACGCATCCTGCATGCCTCCGTTGCGGTGCGCGATGAAGTGGTCGGCGCGCTTGAGCGCGGCCTGCTGGTCTTTGCCGGTTTTGGCCACGACGACGGCGCGCGCGAAATCGTCTGGCTTGAATACGCGCCACCAGTGGCCGTCTAAACGGATGACTTATGTACTTTGACGATCACCCATGAGGATCCAGTCATGAATGCGTTTATGATCATGCTTGCCGCGGCCACCATGGCCGCCGGCATTGCCGTGGCGGCGGGCAGCGATGTCATCACGACCAAGGCCAATAGCACCTTTGTCGGCACGGTGACAAACCTGACCGAAAAAAGCATCAGCATCATCACCAAAAAGGGCACGGTCACCTATCCGTGGGCGGCGCTGAATGAAGCCACCATCAAGCGCTACAATTCGGTCCTGTACGAGGAACTGATTAACCAAAAGCGTGCAAAATTTGAGCAGGAAAAGCGCGAGAAGGGCTTGGTCCAGTACAAAGGCAAATGGATGAAGCCGAAGGACAAACTGATTTTCGAGAAGAAAGACCAGGGTCTGGACTTGTTTGAGGGCACCTGGCAGCCGACCAACGAGATTGCCGCGATCAAGCTGCGCCGCGAGATGGAAGCGGTCGGCAAGAAGGAATACAAGGGCAACTGGTATTCCGACACAGAAATGGCGGACGTCAAGGAAATGGAAGCCAACAAGGGCCTCAAGACCGGCATGACCGAGCAGGAAGTCATTGCCAAGTGGGGCAAGCCGACGACCAAAAAAGTTTCGCCGGAATTCGCCTCGCGCAAGCGCGAGATGTGGTTTTACCAGCATGAGAAAAGCGGCAAGGAAGACCGGCTCGTCTTTGAAACCGGCACCCTTCGCGAAGTGCTGATTGACCAGGAACTCGGTGATTTTTAACGCCGCCCCGTTCACTTTATTACTTTTGTACCTGTAACTCTGCTACCCAAGGAACCGCATGTCTCGTCATCCCAGTTTCGGCAAAGTGGGCATTGCCAAAAAGCGCAATGTGCTCAAGCGCTTTCAACGCATTGAAGTCCTGAAAAAAAGCGGGCGCGTCAAAGACGACAGCTCGCCATTCGGCCTGCCCAAGACCAAGCCGCCCGTCTGACGCCCGCACGCGCGGCGGATTGTTGCTTCGATCGCTCCCATCGCGGGGCGATCTCATTCTTTATTTGAGGAGACGCCATGAGAATTCCGGTCATTGCCGGCAACTGGAAACTGAACAAGACGGTCGCCGAGGCGCTCGCCTTTGCCAATGAACTCAAGACGCGGCTGGCGGGCGTGACCGGCGTCGTGCCGGTGGTCTGCCCGCCGTTCCTGGCGGTGCAGCCGGTCGCGCAGGTGCTGCGCGGCAGTGCCATTGGCGTCGGCGCCCAGGATTGCTTTTGGGAGACCAGCGGCGCCTTCACTGGCGAAGTCAGCCCCGAGATGATCAAGGAAAGCGGCGCGACGTATGTCATCATTGGCCACAGCGAGCGCCGCCAGTTCTTCCGTGAGACCAACGCAACGGTCAATAAGAAAGTCAAGAAAGCGCTGGCGGCCGGCTTGACGCCGATTGTCTGCGTCGGCGAGACGCTGGCCGAGCGCGAGGCCGAGGTCACCGACCAGGTCGTCAATGACCATATTACCAACGGCCTCGTCGGCGTGCCGGCCGCGGACATGGCGCGCACGATTGTCGCCTACGAGCCCGTCTGGGCAATCGGCACCGGCAAGACGGCCACGCCGCAGCAAGCCCAGGCGGTGCATGCCTTCATCCGCGCGCGCCTTGCCGCTTTGTGGAACAACGCGGTTGCGGACCAGGTCATCCTGCAATATGGCGGCAGCGTCAATCCGGGCAATGTCAAGGAGCTGATGGCCCAGCCGGACATTGACGGCGCGCTGGTGGGCGGCGCGGCGCTGAAGGCCGATTCGTTCGAGCAACTGGTGAAGTTCAAATAAAATCGGGTGAGCCGATTTATAAATTGCGCCGCGCAATTTTATGAGTGAAGAAATTATCATTCTCGACTACGGCTCGCAGTACAATCAACTGATTGCGCGGCGCGTGCGCGAGCTGCAGGTCTTCTGCACCATCGAGCCGCCCACCTTGTCCGCCGCCGCCGTCCGCGCGCGCAAACCGCGCGGCATCATCCTGTCGGGCAGCCCGGCCAGTGTCTATGCCCCCGGCGCGCCCGGCATTGATCCGGAGATCTTCCAGCTCGGCATTCCGGTGCTCGGCATCTGCTACGGCATGCAGCTGATGACCCATGTGCTGGGCGGGCAGGTGCGTTCGGCCGGCAAACGCGAATATGGCCGCTGCCCGCTGGTGGTCGGCCGGGCCATGCCGCTGCTGGCCGGCGTGCCGAAGCGCTCGATTGTCTGGATGAGCCACGGCGACAAGGTTATCACCCTGCCGCC
>JAPLST010000130.1:0-3547 GCA_026398485.1 bacterium
CGGGCGTCAGGTCATTCTGCCACGTGATGCCGCCGATCGAGACGCCGACTTTGTTCTTGATATGCGCCAACAGATTGGTGTAATCGGCCGGCACCCACACGCGATTGACGGCCACGCGCAGCAGCACGTCATCGTTGTTGTCCACATACTTCGTCAGCTTCGGATTTTTGCTGATGTCCACTTCAACCGCCTGGTTGCCTTGCGCGAGAAAGCCCATGGCGCGCCCGCCGGTGAATTCGATTTCCTTGATGGTCTCGCCGTCAATGGAGAGCATCGCCTTGAGCGGCTTGTCTTTGCTGACATCCGGGTAGACAAACCCGATGGTGCAGCGGAAGACCGGGCCGGTCACGCGGGTCATGATCAGCGCATTTTCCTCGCTGTAGCGTTCGCCGCCGATGTTGTTGAGGCCGAAGTCGCGGGTGCGTTCCAAAGACTGCTGCAAGTCGGCCTGCTTCAGATTGTACAAGCCGGCATACTTGGCGGCCAGCGTGGCCAGCGTCTTGCTCTCGTGGTATTTACTGAACAGCGGCTGGTAGACGAAGAAGCCCCACGCGCCCAGAATCAGCAGCACAACCAAGGTGCGCAACAGCGTCCCGCCGGCCGCCACCGTCTCGCGCGGCACCAGCGAGGAGGCCACCATGCACAGGCCGGTCAACAGCCAGAACACCACTTGCACTTGGGGCCGCAGGAAGGCATTTTCGCTCATGCAGCCCAGCACCAGCAGCAACAGCGACCAGCCCAAGGCGCGGATCAGCATGGGCTGTTCCAGCTGGCGCGCCGCCCCGAATGCGCGGGCAATTGCAAACGCGACAATGACCACCAAGGCCAGCGCGCCAAACGCGCCCATTTCGGCCAGCACCTGCAACACCATATTGCTCGCGCCTTCGCGCCCGCGTGAGGCAACCGACGCGCGAAACACGTCATACTGCGTGCCAAACCGGCCGAAGCCCACGCCGCAAATCAGACGCTCAGTCGCGTTGGCGCGCGCGGGGTTCACCATGTTCACGGCCGTCAGCCAGTCGCCCACCTTGAAATTCGAGCGCTGATTCAGCGCCGCCAGATCCCATTTGCCCTGCACGACGGCGGTCACGGTGCCATCCACTTTTTTGACCACCATGGCGGCCAGCTTCGAGTCAGGCTTGCGCAGCACCGCGATTTTTGCCGCGGAATAGCCACCCACCACCACCAGCAGCAAGATCAGCGTCAACAGCAGCGGCACAAAACTGCGCCGCCGCACCGCCCGCACCACCACGGTCGCCAAGACCGAGAGCACGTAGGCCAGCGCGATGATGATGGTGATTTTCGTGTCGCTCGCCACCAGCGCGGCGATCAGCACGGCACTGAAGACCAGCCCGACCACGCCGGCCACCGGCCCGCGCAACAGCAAGGCGCCGCACAAAGGCAGCAGCGCCAGCAGCACGACCGCAAAGCCGTTCGGGTCGCTGAAGGTCGCATGCACTTCCTTGTTGTAGCGCCAGAGCGACGAGCCATACGACAAGTCCAAACCGTATTGCGCAAAGCCCAGCAGCGCCAGCACCAAGCCCATGCCCAGCAGCAGCCAGAGGTAGCTGCGAATCTGGCGCAGGCTGCGCACTTCGTTCACGACAATCGTGTAAATGCCGATGCCTTCCAGCACCAGAATGACGGCGCGCAGGGCCGCCAGCAGGCCGCCGCCGCGCATAAAGGCAAAGGGATACACCAGCACGGCCGCGCGCGCTTCCTGGGTGAAGCTGCTGTGAAAAATATTGCTGGTGTGGGCCACGGCGTAAACCGCCGCCAGCACGGCCATCAAGGCATAAATAAACACCGCAAAATGCAGGCTGCGCACCGCGCCCGCCCGGGTGTACTCATAATCCAATTCGGGGTTGCCGAAGAAGCGCAGCAGCACCCACGCGGAAAACAGGCCCAGCAACACGCTCTCGATCGGCGTGCCAAACTGGATGAACAATTGGCAGTTCAAGCCCAGCTTTGGAATCTTGTTCAGCAATTCGTTGAGCAAGCCGGGATTGCCGCCCAGCAGCACCAGGCACAGGCCAAGGCCGAGTGCAAAACGCATATGCACCAAGCCGATGATGAACATGCCCACCAGCAGTGCCAGCGGCAGGTAGTTGGCCACCTGGCTGTACGCCGCGCTGTCATTGAAGCGCCACAAAGACGCACCGTAATAGACGGTGAACCCGAACGACAAAAGCAAGAAAAACTTGCGCATGACATCCCTCACGTGAGTGTTAACTCAAAAAACTCCTGCTGCACGGCAGCGTGGCGCATTGCGGCGCCCAGTTCATCATGGCTGTTATTATACCCAATCGCGGTTATTTTTTCAATATCGCCGCAAAACGGTTGACTTTACCCGCGCGTTTCCCTACCATAAGGCACTTGCCCATCGCACGCGGATGGCGGAATTTTTTACACACGTTGGCGGCATGTCCTTATTGCACATTCACTGTGGCGATTGTTCGGCCGACACGCTGCGGCGCAGCGGCGTGGCCGGTGATATTCTGGTCTGGCGCGAAATCTATATTGAGGGACCCGCGCCCGGCGGCCTGTCTTTCGACGAATGGTGCCGCACCCGCGCCCAGTTCCTCACCTCGTTTGGGCTTGAGTTTCAGGCCGCACTTGATGGTGTCACGGCCCTGTATCGCTCGCTCGCCCAAGCCGGACACTATGACGAAATTGTCCTGTGGTTCGATGCCTGCATGTTTGACCAGACGATCATGATCCACGTGCTCGATGAACTGGGCAAACTCGCGCTGGCGCACCCGCGCCTCAGTTTGATCTGTGTCAGCCATTGTGGTCTGGGCGAATTGCCGGCCGAGGCCATGGCCGCGCTGCTGCCCGCGCGCACCGCAGTGACGCCCGCGCAGATTGCCTGCGCACACGACGCCTGGGCTGCGTTCACGGCCGCCGATCCGCGCCGGATCGAGACATTTCTGCAGCGCGACCCGGGCGTGTTGCCGCACGTCGCACCGGCCTTGCGCCGCCATCTCGAGCAATTCCCCGCGACCAGCAACGGATTGAGTCGTTTGCAGCATGCCGCGCTGGAGGTCATCAACGGCGGCGCGCATGCGCTGGTGGAAATCTTCCGCGGCGTCTCGGCCCGCGAAGAGCACGCCTTTCTCGGCGACACCTCGCTGTGGGCCTGCCTGGATGGCCTGGCGTGCGGTGGCACACCCGCACTGGCCATTGCCGGGCCGGGCTCAATCGTCCGGCCCTTGCATGATCCTCTGACCCAGCTTGAGCGCTGGTCGGTGACCCTCACGCCGGCAGGCGCGCAAATGCTGCGTGGCGAGCTCGACTGGGTGCGCGAGAACGGCATTGACCGCTGGCTGGGCGGCGTGCATCTGCACGGCGCGGAAGCCGCGTGGCGCTGGGACGCGGCACACGGGTGCCTGGTGTGTATGGTGCCGGCCTCTGCGGTCTGAAGCTCCCCGCAATCCTGCCGGCGGCGCACTGAAATTCCGATATAAGAACGGGAGCCGCATTCCCTTACGGCGATCCTGCCACGGTAGCCGCCGGCGTAGGGCGCGCAGACAGGTAGGGCGGTCAG
>JAPLST010000130.1:3637-5928 GCA_026398485.1 bacterium
CCTTACGGCGATCCTGCCACGGTAGCCGCCGGCGTAGGGCGCGCAGACAGGTAGGGCGGTCAGGCCCTTGACCGCCGCAGTCGTCGCTGCGCCATTGTATCACCGGCGTTCGCGCGCATGCAGCAACGGCGGTCAGGCCCTTGACCGCCGCAGTCGTCTCTGTGCCATTTTATCACCGGCGTGTGCGCGCATGCAGCAACGGCGGTCAGGGCCTGACCGCCCTACCTCACCCTCCGGCCGCAGGACCCACAACAGATTTGGCTATGTCAGGTTCGCATTTTCCCCTATATCGGCATTATAGGGCGGCGCATGCGGCGGTTGACAAATCCGGCGGCAGCCGCTATCATTTCACCATGCAGAACACCCCGGTTGATGTCCTGACCTTGACGCATGCACACGCCACCGCGCGGCTGGGGCTCGTGCATCGCGTGCTGCGCGTGCGCCATCTGACCGAGGCCGCCTTTGTGGTGCGCATCGAGCGCAACGACGTGCCGGCCACCGCCGGCCAGTGTGCCACGCTGGGCGTGCATGGTTCGGGCATCAACCGCGAATACTCGATGTACGCCGGCGAACTTGACGACTATTTTGAGTTCCTCGTCCGCGTGGTTGAGGGCGGCCAAGTCTCGACCGAGCTGCAGCGCTGCCAGCCCGGCGACCAGGTTGACTTCGACGGCCCCTACGGCCAGTTTATCATCGAGCAGCCGCGCGACCCGGCGCGCAAATATCTGTTCATCGCGACCGGCGTCGGCATCGCACCGTATCGTAGTTATATCCGCAGCTACCCGCAATTGGACTACACCATTGTGCACGGCGTGCGCCATCTGAGCGAATGCTATGAACGCGACGAATATCCGCCGGCGCGCTACCGTACCTGCGTCACGCGTGAAGACGGCGGCGATTTCCGCGGGCGCGTGTCCGACTATCTGCGCAAGCAGCCGCCGGCGCCCGGGACGATCTGCTACTTGTGCGGCAACAACGCGATGATTGCCGAGACCTACGACATCCTGCGCGCCCACGGCGTGCCGGGCGATCAACTATTCGCGGAGATCTTCTTCTAATTTCTTGCGCGGCGCAAGAAATTATGGTATCTGCGATCCATGCTATGCAAACTGATTACTGATCACTGATTACTGATTACTGAACACTGATGAAGATCGCCATTTCCTATCCGCCGATTGTCAATGAGCGCGGCCAAGTCGCGATGGTCTCGCAGAACCGCAATGTGCAATTTTTCAAGACGCCGACATTCCTCCTGCCGGTCGTGCATGCACAGGCAGCGACATGGTTGCGCGACCTTGGCTATACGGTGCTCTGGGATGACGGCAATGCGCAACTGAAGTCGTTTGAGCAATGGCATGCCGATCTGCGCGCCGCCGCGCCTGACATCATTGTGCTCGAAAGCACGACGCCGGTCATGAAATTCTACTGGCGCCTGGTCAATCAACTGAAACATGACCTGCCCAAGTGCATCGTGATCATGACCGGCTATCACTCGATGCGCAATCCGCAGGAGACCATGGCGCAGTGTGCTTGCGACGTGGTGGTGCGCAGCAATCATGTCGACTTTGTCCTGCGCAAGCTGGTGCCGTTTATTGACGAACATCAGAACTGGCGCGAGACGTGTGACCAGGAAGGCCTGTGGCTGCGGCTTGGCGAAAATGACTTCCGCAACACCGGCAACTTCAAGCAGGTCGAGAATCTGGACTTGGCGCCGGATGTGGATCGCGACCTGGTGCAATGGCAGCGCTACGCCTATGAAAACGGCAACTATCTGCAGGTGCCGGGCACGTATGCGACCAGTGTCATTCGCGACTGCATGTTTGGCAAATGCACGTTTTGCCGCTACAACGGGCCGGACCTGACTTTCTCGATCCGCTCGGTGCAGAAAAGCCTGGATGAGTATCAAAAGCTGATCGAGGTGTACAAGGTGCGCGAGATCTTCGATGACTCGGGCGTCTGGTATCGCGGCAAGCAGGCGCGCGAATTCGCCCAGGGCATCATCGATCGCGGCTTGCACAAGAAGGGCGTCTATTTCGGCATCAACACGCGCTTTGCCTATTTGGATGAAGAGACGATCAAGCTGATGGGCAAGGCCAATTTCCGTTTCGTGCTGGTCGGGCTTGAGGCCGCCGACGAGGAAACCTTGCGGCGCTTGAACAAGGGCTATTTGCCGCACCAGGCCTATCAAAATCTCGAATGGTTCACCAAGTACGGCATGCATCCGCACTTGACCATCATGGTCGGCTATTATTGGCAGACGCAGGAAATGCTCGACCTGACGGTGAAAACCG
>JAPLST010000246.1:0-3065 GCA_026398485.1 bacterium
AGCAACAATCGGGAAAGCGAGGCGAACTGCCTGAACAACATTGCGCAGGTCTTTGTCGAGACCAACGATTTTGCCAGCGCGCGGGAGCATCTCAAGCAGAGCCTGACGTTGCATCAGGCCCTGGGTGACAAGCCGGGCGAGGCGATTGCCTTGGGCAACATCGGCGGGGTGTATCACCGCGCGCGCGACTATCCCATGGCACTCACCTACTTGCTGGAAAGCCTGGCCATTTCGCGCGCGTTGACCGACGAGCACACCACGGCCAACACGTTGTGTGACATTGGCAGCGTGCATTTGGCGCTTGAGGATTGCGCCAGTGCGATTGCGGCGTATCAGCAGAGTCTCGACTTGGCGCGCGCCTTGCACGCGCGGCGGCGTGAAGCCGAGGCCTTGCTGGGCATCGGCACGGCGCAGGTCTACAGCGGCGCACTGGACGAGGCCCTGGCGACACTGGACGAGGCCCTGGCCTGCGCCACCCAGTTGGGCGCCAAGGATGTGCTGTACAAGACCCATGCGCGGCTCGCGCAGGTGCATGAAGCGCAGGGCCGCATGGCCGAGGCGCTGCACCACCAGCGCGTGTTTCACGACATCAAAGAGGAAGTGTTCAATGCCAAGTCGGATGAGACCCTGCGCAAGCTGCAGGCCATTCACGGGGTTGAGAACGCGCGGCGCGAGGCCGAAATCTACCGGTTGAAGAACGTCGAATTGGCGCAACTGAATGCCACGTTGAGCAGGCTGGTCAATGAAAAAAATGAGTTGCTCAGCATTGCCGCCCACGACTTGCGCAATCCGCTCACGGTCATCAGCTCCATTGCCGGCCTGATTGAGTTCGACCCGGCCGGCATCGCGCCGGTCGAGCTCGACGATCACATGAAGACGATTGCCAAGACGGTTGATCGCATGCTGGAAATCATCACCAACCTGCTGACCAGTGACGCCATTGAGCAGGGCTTGATGACCTTGCGCAACGATGTGGTGGATCTGGGCCAGGTGGCGCGCGATGCCATGGCCGACTTCTCCGAGCGGGCGCAGCGCAAGGCCATCACGCTGGACTATCAGCTGGCGGCGGCGCGCGTGCTGATTGTGGCCGACGCCAGCGCCACGCGTCAAATTCTCGACAATATGATTTCGAATGCGGTCAAGTATTCGCCGGCACAGACGTGCGTGACCGTGCGCGTGGGCGATGCCGACGCGTTTGTGCGCTTTGAGGTGCGCGACCAGGGCCCGGGCTTGACGGAGGCCGACAAGCAGCGGGTGTTCGGCAAGTTCGCGCGTTTGAGCGCCAAGCCGACCGGCGGCGAGCACTCGACCGGCCTTGGCCTTTCGATTGTCAAGAGTCTGGCGGAGCGTATGGGCGCGCGCGTCATGTGCCAGAGTGAAGCGGGGCATGGCGCCACGTTTGCCGTCGAGTTCGCGCGGGCACATGCGCCCGATCCTTCCGCGGCGGCGCCGGCATGAGCACGCGCGTTCTGCTGGTGGATGAGCATACCGTGGTGCGCGAAGCGTTGCGCTGCGCGCTCGAAAAGCGCGCCGACATCGTCGTCGTCGGCGAAGCAGCGGATGGCGCCACGGCCCTGCAATTATGTGCCGAGCGCGCGCCGGCCATGGTGATTGCAGAAATCAGCGCCGCCGGCGTGGGCGGCGTGGACGGCGTGGAAATGACCCGGCGCATGAGCGCGCAAGGCGTCAAAGTCGTGATTCTCTCGGCCAGCACAAACGTGCGCACGCTGCGCCGCGTGTTGAAAGCCGGCGCCATGGCGTATCTCAGCAAGACGTGTGCGTTCGATGACCTGCTGACGGCCGTGCGGGCCGTGCTCGACGGCCGCAAATATCTCAGCAGCGACGCCACCCAGGTCGTGCTGCTCGATTACACCACGCACCTCAAGGAGGATGACGCCGATCCCTTGGCGCAGCTCAGCGCGCGCGAACGCGAGCTGGTGCAATTGCTGGCCGAGGGCGCGACCGCGCAGGCGATTGCGCGCCGTTTCGACGTCAATGTCCGCAGCGTCGCCACGTATCGCTACAACGTCCTGCAGAAGCTCGGGCTGCGCACCACCGCCGACGTGATCAAATTCGCCATTCGCGAAAATCTCACGCCGCTGGACGCCGGATGAGAGTCCCCTGCTATCGCCAGCGCGACGCCAACGACTGCGGGCCAACCTGCCTGCGCATCGTGGCGCGCGCCCACGGCAAGAGCGTGGCGGCCGCCGCCTTGCGCGAGCGCTGCGGCGTCACGCGCGAAGGCGTCACCATGGCCGGCATCAGCGACGCGGCCGAAAGTCTGGGGCTGCGCACCCTGGCGGCGCGCATCAGTTACGACGCCTTGGTGCGCGAGGCGCCCCTGCCGTGCATCGCGCACTGGCGCCAGAATCATTTCGTCGTGATCTGGAAAGCGCGCCGCCGGCATGTCCATGTCGTCGACCCCGCCGTGGGCTTCCTGACCTATTCACGCGCCGAGTTCCTGCGCGAATGGGCCTGCGCCGGCACCACCGAGGGCCTGGTCCTGCTGCTGGAGCCCACGCCCGCGTTTGTGCATGATGACACCGACCCGGCCACGCACCGGCGCGGCATGCGCTACGTGCTGTCCTACCTCACCGGCTATCACCGGCTGCTGACCCAGCTGGTGCTGGGCGTCCTGATCGGCAGTGTCCTGACACTGCTGTTCCCGTTCCTGACGCAAGCCATCGTGGACATTGGCATCACCAACCAGGATCTCGGCTTTGTGTACACGGTGCTGCTGGCGCAGCTGATGCTGTTCTTGAGCCAGACGGCGGTCGAGTTCATTCGCGGCTGGATTTTGCTGCACATCGGCGCGCGCGTCAACATCGCCATTGTCGCTGATTTTCTGACCAAGCTGATGCGCCTGCCGATGTCGTTTTTCGATGCGCGCACGATCGGCGACATGCTGCAACGCATTGGCGATCACCGCCGCATCGAACGGTTTCTGACGTCGTCCTCGTTGCTGACCGCGTTCTCGTCCGTCAATCTGCTGGTCTTCGCCGCCGTGCTGGCGCTCTACAGCCCGCTGATTCTGGCGGTGTACGCCGTGGCGATGACGGCCGCGC
>JAPLST010000246.1:3070-16432 GCA_026398485.1 bacterium
CCGAGACGCACAACGCCCTAGTGCAGATGATCCAGGGCGTTGCCGAACTCAAATTGACCAACAGCGAACGCGTCAAGCGCTGGGAGTGGGAGCATGTGCAAGCCACCTTGTTCAAGCTGAACATCAAGAGTCTGGCACTCAATCAATATCAGCAAGCCGGCATGATGCTGCTGCTCACCGGCAAGGACATTGTCATTTCATTTCTGGCCGCGCGCGAAGTCATTGAGGGCCGCATGACGCTGGGCATGATGCTGGCCGTGCAATACATGATCGGGCAGATGAACAGTCCGGTTGCGCGCCTGATCGAATTCGTGCATGATTGGCAGGATGCGTCGCTGAGCGCCGAGCGCCTGGCGGAAGTGCATGCCCTGCCGGATGAAGCCAGCGGCGCCGCCAGCGCCACCACCATGCTGGCCGAGCCGGGCGCGCTCGCCATCCATGTGCACGACCTGCAGTTCACCTATCCGGGCGCGGCCACGCCCGCGCTCGACGGCCTGTCACTGACCTTTCCCGCGCGCGCCGTCACCGCCATTGTCGGCGCCAGTGGCAGCGGCAAGACCACCTTGCTGAAACTCCTGCTGCGTTTTTACGAGCCGACCCGCGGCGGCATTGCCATCGGCGAGGCGCCCTTGGCGCATCTCGACAGCGCCGCCTGGCGCCGGCGTTGCGGGGTCGTCATGCAGGACGGCTATCTCTTCAGCGACACGTTGCTGCGCAACATCACCTTGGGCGACGAGACGCCCGACCGCGAGCGCTTCCTGCAGGCCGTGCGCCTCGCGCGCGTGGATGAATTTGCCCGCGCATTGCCACTCGGCTATGCCACGCGCGTCGGCGCCGACGGCCTCGGCTTCAGCCAAGGCCAGAAGCAGCGCATGCTGATCGCGCGCGCGGTCTACCGCACGCCTGATTTTGTCTTCCTCGACGAGGCGACCAGCGCGCTGGATGCCTGCAATGAACGCCTGATCATGCATGAATTGCAGCAGTTTTTCGCCGCCCGCACGGTGCTGATCATTGCCCATCGCCTCAGCACCGTCATGAATGCTGGGCACATCCTTGTGCTCGAGCGCGGCCGCATTTGCGAACAAGGCACGCATGCCGCGCTGGTCGCGCAACGCGGCGTCTATTTTGCCCTGGTGCGCGATCAACTCGACTTGGGCGCCTGATGACCGATCCGCAACCCTATCTGCCCAGCGACGAGGTCAACGACATCATGACCTTTGTCCCCGGCTGGATTGTGCGCTGGGGCATCACCGTCATTGTGCTGACGGTGATAATGCTGGGCGCCGTGTCCTGGCTGATCCGCTATCCGGATGTCATACAGGCGCGCATCACGATTGTCGCCGCCAATCCGCCGATCCCCGTCATGGCGCGCGCCAACGGCCGGGTCCATTTGCTGGTGGCTGACCAGACGACGGTGACAGCCGGCACGTTCCTGGCCGTGCTGGAAACGCCCGCGCGACTGGAGGATGTCATGGCGCTGCGGCGTAATCTGCAGGCCTTCCTGCCCTTCCTGGTGGATCCGACCAACACGCCGCTGGTGCCGTTCGACCGCGCCGCCGCGCTGGGCGAACTGCAGTCGGCCTATAATGATTTCATCCAGAACCTCGATACCTACGAGACCTTGCACGCCCACCTCGCCGGCGCCAGCAATCTCACCGGCACCATCCAGTATGGCGACCATCTCAGCAAGCTTATGCATCAGCAAGTCGTCACGACCAAAGAACTCGAAGTGATCGAGATGAAATTCCGCAGCAGTCGCGTGCTGTTTGAAAAAGGCGTCCTGTCCGAAGTGGAAATGGCCGAGATCGAGCGCCAGCGGCACGAAACGCGCGCCACCCTTGAGTACGTCAATGGCGACATCGAATATGTCACGCGTAATTTGACCATCACCGTGCAATTGGCCTGCAAGCGTCTCGAGAGCCAGGTGCGCGAATGGGAACAGCAGTATGTGTTGTTGGCGCCAATCGACGGCACGGTCGCCCTGTTCGATTTCTGGAGTGACAACCAATTCGTCAACGCCAACAGCGAGGTGCTCACGATTGTCCCGCCGGTGGCCGGCATCACCGGCAAAGTCTATCTGCCGCTGGCCGGCGCCGGCAAGGTGCAGCCCGGGCAGCACGTCGTCATTCGCTGCGACAACTATCCCTTCCGTGAATACGGTTTCTTGCGCGGCGTGGTGCAATCCATGTCGTTGATGCCCAAAGACCAGCAGTATTTGGTGCAGGTGTCGCTGCCCGACGGCTTGCGCACGACCTATCACAAGGCACTTGTGTTTCAGCAGGAGATGCACGGCAGCGCCGGCATCATCACGCAAAATGCGCGCTTGGCCGAGCGCATCTTCGCGCGCCTGCGCGCCGCCTTCGAAAGCGTCAGCGGCGTCCAGTGAGCCCGCACGCAGCACCGCCGTCGCGCTGACTTCTGTGTGATCTGCGGATAATATCTGCCGCAGCCGAATGCACGCACAACCTTACGCTGCGGCGTAGCTGCTGTGCTCGGCGTCGGTGTACGCGTCAAAGATGTGCTGGTAGACTTTGTCGCACTTGGCGGCATTCGTCCAGCGTCGTCTCGATCGTCAGCCGCACGGCCGCGCGGGCTTGCTGACGCTTGCGCCAGTCAAGCACCAGCTTCTCGGCCTTCAGCCGCGTCAGCAACGCCTGGGCAACCTTCTTCACCGCCGCACGCTCTTTCTCGGTCATTTTCATTTCCGGCTTGGTCAAGATGTCGAAGACCGCCAATTCCTCTTCCGTTAAGCCCTCGCGCATTCCGCGCTGCTCCTCGGCATCCAGTTCCGCCATGAACGTCGTCAGTTCCTTGAAGAATTGCTCGATGTTCTTGCTGCCGCGATTGTACTCGTCAATCATTTCCTTGAACTTTTCCAAATAATCCAAGCGCGACTGGTTCAGCCCCACCATTTTCTGCAACCGCCGTTCGATGGCCTGCCGCAGCCGTTCCAGCATGGTGCGCTGGTGCCCTTGGTCGAAAATTGCCTTGAGCCTCTTGACGTCAATCTGGCTCAAATCAACCAAGCCCTTGCCGTAGCCGCCCGTCTCGCCTGATTTGTCGCGGATCACATAGCCTTTGGCCGCAATCGAGCGGTCGAGTAATTCTTCGACTTCGCGCATCACCGCGCTGATGTCCACGTCCTCCGGCGCCGGCCGCAGATTGGCCGCAATCGCCTCAATCACCCGCCGGTACACATCAAACTCATGCGCCACAACATCCGGCATGACCGCCTTGTGCATGCGCACGACCAGCCCTGCCTTGCGCAGAAATTCCTTTTTGTCTTCTTCAGGATACACCAAGCGTTCGACCGCATCCTCGATCAGCGCCGTGCGTTCGAACGTCCGCGGTTCGGTCGCGATGGCCGCCAGGCTCACCGCCCGCTCCTCACAGAATGCCGTCAGCTCCGCCGCGACCGTCTTGAGCATACCCACCAATTCGCGCTTGTCATGCACCGGCGTGTCGCCCGGCGTGATCCCGCCGCCCGCATCCGAGCCGTAAACACTCAACGCTTTTTGCAGATTGCGGAAAATGCCGATGTAGTCAACGATCAAGCCGTTGTGCTTTTCCGGGAACACACGATTCGCCCGCGCAATCGACTGCATCAGCGTGTGATTCTTCATCGGCTTGTCAAGATACATGGTCGAGCAGCACGGCACGTCAAAGCCAGTCAGCCACATTGCGCAGACAAACACAAGCCGCAGCGGATCGTTTTCATCTTTGAAACTGGTCTCCAAATCTTCTTTGGCCATGCGCGTGCGATGCGTCAGGATGTCCAGCCCTTTTTCCTGAAACATCGCCTGCTCGTTCTGTGAGGCCGACACAATAACGGCCATGTCGCTCTCGTCCATGTACCGCACTTGTTCCGCCAGACCGGACTCCCCCGCCGCCGCACGCCGGCGCAGCTCGTTGCGCCGCAGCTGCCAGTGCCTGTTGACTTTGTCATGCATGCGCACCGCCGTGAAGCGGTCAACACAGACGACAATCGCCTTGCCCAGCACACCGCGCCCCATGTAATGCTCGACCAGGTCCTTGGCAATCGTTTCGAGCCGTTCATCGCGCGTGATCAAATGGTATTCCTTGGCGAACGTGCGTTCGAGTTTCTTTTCCTGCTCCTCGTCCAACTCGGCACTTTCCAGCAAGGCCGTCATGTCCTCGTTGAGCTGCTCATTGGTCAACTGCAATTCGGGAATGCGATTTTCATAGTACAGCGGCACCGTCGCGCCGTCATCCACCGATTGCTTGAAATTGTAGATGCTGACGTACGCGCCAAACACCTGGCGCGTCTTCTCCTCGCCCACCATCAGCGGCGTGCCGGTGAATCCAATGAACGCCGCGTTCGGCAAGGCCCGGCGCATGTTCATCGCCAAGGTGTCGTATTGCGACCGATGCGCCTCGTCCGTGATCACAATAATGTCCGACCGCTTCGACAGCACCGGATACTGATTGCCGTCGCGCATCTGGAATTTCTGAATCAGCGTGAAGACAAAGCAGTGATCCTCGCTCAGCAAACGCTGCAAGTGCTCGCCGCTTTCCGCCTGGCAGCGCTGCTCGCGAACCATGCCCGCGTTGGCAAACGTCTTGTAAATCTGGTCGTCCAGTTCGTTGCGGTCGGTGATGACCACAAAAGTCCAGTTGCCCGGCACGCGCCGCATGATGTACTGGCAAAAGAACACCATCGAATAACTCTTGCCGCTGCCCTGCGTGTGCCAGAAGACGCCCAGCCGGCCTTTGTTCTCGCCCATCTGCCGCACCGCGTCCACCGCATTGCGTACGCCAAGGTACTGATGGTTCATCGGCACCACCTTGGCCAATCCGCCCTTCATTTCGGCATACACAATGTAGTTCTCGATCAATTCGAGCAGCCGCGCCGGCGCGCACGTTCCCTGAATCATCGTGTCCAGACTGATGACGCCTTGCTCATTTTCATCCGAAATCTTTTTCCACTCGCAGAAATGCTCCCAATGGGCCGTAATGCTGCCCATGCGACTCTGTACGCCGTTGACAAAGACAATCAGGTCGCAGCGTTTCTTGTAAATGTCGCCGGTCACCCACATTTGCTGGGCCAGAAAGAACTCGTTGTTCAACGGCGTGTCCCAATCAACACAGCGAATGCGATCGGTGCAGTCATTGCTGTTCTTGTCTTTCCAGGTCGCCGGCATGCCGTTCTTGAGCACGCCATGCAGCTCCTGATTCGCCTCGATGGCCGCATCGAGTTGTTCTGGCGGCACAAGCGGATTGAGTTTGCGCAGTGCGGCGCGCAAACGCGGGCGAAAGACGACTTCGGCTGAGGTCTCGCGCCCATGCGAGTTGCCCGGGCCAAACGTCTCGTGGTACAGATTCGCCGTGGCATAACCCAAAGCGACGAACCGCTCGACTGCGGCCGCCTCCAGCGCTGCTTCGGTATCGGGATGGTGCGGGCTCATTCAGATTTGGTGGTCATCGGCGCTGTTGCCCGGCAAGCATTGCCGTTATTTTGCCGATACATTGCCGATAATATGCCGATAACTTTCCGCCAAACCATAAGCCCGCGCCCGATTGGAAGCCTGCATGACCACCAGCCAGCCCGCCTTGACCCATGTTTGCATGAGAAGCCGGGCCATGCGGTCTGACAATCCCAGCACGCCGGCCACTTCCGAAGTGGTGATCCGATCTTGCTGGGAAAACAGCGCGAGAATCCGGCGGGCGCGACGATCCAGTTTGCGCACCGCATCAGGCTCAACGACAGTACCTTTTCGGACGCACTGCATGGTTTCCGTTTTGACCGTTTGAAAGACGGTTGCCACCGACGTCACGAAATACTCAAGCCACGGCGTCACATCTGCCTGCGCACGCCCTTCATAATAGTTATGGTGCGGATGAATTGCGAGGGAATGGTAATACGCTTCCAAGTCGCGCGCGTGATGTTCTTCCAAGGAAAAGAATCCGTTCAAGCCATAGTCCGCGCGGCATAAAATAAATGTTGCCAACAGGCGGGCAGTCCGGCCGTTACCATCGTAGTAAGGATGAATGGTCACAAACTGGTAATGCGCCAGGCCGGCGACGATGGGCACCGGCACTTGTGCTTTTTCAGCCCCCTTGAGCCAGGCCACCAGCCCGGCCATCAGGCGCGGCACGTCATTAGCCAGGGGCGGCAGATATACGATGGCGTTCGAGGCCGAATCCCGGATGACATTCTGTCCGTCCCGGTACACAGACGGGCGGGCACGCGCACCTTTCTCCACCAAGGCATGCAGCCGGCGCAGCAACTCTTCCGTCACGGGCTCTTTTTTCGCAGCCCATTCCTCCACGCGCAACAACGCATGCCAATAATTGCGCACCTCGCTGACATCGCGTTCCCGCCCGTGAAACGCGGCCTTGCGCGACGCCACCACCTGCTCCGCTTGTGCCAGGGTAAGACGGTTGCCTTCGATACGGGTCGAGTAGTGGGTTGACCGCAGGCGTGCCCGTTGCTGCAGTGCGGCTTCTACGGCTGGCGGCAACGTGGTGGTTGCCACCACCGCCCGCGCCGCCTCGATTTCCATTAAGCCGCGTGCGATGACCGACGTCAGCGTGTAGTGTGGTTGCCAGATGGAAGGCGTGGCGGTCATTTGTATGTCCAGATAAATGTCCAGATCATTGCCGATATATATGGCTGATTACAAATTACTTGTGTGTAGTATTGTACACTATTGCCGATAAATATGTCCACTTTGTTGTCCGGCAAGCTGGCCACGCGTTCAAACGCGGCCGCTTCCAGCGGTCGGGATGGTGCGTGTTCATTCAGATGTGGTGGTCATCGGCAACTGACAACGTAGTACGCAGTTTAATACATAGTTTACGAGTTAGTACTTAGTTTCCCGTTTTCTGCCACTTTGCACCGCGGCCGGTTCCCAGTGATTTTATTTTCTTCTCTTTCTGCAGCCGCGCCAGCAGGCGGCGAATCAGATCAATCCCCACGCCGGGGCATGCGCTCTGCACATCAGCTACACGAAACGTGCTGACCTGACAATCTATCGCGGCCAGCACTGCTTCCGTTTTTTCGCCACGGGGTGATCCAAGTTGACCGATCCGCGCTTCGAACTCCTGGCATGCTTGCTTCAAAATATACAGCAGAAAGTTGATCGTGGGCCATGGATCATGTTTGCACTCGTGCCAGCGCGCCGAACTCTGTTCGAGCACTTCATAGTACCGTTCCTTGTTCTGTTCGATCAAGCGTTCAAGACTGATGTAGCGTCCGGCCTCGATGCCGCAGTGATAGCATGCCAGCAGGAATAACAGGCGGGCCACGCGGCCGTTGCCGTCCCGAAACGGATGGATGCAGAGAAAGTCCAGATTCAGCGCCGCCGCAAGCAGCAGCGGATGAACCCATTTCTCACGCAGGCCGCGCCGCCACAACTCGATCAAGGCGGCCATGGCCTTCGGCGTGTCAGCCGCCGTCACCGTGCAGAACCGCACCCGCCTGCGCCCATCCGCATAGGTCTGGATAATGTCAACATTCTTGTCCTTGTAGCGGCCCGCATCCCAGACATCGCCACGGCAGAGCCGATGCAGCCGTTTGATCGTGGCTTCCGTGACGGGCAAGCGCGCGCCCTGCTCATGAATCAGGCGCAACGCATCTCGGTAGCCACGGACTTCCTCTTCATCGCGGTCGCGCAATGCCGGCCGGCCGAACATGAGCGTGCCCACGCGTGACTTATCCACTTCAACGCCCTCGATGCGATTGGACGACACGGCGCTTTCGACCAACGCGTGTTCGCGCAGCACCTTCAGTTTCTGCGGGGCCTGGCGCGTGAACAGTTCTTGCTTGCCGCGCGCCTCGGCAAGGTCGGTCAGATACCAGGTCGTGCGCGTGGGCAGCGCCGGCAACTCGGCGGATAGTTGGCGAAGTGTCATCATGGGTTCAACTCAGTTGGTGCGTAATGCAATCTGCCCCGCCAGCAGCCGCGGCAACAGCAAATCGCGCGTCCGGCGGAGGGTTTGGATTTGGCGTTGGAGCGTGCCTGCTTGCCGCTCAAACATATCAGCCAGCTCGCAGAAATTCGTCAAGAGCGCGGCGGGCGGAACGAGGGTTTCCAAGGAGTAAGTTTGGTTCCTGCTCAAGCCGGGCACGGCAGCGTCGTTATTTATGAAATTAAGCGTAGGTAGAACATATAGCAAGAAACGCAGCGGCAATGACGACGTGACGAAGTAAGCCGTATCAATGACAAAGAAGTCATCGTCGCACCAGAAAACGCTGCCGACGTTTCCCTTGCGTCCAATCACGATTCCGGGGCCTTTCACCAGCGCCCTGTCGTGATGGCCGACAACTCCACTTGAGCCATACACCGGCACAACGCCTCCGCTCCGGTGCTCCTGCTTTAGAGCCTTGCCGTAGTTCAACTCCAGGATTTCGCCAACCTTCTTCACCTCCCATCCTTGCGGAATCGGGCCGAGTGATGAGGGCCGGAATCCGTCCCTTCGCCCGCTGGGAGAAGGGTGGCCGGCAGGCCGGGATGAGGGTACACTTCCGGGATACCGGAAGTGTACAAACCATTCGCGGTAGAGATTGCGGGCCATCTGTTCGAGGATTTTGATCCGCCGCTGGCAGTTCTCGATCAGCTCGTCATAGGCCGACAGAATCCCCGCAATCCGGCGCTGGACTGGAAGAGGGGGAACCAAGAAATCAAACGTCAGCAGCTTGTCCACACTCAGATTATCCTGAGTTGTGCCGCGTGAGACGCTCTGCATCTGGAGCTTTAGCGTGTCCATGTAATACTTTATGAATCGAACATCAGCCTTGTCTGTGTCTGCCACGAAACCCACAACGCTATCGGGAAAACACCCGTCTATACCCAGAATGGCAGTCTCGGCGATGTTTGCAGCAATGGTAATGCAGAGAGTTCCGATCTTCCACAATTTGCTCTGTGCCAATCCCTGTTCACTATAGGTCTGAGTGTGTTGGGTGAGATGGAAACTGGCAGCCTTGATGTCGCCTGTTTGGAAAAAGGGATACTGCCCGCCGTAAAGGAATGCCGCATTGCGAGGGCGATGCCTCGATTTACCACGACCAACGAAACCGAGTTCGTTAAGCTTCGCGGATTGCCATTCAGCCCTTGCCATCTTCACGCCTCCAGAATCTCCGCCGCGTTTCACTTCTTGCCTCAGTTCTTTCTTTTGGGCGGCGGCAGGTGTTGAATGGCCTTGTCAAAATCGTTGGGCGTCCGATCGGCTGTGGCGACGACGCTTAGGAGTTGCCACGCGTTGATGCGTTGCGCCCCGCCGGGTCGCATGATTGTGTGCGGCCGAGATAGATTGCTGTCTGCGGCAGTTGTAAAGAAATCCTTTACAACTGCTTCTTCATGAAGTTCGCCCTCCACAAATATGTTCTTCAGATGTTGACCAATGTTCTGTTTCGTTGTCTGAAACAACTGCGCCATGTGCTGCTGCGTGAGCCAGACGGTTTCCTGCTCGAGACGCACCTCGATTTTGATGCGGCCATCGGCCGTCGTGTAGACCAGGAGTTGGCCGTGCGGCGCAGCATCGCCGGCGCTGGGAACAGGCAGATTCTTACGAGTATCGTTCATGCCTCCAGCATCTCCAGCAGATTGCGGGCGATGTCGGTTTCATTGTTCATCCGGCACCTCCACCTTGGCGACGACTTGCTTCAGTTGGTTGGCGTCGGGCAACTGCGCCTTAAGCCAGGGCGGCAGCAGTCGGTATTCGGCCACGGCTACCGGTTTTCTGGCATCGCGCAGGGTGTATTCTACCACGGTCTTGTTTTTGCCACGGCAGAGGATAATGCCGATGGTCGGGCCGTCGACCGCGCTCTTCACCTGCTGGTCCACCGCCGTCTGGTAGAAATTCATTTTGCCGACGAACTCGGGCTGGAAGTCCACCACCTTCAAATCAATGACCACGTAACAGTGCAGTCGCGTGTGGTAGAACAGGAGGTCTAGGAAGAACTCCTCGCCGTCCACTTCCAGCCGGTATTGGTTGCCGATATAGGCGAAGCCGGTGCCGAGTTCGATGAGGAAATCCTTCAGGCGTGCGATCAGCGCGTTTTCCAGTGCGCGTTCATGGGCGGATGCGTCTAGTGGCGCGGGCTTGAAGATGAAGGGATCTTTGATCATTTCCCGCGCCAAGTCAGACTGGTCTGGTGGCAAGGTGAGCGCAAAATTGGTCAAGGCTTTGCCCGCGCGTTTGTGGAGTTGAGTGTCGAGCTGGTGCGTAAGCACGCTGCGGGACCAGCCGTGTTCGACGGTCTTGCGGATGTAGAATTCGCGAATTCCAGCGTCCTTAACACGGTCGAGAAGAATGCAGTTGTGCTTCCAAGGAATTTGTGCACCAAGCTGGTGCACAATTTGGCGATCTGGCCAAGCCTCGGCAAAAGCGCGCATGTATTTGAGATTGCGAACGGTGTAACCGGAGAGCGTTGGGAACTCGCGCTGGAGATCGGCGGCGAGACGGTCGATGACTTTTGCGCCCCAGCCTTCCTGTTTCTGGCTGGCGAGGATGGCCTGCCCGATTTCCCAGTAGTGCAGGACAAGTTCGGCATTGGCGGCCAGCACGGCTTTGATCTGGGCAGTACGGATGCGCTGCTTGATGTCCGCAACGAAGCGTTCATACAATTGTGCGGCAGGCTGGTGCACAATTGCCGGAGTCTTGGATTTGCGCCGTGCGCTCATGACTCGAGTATCTCCGCAACGTTCTTGGCGATGGTGGCCTCGAGTTCACGGGCTTGGGCGTTGAGCGCTTCGAGCTCTTCGTTTAGCTCCTCGATCTGCTCCTTGAAATCCTCGTCGCTGACATGCTCGCCGGGCGCGACGCCGACGTACCTCCCCGCATTGAGTGACCAGCCTTGCGCCTCGATTTCCTTGATGGTCGCGACCTTGCACAAGCCCGGTACATCTTGGTATGTGCCTTTGGGAAAATGCTTGGTGAGCAGCTCCGCGCTGCCGGTGGTCGTCACCGCATTTTCGTCGCGATACAGCCGGACTATATTGGCAATGAAATCGATTTGCTCGGGCGTGATGTCGCGGTGGGCGCGGTCGATCTGGCGGAAAATGTGGCGGGCATCCACGAAGAGCACCGTGTCTCCACGTTTAGTCGCCCTTTTTGCCTTGTCAAAGAACCAGAGAGTAGCCGGCAGCGTAACGGTGTAAAACATGTTTGGCCCGATAGCGACCATGACATCCACGGCCTTGTCTTCAATGATCTGCCGGCGGATTTCGAGCTCGGAGGCGCGCGCGTCGCTGGCCGAATTGGCCATGACAAAGCCGGCGCGGCCCTTGGCGTTCAGATCGCTGTAGAAAAGTTGAATCCAGAGATAATTGGCATTGTCGGTCTTGGGCATGCCGAAGGGAAAGCGGGCTTTGTCGTCCTTGAGCCGCTCTTTGTCAACCTTGTCGACATTGAACGGTGGATTGGCCATGACAAAATCAAAGGCGGCGACTTCATCGAAGGGATTTTCATAATAGCTGTTGCCCTGGCGCACTTCGCCGGCCAGGCCATGCACGGCCAGGTTCATGCGGCAGAGCCGCACGGTTTCGGCCACGCGCTCGATGCCATAGACGCTGACCGTGTCCTTGGCGCTCTTGGCGTGCAGGCGCGCGAAGCGTGCGGCTTCGACGAACATGCCGCCCGAGCCGCAGGCGCGGTCGATCACGCGGCCGCGATACGGCTGAATGATGTTGGCAATGAGTTTGTCGAGACAGGTGGGCGTGAAGAACTCGCCGCCTTTCTGGCCTTCGGTCATGGCGAATTCGCCGAGGAAATATTCGTAGATGCGGCCGAAGGTATCGCCGGTGTCGTCCGAGGCAATGCTGTTGAACGTCTTGAGCAGGGTGGCGAGCGTGCGGTTTTCGAGCTGGTGATAGTTGGCGGGCAGGACGCCGCGCAGTTCCTCATTTTCGGCCTCGATCGCTTTCATGGCCTCATTGACGGCCTTGCCGACATTGGCGGCTTCGGGCAGGGCGATCAGGGCTGAGAACCGGGCGGCTTCGGGCAAAAAGAGGACGCCGCGCGCCTGATAGTCGGTTTTGCTGATTTTGCGGCGGCCCGTGGCTTTGCCCTCGATCTCGGCCTGGGCGGCGGCGAAGCGATGGTCGGCATAGCGCAGAAAAATAAGGCCAAGTACCGGCACGCTATACTCGGACGATTTGAGATTTGAATTGGCGCGCAGTTCATCGGCGGTGGCCCACAAGCGCTTTTCGATCTCGAAGATTGCTTCCTTTCCCAATGCCATTGCTGCTCCCAGATAGTTAATGGATATTGTAGCCATGCGCGCGGCGGCTGTCAACCCGAGAAAGGCAATGGAAGAATGGAAGAGTGGATGGATGGAGATGCAAGCTGCGAACCGAAAACTGAAAACCGAAAACTGAAAACCGAAAACTGAAAACCGAAAACTGAAAACTGTAACGAATAGCCTGCCTACTGCATGAGCTGGCTCAGGGCATTGAGCATCGGCTGGCTGGACACGCGGAGCAGGCCGCCAAAGGGATTGTCCAGCTCCAGAATCAAAAAGATGGCGCCGGCCACCGAGAACGCCGCCAGCATCAGCGCCACGATCACCGTCCCGTTTGCCGGCGAGAACATGCCAAAGCTGAAGAAGAGGATGGCCAGCCAGCACACGACGATGATCAACAGGACCGCGGAGATCGAGCTGCCCGTCTGCGCGAACAGCAGCCAGCGTATCTGCCCGAGTTCGTAGACACTCGCAATCGCCTGGGTTTTAAGTGCCCGCTGCTCATCCGTCTGCGGCACCAAGTTCTGGATCGCATGATATAACGTATCGGCCGAGGAAGCATTGGGCTTCAACCCGGCGGTTTGGGTCACGTTTTCCGGCCAGACGCGGGCCACCATCAGTGTAATGGCGCCCTGCAGCGCCTCGCGTGCGGGCGCCGTTTCTGGCCCGTACAAGGCCAGGATCCGGTCAAAGAACGCCACTTTGGCGGACATTTCAATCACCTCGCTTTTCTGGGTGTCGTACGAGCCCTTGGCCGAAGCCACCAGCAACCCGAGCATCAAGGCGGCCATGGTTGCCACCAAGGCCATGGTGATCCGCACGGTGTCTTTCGTGTCCGCGCTCAAGTGATGTTCGGGCAGCGCGCCACGCAGCATGAACGCCAGCAGCGGCGCACAAAACACGCAGACGAACACCACGGCCGCAATGACAAGCGCGTTCATAGATTACAGTTCCCCAATTTGTTTTTTGTTCAATTCAGTTTCGATCCATGCCGGAAATTATCGTGTCACTGTCTGCATTGATCACGCACAAACAAATGACGGGCTTCATTATACCAATATCCATGCACAGATGCAGCCGCGGAACAACGTTTCGCGCAATGTGCTGCACGCCGCACGCCGTACGGCGGCTAAGGGTAGAGGTACCGACCGCGGTAT
>JAPLST010000451.1 GCA_026398485.1 bacterium
GCCGATCTGGCGATCGGCGCTCCCTTCGCCGCACTGTACATTACGGCATGCAACCTGCTATACTTTATGCGTACAGAATTGCATGCGGATGGCATGCGTTGACCTGCGATGGAGACAAGGCCAGTGAAAAACTATGTCCTTGGTTGTTATAGTATTGTTAGCGTGTGCATCGGCGCCACCGGGGTGCTGGCCGACCGCGCCGAAGTCCTCGGCTGGGGCTATAATCAATATGGCCAGGCCTATGGCTCGCCGGGCATGGACAACGTGGAGTACGTGGCCGTGGCCGCCGGTGGCAATCACACCTTGGCGATTACGACCAATGGCACGCTGATCGGCTGGGGCCAGGACGACTATGGCCAGACGGACTGCCCGGCGGGGAGTAATTTTACAAGCGTGGTTGCGGGTAATGCGTTCAGCCTGGCGTTGTCGAACAACCAGGTGATCGGCTGGGGCAACAATGAACAAGGGCAGTTGGATGCGCCGGGCAATCAGCAATTCGTGATGATTGCGGCGGGTGGCCAGCACGCGCTGGGATTGACCGATGACGGGCGCGTCAGCGCCTGGGGCAACAACGACAGCGGCCAAACCAATGTGCCGCCGGGCGAGCAGTTCCGCATGATTTCGGCCGGGCAGTACCACAGTGTCGGCATTCGCACGGATGGTTCGCTGCTGGCGTGGGGCGGCGACACCGATGGGCAGACCAACTGCCCGCCGGGCAGCACCTATGTTGGCGTCGCGGCCGGCGGCTACCACACCGTGGCATTGCGCGGCGACGGCAGCGTGGTGGCGTGGGGCAACAACGACTATGGGCAGACCAACAACTGCCCGCCCGGCAATGATTTTGTCGCGGTCGCAGCGGGTTTGAACCACAGCCTGGCCTTGCGTGTGGATGGCTCGGTCGTGGGCTGGGGCGCCAATGGCGACGGGCAGTCGGACGCGCCGGAAGGCTATCTGTTTACGGGCGTTGCGGCGGGCTATTACCACAGTGCTGCGCTGAAAGTGCCCGGCTTGACCTGCCGCTTCAGCGCCGACCGGGTGGTCGGCTTGTACACCTTGCCGGTGCAGTTCAGCGGGCAGACCAGCAGTACCAACGCGCCCAACATTTATTTTGCCTGGGATTTTCAGAATGACGGGGTAGTTGACGCGCAGGGCTTCGGCGTCAACGCACCGAACTATTTGTACACGACCGGCCTGTATTCGGTGCTGCTGTTTACGAGCAACCTGGTGGGCGAGAGCGCCTTCTACTTCCGCACCAATTTCATCACCGTCAATGCGCGCGGCGTCGCCGCCGACTTTTCGGCAAATGTGCTGACGGGCGCGGCGCCCTTGAACGTGCAATTCAGCGACAAGTCGCTGTATACGCCGCAATTCTGGCGCTGGGATTTCAATCATGATGGCGGCATTGACAGCAGCGCGCGCAACCCCCTCTATACCTTCACCACGGCTGGCGTGTACAGCGTGCGCCTGACCGTCAGCAACAATTTCGGCGCCGGCAGCGGCGCCTCGTATGATGTGCTGACCCGCACCAATTACATCAAGGTCTATCCCAATGTGATCGCCGCGTTCACCGTCAACAAAACCCGCGTGTTCACCAACGAACCCGTGCAGTTTACTGATATTTCGTCCAACGGGCCCAATGCCTGGTACTGGGATTTCGACAACAATGGCATCGTTGAAAGCACCCAGCAAAATCCGGCGTACGCCTACGCCACGGCCGGCTACAAGACCGTGCGCCTGCTGGTCAGCAACGAGTACTCGGCCGCGACCATGATCAAGACGCGCCTGATCGCCGTGCTCACCGGCGGGTTGACCAACCATGTCTGGGCCAGCGGCAGCAGCACGCCGCCCTACAACACCTGGCCGACGGCCGCGACGAATATCCAGGATGCGCTTGAAATGAGTGTGCCTGGCGGCGTGGTCTTGATCTCCAATGGCGTGTACACGTCGGGCGGGTACGCAGGGCATGGCTCCAATGTGTTTGTGATCACGAATGCCATCGCGCTGGTGGGCTGCGGCAGTCAGGTGGTCATCGACGGGCAGGCGGCCTTGCGCGGCGGGTATCTGGCGACCGGCCGGCTTGAAAATGTGATGGTGCGCAATGGCGCGGCGCTGGACAGTGTGGACGGCACTGGCGGCGGGCTTTGGCTGACGGACGGCGCCCGCGTTGAGCGCTGCCGGGTGCTGAACAACCACGCGGTGCAGGGTGGCGGCATCTTTGCCGACAAGGGTGCGACGCTGTATTCAACGCTGGTCATTTCCAACACGGCGGCGTTGGGCGGCGGGCTGGCGCTGGTCGCGCATGCCACCAGCTACAATTGCACGATTATGGACAACACCGCCGGCAGCACCGGCGGTGGCGTGGACAGTCTGGATGGCTTCTTGTGGAATGCGATTGTCTGGAACAACACGGCGCCGAGCGGGGCGAATTATCGCGTGGCCGGCACCAACGCGTTCAATTACAGTTGCACGACGCCGGCGCCCGGCGGGGTCAGTAATAGTGTGGCAAACCCCGCGTTGCTGCCGGGCTACCAGTTGCCGCCGGCATCGCCCTGCGTTGGCCAGGGCTATACCTTTGGGTGGGCCTGGACGGCGCTGGATCTGGCGGGCGCACCGCGCGTGCGTGACGGTGCAGTGGACCTGGGCGCGTATGCCGCGCTGCCCCCGGTGATCGCGGCATTCAGCGTCAACACCACGCGCGTGTTCACCAATGCCCCCGTCCAATTCACGGATTTGTCAACCAATGGCCCGACGGCGTGGTATTGGGATTTTGACAACAACGGCACCGTCGAAAGCACCCAGCAAAATCCGGCCTATGCCTACGCCACGGCCGGCTACAAGACCGTGCGCCTGCTAGTCAGCAATGCGTATTCTGCGGCGACCCTGGTCACGCCGCGCCTGATTGCCGTGCTCACCGGCGCGCTGACCAACCACGTCTGGGTCAGCGGCAGCAGCACGCCGCCCTACGGCACGTGGCCGGCGGCGGCGACAAATATCCAGGACGCCATCGAGCTGAGCGTGCCCGGCGGCGTGGTCTTGATCTCCAATGGCGTGTACACCTCGGGCGGGTATGCAGGGCAGGGCACGAATGTGTTTGTGATCACGAATGCCATCGCGCTGGTGGGCTGCGGCCCCGTGGTGATTGACGGCCGCGCCAGCATGCGCGGCGGCTATCTGGCGGGCGGACGCATCGCGCAGATCACCGTGTACAACGGCGCGGCCAGTGGCAGTAACGGCGACGGACGCGGCGGCGGGCTGTACTGCACGGCCGGCGCGCAGGTGGATCGCTGCCGGGTCGTCAACAATCGCGCGATGCACGGTGGCGGCGCTTTTGCCGAACAGGGCGCGACATGGTATTCAAGTTTGATTGTCTCGAACAGCGCGCCGATTGGCGGCGGGATCGCATTGGCGTCCGGCGCGACCAGTTACAATTGCACGATTGTGGACAACAGTGCCAGTGTCACGGCGGGCGGCGCGGACAGTCTGAATGGCTTCTTGTGGAATGCGATCGTCTGGGACAACACGGCGCCCAGCGGCGCGAATTACCGCGTCACCGGCACCAACGCCTTCAGCTACAGTTGCACCGCGCCACAACCCGGCGGCGTCAGCAATAGTGTGGTGAATCCGGCGTTTCTGCCCGGCTTTGAGTTGCCGCCGGAGTCGCCGTGCGTTGACCAAGGCTGCATGTTTGGCTGGGCTTGGACGGCGCGCGATCTGGCGGGCGACCCGCGCGTGCGCGGCAGCGCCATTGACCAGGGCGCCTATGAAGCAGTGCCCGAGCCGGCAGCACTGGTGCTGCTGTTGCCGCTGGTGCTGGGCAGTTTAAGGCTGCTTGGAGTCCCGCCAGCGGCGGGATTGAAAAGTTTTAGGTTTAGGGAATGCGAATAGCGAATATCGAACAAGGAATATCGAAGTCCGAAGTGTCTGCGCAGAACTTCATCATTGGACATTCCTTGTTGGATATTCGATATTCGCATTCCTGAACCCGCTGCTGAATATCCAATATCGAACACTCAATAAAAATGAATTGCGGCAATTCATTTTGCACAAAATGGTTTTGCAACAAAATCATTTTTCTCTGCAGCCCTGAGCCCTGAGCCCTGAACCCTGAACCCTAATTTGTTGCCTTGCAACAAATCACTCGACCTGGGCCCACTCGAGCAGGCCATACTTGTAGATGTTCGGCACGCCCGGCGGTGATGTTTCATAGCGGCCGAGGCGTGTGTCGTACAGATAATTGCGCGTCGGTGCACCATAATAATCGGAGTTGGAATCAACGTGCTGGGCAAGTTCCTTCACGGCGGCATACAGGCAGACCATCGAGCCGTTGATGGTAATCGTGTTGCCCGACCAGTTTTCCAGGAAGCGCGGCAAGTTGTGCAAGCCGCCGCCCGTGGTGTTTTGGTAGGTCGAGGTGCTGTTGCCGACGATCAAGGCGGTGTTGTAGGTGGTGTTGGCGGCGGCCACATAATTATTCGAGATGTTTTTTTTGTCATTCCACGCGGACGACAGCGGCGTGAAACAATCGCTGAGAATGGCGCTGGGGTAATTCGTGTTGGCCGTCGTGCCGATTTTTATGTTGTAATTGCCCTTGATGTAGAGCGCGTGCGGGGTGGCGATGGTCAGCGGGCGCGGCAAGGCATCGGCATTGATGATGCGGACGGCCATGTTGGTTGATTTGTAGGTGCGTTTGCCGATCTCAGGCTGGTTGACATAGATGATGCCGCTGCGGCTATTGGCGGAACTATTGAACTCGTCGCGCGCGGCCAGCGGGCAACTGCCCGAGTCTACCCAAGTCTTGAAGGCCCCCATGTTGAAATCGAGCGGATTGATCGTATAGTCCTGGCGGCCGTTCCAGAAGTAGTTGGTGCGGGTGGCAAACGAGTTGGAATACACATTGTTAATCGCGGTGCGGGTGGTATATTCGCTGTTGGTGATCGGCCCGGTTTGATAGTAGATGACATCGTTGGTCTCGATCAGGAAGGCGGCGCGGTTGGCCATGCGGACGCGGGCGACGTCGGTGGTCTCGCCATTAATCGGCGGGTCGACCAAGACCCGGCTGTAGTCCTCGGCGCCTTCGAATGGCAGCGTCAGTGCCTCGGTGCCGAAGGTCGAGTCCAGCACGCGACTGCGCAGGCGCGTCAAGGATGTGCCGGCCCACAGCGGGCTGTAGGTGTCGAAATACTCGGTGGCGGTGGCGCCGGAAACACTGGTGTCGAACTCCAAATTGTTGGAAAGTTGCTTGCCAAGCTTGACATACTTGGTGGTGCCGGCAACGTTGGTTGCCACGTATATCTGGCCTTGATCGCGGCTGCTGTCGAAGATGCTCCAGCCGGCATCATAGCCTTGCCTGAACGAGCCGCCGCAGGTGATCGGGTCGTTGAACTTCAGTGTTTTCGTCGGCCACATGTAGATGTTCTTGTTGCAATGGACGCGGCCGCTGATGATCATGTCGGCGCCCGGATGGATTTCCAAGTTCTCGTTGTAGAACACGCCGAATTGAAAGGGCGAGAGGAACAGCGAGCCCATCTTGAGCTGCAATTCGACCGCATGCGTGGCATCATTCGCATCGCTGACCCGGCAGCGAATGTCATAGACCGCCTCGATTTGGTACAGGCCTTTGTACTTGCCCAGCATGACGGTCGCATTGGTGCTGCTGTCGCTCATGGTGAATTTGACCAGGCGAATATCGGGCGGGAAATTGGAGCGGGCGATGGCGACGAACTCGTTGGACAGGAGGCTGTGATTGAAATTGCCGCCGCGCGGCAGCAGCTTGAACTTGCCGGCGGCGTATTGCAGGCCGGACTCGGCCGCGTAGAACAGGCGCGCGTGGGTGGTGGCGCGCGTGGCATGCCGATAGCCATTGGTGGACCAGTTGAGCAGGCCGGCCAAGCCAATGAACAGGGCGGTGGTCAGCACCACGACGGCCGCGATCGCGGCGGCGCCGCGGGGCCTGCTGCCCACGCGGGGATGACAAGTTATGCGCCACATGGGTTCACCGGTTACGGGATGTTACAAAGGCGTCAATGGTGACGAGCACGCGATTGGTCTCGCGCGGGTCGCACACCCGAAAAAAGACCTGCACCTGATTGTCCAAGCCGATGAAGGTGTTGCCGGCCTTGAGATCGGTGACGAGCGGCAGGTCATCGGCACTGGAGGCCTTGTTGTCGGTCGCCTCGGACTCGACGAAATACAGGGTGGTGCCGCTCTTGTAGAAGGCGGCGGTGGTCGAGTACATATTCACCACTTTCAGGAAATTGCCGGAGACGACCGTGGCGCCGGGACTGGCGCTGTAGGCAGTGTACACGTTGAACGTATAGGCCGGCCTGGTCTTTTCGGCGACGAGCGCGAGCGCGGTGTTGGCCTTGTGCTGCGCCCACGTCTGGATGGCACCGCGGCGCATGATGGCATAGCCGTTGACATACACGCCCATCAACGTGATCAAGACCATGGCGATAATCACGCTCGCCACCATAAATTCCGCCAAGGTATAGCCGCGTGGCGCAGGCATGGTCGTCGTCAGGGCGTTTTGATGGTGAAATACCGGGCGGCGCGCTGACTGTCGCGCACGCGCCAGGCATAATCAATCGTGACAACTTTGTATTCGATCGGCAGCAGGACGGTGCGCACCGAGGTGGTCATGGCATAGACCAGCGCGATGGCGGTGGCGCTGGTGCTGCAGACATACTCGACCGGAAACATGTTGCTGGTGACCGAGTCGTAGGGGATGTAATTGATGTCTTCGAGGCGCTTGGTGACGCGCGCCAGGCTTTCGGTGACGCGCGTGGCGCGCAAGGAGGAATAGTAGCCAAAATTCAGGCCTTGAAAGATGGTGGCGACGCATAGCGCCAGAATGGCCGTGCTGATCACCGCCTCGATCAGCGAGACGCCGCGCGGACGAATGTGGAAGCAGGAGCGGTGCATGCAAATCTCATAAGCCAAGCGATTGGCTTGGTGACCACACATGATTGGTGTAAAGCGCCGCCGAGGGACAGACCGGCGCGGTGCCATACGTGAATTGCAAGGCATACGCCACGCCAGAGGCCGGGCACGTGCCGGGCGTCGGCTTGCCAAAAAAGCGCGGGTAGAGATTGGTCATGTGGACGCCGGCGCCGCGCGCCAAGTGACGTTCGATGCCAAAGGTGCTGACGGCGGTATGCAGCATCTGCAAGGTGCCGCGGCAGTCCTGGGCGTGGACGCGGATGCGCGCGCCACGGAGGCTGTAGATGCCCATGAGCGAGATGAGCGCCAGAATGCCCATGACGACCATCACTTCAAGAAGGGTGAAGCCGCGGGATCGGGATGACAAGGTTCGGTGCATGGTCTGAACAAGAAAAGGGGGCGGGTTGCCACCAACCCGCCCCAAACTGTGATGTGCGCTAGTCGGTGTGTTACAGCGCGTGCTTGTAATTTGCATCATAGTTCGCGGTGGCCGCATCACCCAAGCTGCAGGCAGCTGCATTGGTTGGTGACTCGGACGCGATTGTGTAGATGCCGCCAGCCGGGCATGCTGGTGTTGTCTTGATGTAATCTGGCACCAACAAGGCCATTGTGACCGTAACAATTGCCGAGTTGGTTCCATCCAACTTGAACTGCGACACCGCGCCGTCAACCTGTTTGAGGTTGGCCTTGCAGGTGTTCATCTGCGACTTCTTTCGGGCAATCACGAAGTTCGGCAGGGCGATGGCAACCAAGAGACCGATAATCGCGACGACGATCATGATCTCGACGAGGGTGAAACCTTTGTGAAACTTTTTCATGACGCTGCTCCTTGCTTGGGTGTTGATATAATGTTGATACGGGTGCTGCTACTAAAACAAGTTGATGGACAATACCGCGATGGCGCTGAGGACGCCGGTGAGTACGCTCCACTCCATAAAGGTGATGTCCAGCAGGATCGTTTTCACGGTCACATGGACATCTTCAAGCGGGCTGGTGTTCGTACTCATTTTCATCGTTGTATCCTTAGTTACCAAACGTGTTCAGTAATTTAGATAGCAACTGGTATGCCAACCAGATCATAGCGTTGTAGCGCAAGTGCAAGTGATTGCATAATGCATAGTATACTATAATGCTTGCCTGAATGCAAGCGTTGCTGATAAAATTCATGCGCGGCGCATAAATTTATAAACCGTCCACGCCGCCGGCGGGACGGTGCGTGGAGTTTGGGCGTCTTCGTTCGGCGCAGCCGAACTTTGGAGTGCGGGAGCCACGCTCCCGCTTTTCATAGCCGAGCCATGCTCGGCGTAGGATTATCATCGCTACCGGCAGCATGGCTGCCGGACCGAAAGCGGCAGTCCCGCCAGCGGCGGGACCGCACTCCAAAGCGCCTCCGGCGCATAGTGGCCATGCCGTACATGCCTGTGCCGGGCACGGCGGGCAGGCGGCTTGGTCTGTTGCACAACTGCGATATGTTTGCAGTTGTGCGAAGCGTGCCGCGCTTGCCCAACAGAAAATATGCGCAAATGCAAAGCACATCGCAGAATTGACAAACACGGGGCGAGTTGCTATGATAAAGACCACCATTATGCAAGACCAGATCACCAAGCGACCGCGAGTTCATCCGTACCCTATGGAGAGTAGGCCATGACGCGCTTGTTACGACAGATATACATGTTGCCGCGCTTTGTGCGCGTGCGGCTGATCGCGGCGTTTGCGCTGATGGGTGTCATTCCGGTGTTGGCGGCGATGTATGTGATGACGACGCGGACGGGGATGGCGCGCGTGCAGTTGCCGATGATGAGCGTGCTGCTGCTGATGTGCTTGGTGCGGGCCTGCCTTGGCCTGCACGTGATGCGCGAGACGGTCTTCGGCGTCATTGATGTGTCGCGCATCGTGCAGGAGCTGATGCGCTTGCGCGCACACGACAAGCGCGCGGTGAGCGCCGGCGAGCTGGTGCGCATGGACCGGCTGGTGGCGTACATGGCGGATCAAGTCCGCGCGGCGCAGCGCCTGCTGGATGCCTATCAGGCGTCCGTGCATGAAGAGGCGCGGCCGTTCCGCCTGCCGCCGCTGGTGCCGGCGGCGCTGCTGCGGTCGCGCGTGCATGAGGAGCTCGAACAGGCGCAGTTGCAGCACTACCCGATCGGCATTTTCACATGGCAATTGGGTGAGGTCAGCGCGCGCGAGATGGCGGATGAAACGCTGGTGCCGGCTTGGCTGCAGGACGCGCTGCGGCACAGCGGCCTGGCGCTGGACGCGCTGGGGCGCATGCGGCCCGGCTACTGGATCGGCTGGTCGCCGCGCTTGAACAGCGGGCAGGTCAAGAGCGCCGCGTTGCAGATGCAGCACGCACTGCCGGCGCAGGTGGCCGGCCGGGTGACGCTGGCGGCGTGGTGCCATCCACACGAGGCGGTCGAACTGCGCTGGCTCTATCAGGACGAGGTGGACAAGGCGGCACGATGACACGCTCGATTTGGGACAATGAACTGACACTCGACGAATTCCTGCGGGACAAGAACCGCGTCAGCGCCGAGCAGCTGGCCGGCATCCGCCGGGTGCATGCGCAGGAAGGCGGTGGCTGGGCCGGTCATTTTGTGGATGCCGGCGCGATCACCGAAAACGAACTGCTGCAGTTGCTGATGACCGAGACGGCGCTGCCCTTCATTCCGGTCTTGCAGGTCAGCGTGGCAGATGATCTGCTGCGCGAGTTTACCCTTGATTTCCTGCGCACCTTTGAATGCCTGCCGATGGACCGGATCGGCCCGGTCTTGACCATGGCGACGCCCAACCCGTTGCAACCCGAGCTGTTTCGCAGCCGCGGCAGCAGTCAAATCAAGATTCACCTGTTTCTCTGCCGCGTCAGCGAATGGCGTGAATGCCTGCGGCGTTTGCAGGACAAGCTTCAAAATGAATCCGGCGCCGCATGAACGGGTATTTGAACGACATCTTGATTGACGACCTGGTCGAGTGCGGCCTGCTGACCAAGGAACAGCAGGCCGAGGCCGCGCGCGAACAGTCGGTGCGCGGGGGTAGCCTGTGCGAAATCCTGCTGGCCAAGAACACCGTGACGGAACGCCAGTTGATGGGCTGCTATGCCCGCCGCCATCACCTCAACCCGGTCGTGCTCGACACGCTGCGGATTGAAGCGGACATTCTCGAGCTGATTCCTGAAAAAGTCGCGGTCTATTACAAGGCCGTGCCGCTGGGCCGGGCGGGCAACACCTTGACGGTCGCCATGACCGACCCGCTCAATATCTTCGCCCTGGATGACTTGGCGCTGATCACCAACCTGAAAATCACGCCGGTGGTGGCGCAAGTGGGCGATATTCAGGCGAAGCTCGAGAAGCATTATCATCAAGCCGAAGACGCCGCCGACATCATCGCCACCATGGAAAGCGCCGACGATGTGGTCGAGGCGGGCCCGACCGAGCGCGAGCTGAACATTGACAAAATGCGCGACGACACCGGCGCGGCGCCGGTCGTCAAATTGATCAACGTGATGCTGACCCAGGCGATTGACGAGCGCGCCAGCGACATTCATTTTGAGCCGTTCGAACGCAAAATCTCGATCCGCTTCCGGATTGACGGCGTGATGTATGAACGCTCGGCCCCGCCGGCCGTCATGTACCGCGCGATCGTCTCGCGCATCAAAGTCATTTCCCAGCTGGACATTGCCGAGCACCGCCTGCCGCAGGACGGCCGTTTTCGCATCCGCACCAAGGGCCGCGACGTCGACTTCCGCGTCTCAACCTTGCCGACCACCTATGGTGAAAAAGTCGTGTTGCGCGTGCTCGACAAGGCCTATCAAAGCATGGACGTGGACAAGCTCGACATGGATGCGGTCAGCTTGGATCGCTTCAAGGTCGCGCTGGATGCGCCGCACGGCATGATCCTCGTCACCGGCCCGACCGGCAGCGGCAAGACGACCACCCTGTATGCCTGCTTGCAGCGCCTGAACACGCCCAAGGTCAACATTGTCACGGTCGAGGATCCGGTCGAGTATCAATTCCACGGCATCAACCAAGTGCAGGTCAACGCCGACATCCACCTGACCTTCGCGGCCGGCCTGCGCTCCATTCTGCGGCAAGACCCGGACATTGTCATGGTCGGCGAAGTGCGCGACCTGGAAACCGCGGATATCGCCGTCAAAGCCGCGCTGACCGGGCATCTGGTGCTGACCACCATCCATACCAACGATGCCGCCAGCACCTTCGCCCGCATGGTCGACATGAAAGTCGAGCCGTACCTGATCGCCTCGGCGGTCAACTTGATTGCGGCTCAGCGCCTCGGCCGGCGTTTGTGCATGCGGTGCAAACGGCGCGTGACCGTCACGGCCGACGTCCTCGAACGCGCCCAGTTTCCGTTCGACCTGATTGCCGAACCAACCTTCTTCGGCCCGCACGGCTGCCAATACTGCCGCCAGACGGGCTACACCGGCCGCCTGGCCTTCATTGAGGTGCTGATTGTCACGGATGAAATCCGGCGCCTGATCCTGACCAACACCGAGGCGCCCAAGATCAAGGTGCTGGCGCTGCAGCAAGGCATGATGTCGCTGCGCCGCTCCGGCTTGCTGCGCGCCGCCCAAGGCGTCACGTCGGTGGAGGAAGTCCTGCGCGTCACGGGCGCGGATTAAGCGCCACCGCACCGGCCATGAAAGCATTTCGTTGCACGTATCGGGAAGCAGGCGGGAAAATTGTGGTTGAGCGCATGGAAGCGGAAGCCCAGGCGCCGCTGATTGAAGTGCTCTCGGCCAAAGGTTGCTTGATTCTCTCGATCGTCGAGGAAGCCGGCGGCATGCCCGGCGCCAAGCGCGCGCACGGCAAGAAAAGCATCAAGCAGGATGACATTATCCTGTTTGTGCGCCAGTTTGCCACCATGATTGAAGCTGGCCTGCCGCTGCTGCAATGCCTGCAGACGCTTGAAGACCAGGCCGAGGCGGGCCGCTTTCGCGAGACGCTGCATCTGCTGGTCGAGGACGTCACGCGCGGGCGCAGCTTCTCGGAGGGGCTGGCCAATCATCCCAAAGTGTTTGACAAGCTCTTTGTCAACCTGGTGCGGGCCGGCGAGACGGGCGGCTTCCTGGCCGAGATTCTGGAGCGCCTGGCAACCTACATGGAATCCGCCTCGGCCTTGAAGCGCAAAGTCAAAGCGGCCATGCTGTATCCCTTGATTGTGCTGTCCATTGCCGTCGGCGTGACCACGCTGCTGATTGTCCAGGTGATCCCTGTCTTTGAAAAAATGTTTCAGGATTTCGGCGCGCAATTGCCGCTGCCGACCCGCTTCCTGATCGCCACCAGCCATCTCCTGCGCGGCTATGGCATCTTCGTCCTGGCGGGCTTGATCGCGCTCTTCTTTGTGGTGCGCAAGTATGTGCGCACGCCGCGCGGCCGCTACCAGTTTGACCGGCTGAAATTTGCCCTGCCGGTCTTTGGCGCGCTCAATCAAAAAGTCTGCGTGGCGCGCTTCGCCTCCACCCTGGCAACCCTGGTTGAGAGCGGCGTGCCGATCATCCGCTCGCTCGAAATCGTCGCCGAAACGTCCGGCAATGAATTAATCAACCGGGTGTTGCGCAATGCCATGCAGCGCACCGAGCGGGGCGAGCCGATTGCCGACGCCTTGCGCGGCAGCAAGTTCATTCCGCGCATGGTGGCGAAAATGATCGAGGTCGGTGAAAGCACCGGCCAGCTCGACAAAATGCTGCAGCGCATCGGCGTCTTTTACACCGAACAGGTGAATACCGCGGTGGGCGGCTTGACGGCCATGATCGAGCCCATGATGATCGTCTTTCTGGGCGTCGTCATCGGCGGCATTATGCTCTCCATGTTCCTGCCCATCTTCCAATTGTCCCAGGTGGTGTCCTGATGAAACTGGATCTCGAACGCTATACGCTGCATACCCGCATCTTGTGGCTGATGATCATCCGCCTGATCGTGATCACCATCAGCTTGCTGATTGGCATCGCGGTCAAGGAGGTGATGTTTGGCAAATTCTACCACTACATTTACTTCTATTATATTATCTCGCTGCTGTACATCATCCTGATGCAGCGCGCGCGCCATGTCCAGTTCCTGGGCGCATTCCAAATCGCCATCGACTTGCTGGCGATCACCTCGATCGTCTTGAGCACCGACCCGCTCTACCAGGTGTACGGCAATTTGTTCATCCTGGTGATCCTGTCCTCCAACATCGTCTTCCCCAAGTATGGCGGCATCGTCACGGCGCTGCTCTCGTCGCTGCTCTACTGCGGCACGGTCTTGTACAACTACTACTATTTCGAGCAGGTCAACTACCATGCCAGCGGCGAGTATGCCATCTACGTCACCTATCTGTACATCACGATCTTCCTCGGCGTCGGCTATCTGTCAAGCTATGTCAGCCGCATGCTGGCGCAGAAGACCGAGGAGCTGCGCCAATTGCAGGAGCAAAGCGGCTATGTCTTCCGCAAGATCAACACCGGCATGCTGATCGTCGACGAAAACGGCTATGTGGTGTATGCCAACCCGGCGGCGGGGCGCATCATCCAGCATGACACCGAGGCCCTGCTCAACATGCACTGGCATTGCTTGCTGGGCATCAATGACACCGACGGGGCGGTGCTGCGCGAGCGCCTGCAGCGCGGCCAGGAAGTCGAGGTGCGCACCCGCGACCGGCTGGGCAACGAGGTCGTGCTGGCCGCCACCGTCTCGCCCATCGAACATCCGCTGGCGATGCGCTATTGCACCGTCCTGTTTCGCGACTTGCGCGAGCAGCGCGAGCATGAACGCCGCTTGCGCGACACCAACCGCCTGGGTGGCATTGTCGAACTGGCCGCCACCATCGCCCATGAAATCCGCAATCCGCTGACCTCCTTGAGCGGCTCGGCCGAATTGCTCTTGGAACGGATTCACGAGCCGGATTCACAAAAACTGCTGACCACGATCATTCACGAAGTCGACCGCTTGAATGCCATTGTCGAGGACTTTGTGACCTTCACCCGCTTGCGCAGCATGGTCTTTCAACATGTCGACCTGAATGAAGTGCTGACCGAACTGGCCGTCCTGCTCTACCACAACCGGCGCTTCACGCCCAACTCCAAAATCATCTATCGCGAGCTCAACCAGCCGCTGCCGGTCGTGATTGATCCGCGCCAGTTCAAGCAGGCCTTGCTGAACATCGGCTTGAACGCCCTGGATGCCATGCCCCACGGCGGTGAACTCGAGGTGGCCATCGACCCGGCCGAACAGGCGGAGATGATCACCATCACGCTGCGCGACACGGGCAGCGGCATTCCGGCCGACGTCCAGCAGCGCATGTTCGAGCCGTTCTTCACCACCAAGGAAAACGGCACGGGCATCGGTTTGTATGTCACCCAGCAGATCATCGAGAGCCATCACGGCACGATTACGGTTGCATCGGATGTCGGCAAAGGCACGCTCTTCACGATCAAAATCCCCAAAACCATTACTCAGGAATAGCATGACGGACATGCCCCGCATACGCATTTTAGTGGTGGACGACGAGCCCAACATTGTCGAAGTCATGCGCAGCGCCTTGCTCAGCGAGGGCTATGACGTGACCTCGACCAGCCAGCCGGAGCAAGCGGCGCTCTGGATCGTGGAACACGATTATGACCTGGTCATGAGCGACCTGAAAATGGCGCCGATCGACGGGCTCGGCATCCTGCGGCGGGCCAAGGAAAAAGATGAACGCCTGCAGGTGATCCTGGTGACCGCCTTTTCCACCATCGAAACGGCGGTCGAGGCGATGAAGGCCGGCGCCTATGATTATGTGCTCAAACCTTTCAAGCTCGCGGAACTGAAGCTGGTCGTGCGGCGCGCCCTCGAATTCCGCGCGACCATCATGGAGAACGACCAGCTCAAGTCCGTCTTGCAGGCCAAATATAAATTCAGCAACATTGTCGGCGAGAGCACGGCCATGCAGCGCGTCTTTGAACGCATCCGCAAAATGGCCGACACCGAGGTCACCGTGCTGATCACCGGCGAGAGCGGCACCGGCAAGGAATTGGTGGCCAAGGCGATTTATGTGAACAGCCGCCGGCACGACAAGCCCTTCATCTCGATCAACTGCGGGGCCTTGCCGGAAACACTGCTGGAATCGGAATTGTTCGGCTATGTCAAGGGCGCCTTTACCGGCGCCGGCAGCGACAAGAAAGGCCTGTTTCAAGCCGCTGACGGCGGCACGATTTTCCTGGATGAAATCGGCTTGACCTCGCCCACGCTGCAGGTGCGCCTGCTGCGCGTGCTGCAAGAGCGCGAAGTGCGCCGGGTGGGCGACACCCAGGATTTCAAGGTGGATGTGCGCGTGCTGGCGGCCACCAATGAAAACCTGGCGGAAAAAGTCAAGGACGGCACCTTCCGCGAAGACCTGTTCTATCGCTTGAGTGTCGTGCCGATCCATATCCCGCCGCTGCGCGAACGCACGACGGATATCCCGCTCCTGGTGCAGCATTTCGTGGATCGCGCCAATACGCGCATCGGCAAGAAATTCCGCGTCGACAAGGAATTGCTGGACATGCTGATGGCCTACAACTGGCCGGGCAACATCCGCGAATTGGAAAATGTCATTGAACGCGCCGTGGCCTTGGCCGACAGCACGCACTTGCGCACGGAAGACCTGCCCGACAACATCCTCCAGTGCCAGGGCGCGGATGCCGTGACGACCGATGTGCGCGACCTGCGCAGCGTTGTCGATGAGAGCGAACGCAAACATATCCTCCGCATCATGCAGGAAACCGGCGGCAGCAAGAAGCTGGCCGCCCGCATCCTGGGCGTCGACCTGGCGACCCTCTATCGCAAGATGGAGAAGCTGGGCGTGCCCAACAAATAACAGGAAAACCATGTCTTCGATGTCTTCGACCTTGCAGGCAGCTTTTGCCGCGCCGCCGGCGGCCTACCGCGGCAAACCGTTTTGGTCATGGAATGGCGCGCTGACGGAAGACGAACTGCGCCGCCAAGTGCGCATCCTTCACCGCATGGGCATGGGCGGCGCCTTTTTGCATTCGCGCACCGGCCTGGCCACGCCCTACCTTTCGGATGAATGGTTTCGCCTGGTCGGCGCCGCGGCGGATGAACTGGCGACGCAGGGCATGGAGACCTGGCTCTACGATGAAGACCGCTGGCCGTCCGGCGCGGCCGGCGGGCTGGTCACCCGCGACGAGCGCCACCGCCAGCGCCGCTTGTCCCTGCGCTGGTATGCGCCGGGTGCCTTTGTGCCCGACGGGCGCGAGTGCGCCGTGGTTGTCGCGCGGCGCCCGCCGCACGGATTGCAGAAACTGCGGCGCCACCGGCGCGGATGACGCCACCGCCGCGGCCGGTGAACAACTCCTGGCCTTCACGGCCACCACGGCGGAGTGCTCCGACTGGTACAACGGCTGTACCTACCTTGACACGCTGTCGGCCGCGGCGGTGCAGGCCTTTATTGAATCAACGCATGCGCGCTATGCCCAGTCGCTCGGGCCGGTCATGGGCGCCGGCGTGCCCGGCATTTTTACCGACGAACCCAATTATGGGGATTCCACGCTGCAGGCCGACGGCGGGCAAGTGCCGTGGACGGACGCCTTGCCGGACGTGTTCCGCGCACGCTACGGCTACGACCTGCTCGACCATCTGCCGGAATTGTTCTTCCGCTGCGACGGCTACGCGTTCTCCAAGGCCCGCCGCGACTACCGCGATTGCATCACGCACTTGTTCGTGACCAATTTTGCGCGCCAGATTTTCGACTGGTGCGCCCAGCACAACATCCTTTTCACCGGCCATGTCTTGTGCGAGGAAACCCTCCGCAGCCAGACAAATTTGGTCGGCAGCGCCATGCGCTTCTACGAATTCATGCAGGCGCCCGGCATCGACATTCTCTGCGCCCAAGGCCTCACCCGCGCGGGCGGCACGCCACCCGAAATCCTCACCGCCAAGCAATGCAGCTCGAGCGTGCACCAGGCGGATCGCCACTGGATGCTCAGCGAATTGTATGGCTGCACCGGCTGGCAGTTCACCATGGCAGAGCACAAGGCGGTGGGGGATTGGCAGGCGGCGCTGGGCGTGAATCTGCGCTGTCAGCACCTGTCATGGTACACGATGGAAGGCGAGGCCAAGCGCGATTATCCGGCGGCCATCTTCTTCCAGTCGCCCTGGTGGCGCGATTATGCGCACGTCGAGGATTATTTTGCGCGCGTCAACGTGCTGCTGACGCAGGGCGCGCCGGTGCGCGACATCGCCGTGCTGCATCCGATCGAAAGCGCCTGGGGCGTCTTTACCGCGGACAAGCATGACGCCGTCGATGCGCTCGACCAGAGTTTGCAGGAAGTGCAGTCCGCGCTGGTCGCGCAGCATTTTGATTTCGACTATCTCGACGAGGACGCGCTGGCGCGCCACGGCGCGGTCGAGGACGCCACGCTGCGCCTCGGCGCAGCCCGCTACCGCGTCGTCGTCGTCCCGCACATGCTGACCATCCGCGCCTCGAGCGTGGCCCTCCTTGAACAATTCATGGCCGCCGGCGGCGCCGTCATTGCCCTGGATCCCTTGCCCGTCTTTGTGGATGCAGAACACAGTGCCGGCGCGCATACCGCCTTGCGCGCCGCAACGGTTGTGGACAATGTGCCGGCCTTGCTGGCGGCGCTGGCGGATGGACGTGACCGTGGCGGTTACCGCTGCCTTTCGTTGCGTGACCTGCACGGCGCAGAATACACGGCGACCATGAGCATGCTGCGCCACGACCCCAGCACCGGTCGCTGGATTGTCTTCATCTGTCATACGCGGCAGGATTGCGACAGCGGCCCGCTGACCTTGACGCTGCCCGCCCATGGCCAGGCCCAGGAATGGGACGCGCAGACTGGCCAGGTGTTTCTGGCGCATCAGGAAGAGACAGCCGCGGGCGTGCGCATCACCACCTCGCTGCCGCCCTATGGCAGTCGCGTCTTTGTCATTGAACCGACGCCGGATCCGGCGCTGCGGCTGCGCCCGGTGTATCTCCCGGTGCGCTCCACCCCGGTGCGCCGGGCGGCGTGGAACATCGTGCGCGACGAGCCCAACGCGCTCGTGCTGGACATGCCGCGCTATCAGATCGGCGATGGCGCATGGCAGAGCCCGCGCGAAATCCTGAAAGTGGACCAAGCCGCGCGCGACGCACTCGGCGTGCCGCACCGCGGCGGCGCCATGCAGCAACCGTGGAAGCGCCTGGCGGAACACGACACCCGCACGGTTGCCGTGGCGTTGTGCTATCGCTTCGAGGTCGCGCAGCCGCCGCTGACTCCCTGTCAGCTTGTCCTCGAACATCCCGAACGCTTTGCCATCACGCTCAATGGCGCCGCCGTCAGCGCGGATGACCAGTCAGGCTGGTGGATTGACCCGTCGTTCCGCACGCTGCCGCTGGCCCCGCGCCTGTTCCAGACGGGCCGCAATGAGCTGCGGCTCGCCACGGCGTATCAGCCGGCGCACGGCCTTGAAGCAGTCTACCTCACTGGCGACTTTGGCTGCGTCTGGAAGCGCACCACGCCAGTGATGACCGACGCGCCGCGCACGCTGGCGCTGGGCGATTGGGTGCCGCAAGGCTTGGCCTGTTACAGCGGCGCGCTGGCGTATCAGACCACTTTCACGACCACCCGCGCCAAAGGCACGCGCGTGTTTCTTGAAGTGCCGGACTGGGCCGGCACGTTGCTGCGCGTGCGCGTCAACGAGCGCGATTGCGGCCGGATCCTCTGGCCGCCCTATGAACTCGACATCACCGCCGCCGTGCGCGACGGCGAAAATATGCTGGCGATCGAGGTTGTCAGCAGCCGCTGCAATTTGCTCGGCCCGCTGCATCATCTGCCACAATATCCGCAGTGGACTGGCCCGAGCCAGTTCATCACGGACGAAAAAGGCGCCAACTGGAGTGACCGGTATCAGGCGCTGCCCTACGGCTTGCTGGCCGCGCCCGTGCTGTCCGTGCGCCGGCTGGCAGTCGCACCACGGCGTTCCGCTAAGTAGGGCGGGCAATCCTGCCCGCACTACTACCATGGAGAACCAATGAGCAAGAGCAGGACGCGCGCCGGCTGGATGGTGTTTGCTGTGGCGCTGTGCGCCGTGACGCTGCACGCCGCGGTGCAGCCGCATCCGCTGTTTCAGCACAACATGGTATTGCAGCGGCGCTGCGCGCTGCCGGTTTGGGGCACAGCCCTGCCGGGCGAGACTGTCACGGTCGCGTTTGCCGCGCAACGCGTGCGCGGCGTGACTGACACGCAGGGCGTCTGGCGTGTGCGCCTCGCGCCGCAACGGGTCTGCACGACACCCCAAACCATGATCATTGCGGGCAGCAGCCGGATTGAGTTGACCAATATCTTGATTGGCGATGTCTGGGTCTGCTCGGGCCAGTCGAACATGGAATGGCCGCTGGAAAAGGGCAGCAATGCCGCAGCAGAAATTGCGGCGGCGGCGCAGTATCCAACCTTGCGGTTGTTCACCGTTGCGCGCGCAACGGCATTGACGCCGCAGACAAACTTGGTTGGCACATGGCAGGTGTCCAGCCCGGAAACTGCCGCGGAATTTTCTGCCGTCGCAACATTTTTTGCACGCGCATTGATTGCCCGGCGCGGCGTGCCGATCGGCTTGATCCATGCTTCATGGGGCGGCACGCCGGTGGAGAGCTGGACCCGCCGCGCCGTTCTCGAAGCATTCCCGTTCATGACCCAACGGCTGCGTGCCGCGGATGAGGCCGTGCGCAGTTACGACCCCGCCGCAGCGCAGCGGCAGTACGAACGCGACCTCGCCATCTGGCAGACCAACGCTGCCGCGCTGCAGGCGCTGGGCCAACCGGCGCCGTGGCAACCACAGTTGTGGGATCCCTCCCACAACGCGTGGCAGCCGTGCAGCTTGTACAACGCAATGATTGCGCCGCTGCTGCCGTTTGCGCTGCGCGGCGTGATCTGGTATCAAGGTGAAGCCAACGCGTGGAATGCCGACCAGTACTGCGTGCTTTTTCCGGCGATGATCGAGGATTGGCGCGCGCAATGGGGTTGCGGCGCATTCCCGTTCCTCTTTGTGCAACTTGCAAATTTCCTCGAACGGCAAACCGCGCCGGTGCAAACGAATGCAAGCTGGCCGTTGCTGCGCGAAGCCCAAGCCATGACGCTGCGCGTGACCAACACGGCGATGGCCAGCGCGGTTGACATTGGCGACGCCAACGACATTCACCCGCGCAACAAGCAGGAAGTCGGCCGGCGTCTGGCGCTGGCGGCGCGCGCGCTCGGCGACGGCGAGCCACTGGTGTATGCCGGCCCGCTGTTCCGTGACCTGCGGATCGTCGGCAGTAACATGATCATGCGTTTCACAAATGGGGGTGGCGGTTTGGTCGCCAAGGGCGGCGCGCTGAAGGGCTTTGCCGTGTGCGGCGCAGACACCAACTGGGTCTGGGCCACGGCGGTGATCCGCGGCGCGACGGTAGTCGCGACAGCGCCCGGCGGGGCGCGGCCGGTCGCAATCCGATTGGCAATTTGTACAACAAAGACGGTCTGCCAGCCGCACCCTTCCGCACGGACAAGTAAAAGCAGCGTATTTACAAAGAGTAAATGAGTGCATGAGCCAGAGCGGCAGGCAGATGCATTTTATTGTTGCTGCTGACAAACAACCACCAATGCTGCTTGCGCTTGCCTCCTTCACTCATTAACTCCTTGTTCAAAGCAGGTCGCGGCACGCTGCGCCGCGCCGGGAACGCCGATCTCCAGATCGGCTGAAGGTGCGCTATCCCTAAGCGCGGACGGCGGGCCGCCGTGCCTTCGGCAGAATTGCAGCAGAACGGACGCGACGGAGCGCGTCCCTCCAGGCAGCAGAACGGACGCGACGGAGCGCGTCCCTCCAAGCAGCAGAACGGACGCGACGGAGCGCGTCCCTCCAAGCAGCAGAACGGACGCGACGGAGCGCGTCCCTCCAGGCAGCAAGAAACATTTCGGTTTAGCCTCCATTCATCCATTCATCCATTCATCCATTCATCCATTCATCCATTCATCCATTCATCCATTCATCCATTCATCCATTCATCCATTCA
>JAPLST010000487.1 GCA_026398485.1 bacterium
ATGATGTCTTAGTATACTCAATTGGCTGTTCCCCTGCCATAAAAATGAATTGCCGCACTTCATTGTGCGGCAAAACCATTTTTCCCCGAACCCTGCTGAATATCCAATATCCAACACTCAATATCCAAGGGCGAATGATCTGCGCAGAACTTCAATATTGGATATTCCTTGTTGGTTATTGGATATTCCGCTGCATTTCTCCCCGAACCCTGAACCCCGAACCCTAATGTATCTCAGATATTATGGCCACGAAGCAGAGATTAACATTGAACATTCAACTTTATAAATTATCACGCCGCGCGAGAATTTAGAAGACACGAAGAAATCGCAGCAGTGGGCATTGGCTATTGTGCAGCCCAGACGGCTATGTTTTGCAGCCACTCATATTTTTTTTTTGCTGTTGCTTCTTCGTGCCTTCGTGCCTTCGTGCCTTCGTGCCTTCGTGCCTTCGTGCCTTCGTGCCTTCGTGCCTTCGTGCCTTCGTGCTGCCTTCGTGCCTTCGTGCCTTCGTGCCTTCGTGCCTTCGTGCCTTCGTGCCTTCGTGCCTTCGTGCCTTCGTGCCTTCGTGGCAAATTTATCTGTTTCTGCGGAGAGCAATCACGCCGTCGCCTGGCATTGCACGCTGTGCAGCAGGGCCAGGGCGATCAGGGAGGTGATCATGGCCGAGCCGCCGTACGACACAAACGGCAAGGGCAGGCCAATGATCGGCAGCAGGCCGACGGCCATGCCGATGTTCATGATGACATGCGTGGCGAACATGGTGGCAATGCCCACCGCGACGGCGCGGCTGAAGACATCGGTGGCACGGTAGGAAATGGACAAGGCGACGGTGATCAGCCAGGCATACAGGCCGATGACCAGCAGGCACCCGAAGAAGCCCCATTCCTCGCCGATGACGGAGAAGACAAAATCGGTGTGGCGTTCCGGCAGAAAATTCAGCCGGCTTTGGATGCTGTGCAGGAAGCCGCGCCCGCGCAGCATGCCGCTGCCAATCGCGATTTTCGACTGGACTGCCTGGTAGCCGACGCCGGGCGCGTCCAATTCCGGATGCCAGGTAAACAAGATCCGGTCTTTCTGGCGCGGCGACATCGTCAGCCACAAGACGGGAAAACTCAACAGCCCGGCGCCCAAGGTTGAGCCGAGCAGCAGCAGGCGCGTGCCCGTCACATAAAACATGGCCAGCACGATGGGCAGGAACACCAGCGCGGTGCCCAAGTCCGGCTGCGCCAGAATCAACAGCAAGGGCAGGGCCAGCAGCCCGAACGAAATCATGAAATAGCGCAGATCGTGGCGGTGCTCCTCGAAATCCGAAAGATAGCGCGCGACAATCAAGATCAAGCCCAACTTGGCAAATTCAGACGGCTGAATGCCCAGCCCGCCCACGCCCAGCCAGCAGCGCGCGCCGTTGCGCACATCGCCGAACAGCAGCACCACCACCAGCATGCCCAGCGAACTGAGGTACAAGGGCAACGCCCAATGCCGCCAGAGTCGCAAGGGCACCAGGCTGGTGACGGTGGCAATGCCCAGCCCGACCAGCGCCCAGGTCAACTGGCGCGGCATGTAGTTGCGGGTATAGCCGCTGGATGCGCTGTAGACAAACAGGACCCCAATGGCCAGCAGCGCCAGCACCGGGATCAGCAGCGGCAGATACAGGTTGGACCGTGCGCGCGGCATCAGCGCTTCACGAGCGACTCGACATATTTGGCCAGGACATCCACTTCAAGATTGACCAGGTCGCCGACGCGCGTGTCCGCCAGGGTGGTGGCCGCGCGGGTGTGCGGAATGACATGCACGGCCACGTCGCGCCGGCACTCGGTGACCGTCACGCTGATGCCGTTAATGGCGATGAAGCCCTTTTCGACAATGTACTTGTGGAGCGCCGGCGGCACGCTGACGCGCAAGACCCAGTCGGGCCCTTCTTGATGCCAGGCATGCACGACGCCGGTCGCATCGACGTGGCCCTGCACATAATGGCCACCCATGCGGCTGTGCGGCGTCAGCGCGCGCTCGAGATTGACGCGCTGGCCGGGCTGGTAGCGCGCGACGCGCGTGCGCTGCACGGTTTCATCCTGAATGTCAACGCTGAAGCTGGCGGCGTCATGGGCGACGACGGTCAGGCAGACGCCATCAACGGCAATGCTGTCGCCGATCTTTATGTCGGTGGTGACATGCGTGGCGCGAACCGTCAGGCGGGCAGCGGGAAAAGCGCGGGTGAGTGCGGCGATGGCGCCAACTTCCTCGACGATGCCGGTGAACATGCGCAGGCTCAGGCGGCGGACGCCGCGGCGGGGGCGGGCTCCGGCGGCGCTTCGACCGGCAGGCGCAGCAGATAGCGCAGCAGGCCGGCGATCGTCGCCTTCAATTGTGGGCGCGGCACGACCATGTCAATCATGCCGTGTTCGAGCAGAAATTCGGCGCTCTGAAAGCCCTTCGGCAAGTCCTGCCGGATCGTCTGCTTGATCACGCGCGGGCCGGCAAAGCCAATCAGGGCGTTGGGCTCGGCCAGAATAATATCGCCGAGCGACGCGAAACTGGCGGTCGTGCCGCCCGTGGTCGGGTTGGTGAGCAGCGAGAGAAAGGGCAGGCCGGCTTGCTTGTAATAAAACAGCGCGCCGCTGGTCTTCGCCATTTGCATCAGGCCGATGATCGACTCGTGCATGCGCACGCCGCCCGAGGCGCTGACAATCAGCAGCGGTAGCCGGCGGTCGCGGGCCAGCTCGATCAGGCGCGCGGCCTTCTCGCCCACGACCGAGCCCATCGTCCCGCCGATATACGTGAAATCCATGACGCCGAGCGCAAACGGAATTGCCTCGATCGTGCCGGTGCCGGTGACCAGCGCTTCATTTTCGCCCGATTTCTCGCGGGCCTTGGCCTGCTTTTCCGGATACGGAATCGCATCCACAAAGTTGAGCGGATCGCCCGGCAGCATCACCGCATCCATCTCGGAAAACGAATCCGCATCACACAGCAAGTCGATCCGTTCGCGCGCGCTGAGCAGGTAGTGATGATTGCACTTCGGGCACAACTTGAAATTCTCGTTGAGCGCCTTGACATAAATAATCTCGGCACAGCTCTGGCACTTGAGCCAAAGGCCGTCGGGGATCGGCGGGCGGCGCCGGCGGATGCGGGAGAACAAAGACATAGGCTTGTGATTTCGCTCGGCTAGCAGCTACTCGCGGGGCGACCGCGAAACGAATGCCGAAGGCCGGAATCGAACCGGCACGGGTGTAACCACCCATGGGATTTTAAATCCCAGGCGTCTACCAATTCCGCCACTTCGGCGCAGGAAAATATGGAGGCGGCGATCGGATTTGAACCGATGAATAACGGTTTTGCAAACCGCCGCGTTAGCCACTTCGCCACGCCGCCCTTGCCATAAGATAGCATCAAAGAACGCTAGTATTGTAGGGATTGGCGCTGCATTTGTCAACCGCAAAGCAATTCCTGCATGAATCGTGTTCGGTTCACCATACTGGCAGGATACCATAAGCCCATGTCAGAATCTGTCAGGAACGCAGTGTCATTGCTGCGCCTCCTCTTACTTTTCAACATGTGCCGATCCATCCGCCGCATGCCCTTGCAATTTCGGGGACAAAATGCCAAACTAGTTGCAATGATAGGTAAAACAATAGCATGGCTGCTGATAAATGACAAAGATAAATGAAGGAACCTCGATGCAAATGCACGTACTGAACATCATGCGGGTCGCGGCTGTGATCATGGCCTTTGGTGGGGGTACCGGTACTGCCCGGGCCGACTGGTCGTTTGTCATGTTGGGTGACACGCGCGGCGACGGCCCAACAACCACCACGGGCGTCAGCCTCCACTTGAACACCATCGCACAGAAGATTGCCTTGGTGAATCCCGACCTCGTGCTGATGGCGGGCGACCTGATTAACGGCCCCGACATCCCTACAAACAGCTCGCTGTCCTACACCCAGCAATACAGCAACTGGCAAACAGCCATGGCGCCGATCACCGCCTCGAACATTGCGCTCTACTGCGTCCGCGGCAACCACGACAACGACAGATCCGCCCCCGAACTGAAACAGGCCTACTACGACGCCGTCGGCGCTTTCATGCCCACCAACGGGCCCACCAACGGCGCGACCGACGACCAGCGCGGCTTCACCTATTCATTCTCCTACAACAACGCCACCTTTTTCGCGCTCGATCAATATTTCTACTACGACAAAACCTCCGAGTCCGGCTATCACAGCATTGACCAATCGTGGCTGGACCAACAACTCCACGCCGCCAGCACGCCTCATAAAATCGTCATGGCACACGAACCGGTTTACATGACCACGGGCGAATCCGGCGAAGAACATTTCTTCGGCACCGATGCTGAAGCCGAAACGCGGCGGACCAATTTCTGGAATTCCCTCGGAAACAACGGCGCCCGCCTTTACCTGTGCGGCCACGTCCACGTCGTCAGTGTCGGCCTCATCAACGACCACAACGGAACCGGCATCTACCAACTTACCGCCGGCAACGGCGGCGCGCCGTTCGAACCCATCTTCACCAACCACGACACCGGCGTGAGCGTGCTCTACACCAACGGCAGCAACTTCGGCTTCGCGTACGCCACCGTGGGTGACATCGCCATGACTATCAACTACTATCTGCTGAACAAGGACGATAACTCCTGGAGCGTGGCTCCCTACACCACCGTCATTAAGACCGTGCCGGAACCTTCCAGCGCGGCGCTGCTGGCGGTGGTCGCGGGCTTCTTCGTCTGGAGTCGCAGCCGCTCCGCGCGTCGGCCCCGGGAAGTCCACCAAATTTCCGCCTGAGGCGATCTCCCTGCCAATGCGTCCGATGCTCCAGGTGTGGCATAGATGTTCCCCGGCTCGTATTTCAACATTCATCCTGCTCTTGCGGCATGTCACTTTTCAACATGTGCCGGTCCATCCGCCGCGGCCCCTTGCAATTCCGGAAACAAAATGCCACACTAGTTGCAGCGTTAGGTAAATATAACCGGTGTCGAAATCCGGCACTGCGTACAATGTAGAATAACACGTTAGACGAACCAAGGGGGCGGGGTGGATCAGATGTCAACGGGAACTCGGTGGCGCCGCATACTAGGTGCTGCGCTCGCCGTCGTCGGATTGAGCTTCCTCATCCTGTTTGTCCCCATCATCATCTACGCGTTCGTCTTGGCGTTACGTGTTCGCGGTGCTCCGGATCAGGCCGCCATCAACCAGTTTGCCGCGACATTCAGCCCGGCGCTGATGCCTTGGCTTGAGCGGCTTCTGACGGTGCTGTTGGCCTTCTGGATCGTTCGACGGGGCGAGGGAGCTCGTGCTGCTGACGGCCTGTTCGTGGGGGTTCTGTCCGGTCTGCTGAGTCTCGCTGTGATGCTCGTCTTCGGCGGACATCTCGGTGCGCGCAGCCTGGTCATCTTCGTGGTACTTGCCGTACTCGGGTGGCTCGGGGGCCTTGTCGGGCGGAAGATGTCACCCGCCTCGTAAGCTCCCTTGCAGGATTCCGCGCCGTTGCGCATGGCGCGTCATCCGGTCGAGTGCGGGTCGCCTAACAAGCGCAGCGAGCCGATGCCGTGAGCAAAACTCGTCCCCGTGCACAGGAGCGCGGCTCATGCGCACCACATTGTAAAACACGCGATAGAAACCAGCGCAACTGGCATGCCGCAATTAGCGCCGCTTGTGGCTAATTCCGTTGATCAAAAGTTCTAGTATTAGTCCTGTTTGCGTGCGGCACGCACAGGCAGGCGGCAGACAGGTGTTGTGGGTGAATAAGATTGAGAAAAACGCGCGCACCGCTAAATTCTCGTGCGACACGAGAATTTATGGTTGCAGAGGTGCAGAAGTTGTCGGCGCTTCAGTGCGCGGTGCCGTCCGTCGAAAGCTGTGATCGGGAGATCGCACCTGCCTTCAGTCGCTTCAACGGCGGGCCCTTCGCCGCAAGGTGTGCAGCACATCACGGACGCGGAAATGTATACCGCGCTCGTACCTCGGCCCGTAGCCGACGCACGGCGTAAAGCATCACGGAGGCCGCTCACGCTCTGGAGCAGCATGCCCCGCGCGGAGCGCGTGGCGTATCCACGCCGGTGGCGGGATCGCCGCCGCTGGCGGGACTGGCAGGTGCCTTAGCTAACCAAGTCAGCGTGCAGTGATTTTCAGTATTCGATAGGCGAGCATCTTGAAAGCTTTTGTGTTGTACTGGCGACTGTGCTATAATGTGCGATTGAAGACCAATAATTCCGGGAGAATGCCAATGCGAACGAGAACTATCATCTTGCTGGCAGTGCTGGCGGTCTGCGCCGTGCCGTGCTTTGCCGATTGGGGCCAAGCCGAATCACTTGATTTTGTGCTGGACACAACCGTGCCCGAACCGGCCTTGCTGGGCCTGCTGGCACTGGTTACCGTGGTTACTATTTCGCGCGTGAAGGTGCAATCATGAAAACACCTTCCATGATTGCCGGCGTGCTGTCGCTGGCGCTGGGCGCCGTGACAAGTTTTGCCGCCGTGACGGTCACGAATGTCACCGCCGTCGTGTCCCCCGAGAAAGTTGTGACGATCAGTTATGATTTGGCCAGTCCGAGTGCGCTGACCAATGCCGTGGGCGTCAGCATCTCGACCAATAGCGGCGCGACGTTTTTCAGCACCTGCACGAATTTCAGCGGCGCGGTGGGCAACAATGTGGCAGCGGGCACGGCCAAGCAGATTCTCTGGAATGCCCTCCAAGACACATTGCCGACCAACAATTATCCCACCACGCAAGTGCGGGTGTGGGCGTCGGACAGCATGGTGCTGATCCCGGCCGGCCCGTTCCAGATGGGCACGAACAACCTGCGCTATGAATCACAAATGACCGATGCCGGGCCAAATCATACCGTGGACCTCAGCGCGTTTTACATGGACAAGTATGAGGTGACATCGCAGCAGTGGTTCGAGGTGCGCAACTGGGCGCTGGAGAATGGCTACACGTTTGGCGCAGGTTCCGGCAAAGCGGCGAAGCATCCGGTGCAGACCGTCAGTTGGTATGATTGCGTCAAGTGGTGCAATGCGCGCAGCGAGAAAGAAGGCCTGACGCCGTGCTACTACACATCCGCCGTCCAGACACAGATTTATCGGATCGATCAGATCAGTCTGAGCAATGATTGCGTAAACTGGGCTGCGAATGGCTATCGCCTGCCGACCGAGGCGGAATGGGAGAAAGCCGCGCGCGGCGGCGCGGTTGGCATGCGCTTCCCGTGGAGCGATGTGCAGACCATCTCGCTGGCGCAGGCGAATTATTTTGGCAGTGCAGGTTCTGCCTACGACTTGGGCCCGGACGGGAATAATCCGTTGTTCACCCCGGGCGGCTATCCCTACACCAGCCCGGTTGGGTATTTTGCGCCGAATGGGTATGGGCTGTATGACATGGCGGGGAATGTATTTGAATGGTGTTGGGACTGGTATGACGCCAGCTACTATTCGAGTTCGCCGGCGAGTAATCCGCCGGGACCTGCGACGGGCACGTCGCGCGTGCTGCGCGGCGGCTATTGGGAGGTCAACGCGCCCTACTGTCGCGTCGCGATTCGCCTCGACAGCGCACCGGACGTCACGATCAAGGACTTTGGGTTTCGGTGTGTGCGGGGGCAGTAGGAAACGCTGAAGGCTGAACGCTGAACGCAAAAGTGGCGTCTGCCGGCGATGATGAGCATCTAAAAAGGCGGCTTGCGAGGCCGCCTTTTTTGTTGACGGAAGAGCAGCAGCGGCAAAATCCCCCACCACCAATCTCCCTGCGGCGTCGGCACCGTACCGCCAACGGCGGCAGGAGTACCGGCGCAGCCAGGGAGCGCCGATGGCCCGCCCCGGCCAGGCCACCTTACATGGCGTGTTTATAGATCCGGATAATTTCTTCCTTGGTGGCTTTGCGCGGATTGGTCAAACCGCAGGCATCCTTCATGGCATTACCCGCCAGCATGGGCAAGTCTTCTTCCTTGACGCCCAGTTCTTTCAGGCCGGCGGGGATGCTGACATCCCGGGCCAGCCGTTGGATGGCCTCCAGCGCTTGGTCTGCGGCTTCCATCGCCGACATGCATTCCACATTTTCGCCCATGGCCACAGCAATATCCCCAAAGCGTTCCGGGCAGGCAATCACATTAAACCGGGACACATGCGGCAGCAGCACCGCATTGCACACGCCGTGGGGCAGGTCGTAAAAACCGCCCAACTGGTGGGCCATGGCATGCACATGTCCCAGGCTGGCATTATTAAACGCCATGCCGGCCAGGAATTCAGCATACGCCATCTTCTCCCGCGCTTCCAGATTTTTGCCATTCGCCACCGCCGGCCGCAAGTACTGGCTGATCAGTTCAATGGCTTTCAGCGCCGCCGCGTCTGTCAGCGGCGTGGCGCTGGTGGAAACATACGCCTCGACCGCATGCGTGAGCGCATCCATGCCAGTGGCGGCGGTGAGCGCAACCGGCATGCTCAACATTAGTTCCGGATCGTTGATTGAGACACTGGGCGTGACGTGCCAGTCCACAATCGCCATTTTAACGTGACGGTCGGTGTCGGTTATAATGGTGAAGCGGGTCATTTCGCTGGCGGTGCCCGCCGTGGTATTGACCGCAATAAATGGCGGCATGGGTTTGCCCGACTTGTCCAACCCTTCATAATCCTTGATGGAGCCGCCATTGGTTATGACCAACCCGATGCCCTTGGCACAATCAATGGGGCTGCCGCCGCCCACTGCAATGATGACATCACATTTTTCTTTTTTATAAAGGGCAATGCCTTCCTCCACATTTGCCACCGTGGGATTCGGCTGGGCGCCATCGTAAATGACCGCACCAATGCCGCTGGCGGCCAGCAAGCCCTTCACCTTTTCGACAATCGGGGTCGTCATCAACGGTTTATCGGTGACCACCAGCGCTTTCGAGCCGCCCTGAATTTTGGCCTGTTTGCCCACTTCTGCAACCGCTCCGGCACCCATTATGTTGACGGTTGGCATGAAAAAACTGTACATCATTGCAGCTCCTTTGGGGTTGTTTTTTTGTTAAACTGAACGTTGCAGATGAGGCGGGCCACTGGGCGGCATCACCGCCACCTGCCGGTTCAGCATGCCTTATATAAGGTCGATCAGCACCGTATCGAACCTGGCATGTGTCATTGTACCATTTCCCTGCACGAGCAGCAACGACGAACGCCGCAAAGACCGCGGCAGTTTTTTGCGTGACCCATGTTACTCGGATTCAATCACTGTGGCATTCAGCTGCTGCCAGCCTTGCTTGTCCACCGTGCCGGTGGGCCGCAAGCGGAACTGCACCGGCGGCGCGCTGTTGCCCTGCTCATTCAGCAACGTGCCCGTGCTGAACAGCAGATTGGTCGGCAGAATATATATCATTTGGGTTCCAAGCGGCGGCATATTAGTCCACAGTTGATACGTCAGCGTGTCGCCTTTCTTGCTATTAACCGTATACATGATGGACGCCACTTTTAGCTGGCCTTTCGCGGGATCCTTGATTTGCCAAATCTTCTTGTTTTTGTTGGGGATTAAGGTGTAGGGCCCATTCCAGTTGGTCACCACGCCAGCCATGAGTTCGGCCAGCCCGATGCGGCATCCTTGCTCAAACAGCGGCTGCAGGGCAGGATTGACCCGCTTCCCCGTTACGACATCCTTGCCCGTCATTTTGCCTTTGCGGTTGAGCTTGGCGCCGGCTTTGTACTTCCACTCGCCGGCATTGATGGCCAGCAACGTAAAGCCGCTGTCGGACGCACTGAGCGCGCTCCAGCCATACAGACTCCCGGCTTGCACGGCATAGTAGTACTGTTGCCCCGCTGCAACAGTGGTATCATCATAGGTGGTTGCCGTTATTGCGCCGGAGAGTTCCGCGAAGTTGGTCGGGTTGTTGCCGGGTGCGCGGCAGATCATGTATTTCGTGGCGTTGACACTCGCCGTATATGTGACGCGGATTTTGCCGGTGAACGTGCCATCGGTCGCGCGCACATTGGCGGGCGCGCCGGGTAGACGGATGATGACAACGCTGTCGCTGGCGGGCACGTTCAAGGCGTTGGTGCCGTAAACGGTAATCACGTTGGCGCCCACGTCCAGCGCGATGCCGTTGATCGCCCGCCAAGGGCTGCCGGATAAAAGTGTTCCGCCGGCGCTGGTCAAACTGTTCGAC
>JAPLST010000410.1 GCA_026398485.1 bacterium
TTCAGTTTCCAGTGTTCAGTTTTCAACTTGACCTTCCGCCGCGGGCGTGCAGCACAGCACGCGGAACGCCGTTCCGCGGCTACATCACGGACGCGGAAATGCAAACTGCGGTCGGTACCTCTGCCCGTAGCCGACGCACGGCGTGCGGCGCGCAGCACAGCACGCGGAACGCCGTTAAATTCTCGTGCGACACGATAATTTATGGTTGCAGAGGCGCAGAAGTTGTCGGCGGTTCCGTGCGCGGTGCCATCCGTCGAAACTCGTCAGCGGCGGGCCCTTCACTGCACGGCGCGCAGCACAGCGCGCGGAGCACCGTTAAATTCTCGTGCACCACGAGAATTTATGGTTGCGGAGGTGCAGAAGTTGTCGGCAGTTGCGTGCGCGGTGTCATCCGTCGAAAGATGCGATCAGGCGATCGCACCTACCTTCAGCCGATCTGACGGACGGCGCACTGCTTTTGAATGATATGTCTGGGATGCCGGTTTGGCATTGCACATGCCTCTACTTGTGTCATTTGCATCACAAAGCCACAATATATGTAATAAACGTCATATTGTTTGGAGACAAAAAATGCAGGGGTTGACATTTCGTTCCAAATTGTGTATGATCGTTTCATTGCGACCAAGAAGTCGCCATGCAACAAATGATGAATGCAACAAATTCAGAGGGCAGTGCGCCCGCGCGCACAACCCGCACCCAAAAACGGGTGATGCGCACACGCCATCGCCTGTTGTCGTCTGCGCTGAAATTATGCGCGGCGCACGGGATTGATGTCACCTCGATCGAGCAGATCACCGACGAAGCCGATCTTGGCAAAGGCACCTTCTACCGGCATTTCCAGTCGAAGCAGGCGATGCTGGCGGCGTTGACCGAGGAGACCGTCGGCAAACTGGTGCAGAGCATGACGGCGGCCAAGAGCGCGGCGAAATCGCCGGAGCAAGCCTTGGAAGAACTGCTGCGCGTGCATGCGACATTTTTCGACACGCATCCCGACGAGTATGTGGTCTTGTTTCAGAGCCGGCTGATGGTGCGCCTGGAGCGCAACACCGACGCGGCGCTCGAGCAGTCGTACATGCGCTATCTGCAAGCGCTGGCGGAATGGCTGGCGCCGCATGTGCCGGAACGGATTGAGGAGCAGAGTTTGCGGCGGATCGCGTGCGCGCTGGGCAGTTTCCATGCGGGCGGCAAGGCGTTTGCCATTCTGGGCATGCCGGCGCGCGAGATTGAGCGGGTTTATAATGACGTGCGCCTGGCGTTTGTGCGCACCTTGAAAGTTTTGGTGAATGCAGCAGCAAGCAACCCTGGCGCGGCGCGCCCGGAATCATCCACTCCCCCTAAGGAAGAGTACCACAATGCACACGCAGCTGTCGGCTGACAACGAACTCGAAGCTCCCGACCAACCGCCGTCGCTGGCGCTCACCGCAGAGCGCACTGCGCCGGCATCGCAGGACCCTCTTTCCCCCGCGCTGGCCTCGCTCAGCGCAACCCCGCAATGGGCTGATTGGCGTTGGCAAATGCGCAATCGCATTCGCTCGCTCTCCCAGCTCAAATCATTTTTCCCGCAACTCGAGCCGACCACCGGCTTGTTCGATGCATTGCAGACCTTTCAAATGGCGATCTCGCCGTATTATGCGGCCTTGATCCAGCAGCTCACCACCGCTGATCCGATCTTCAGCATGAGCGTGCCGCGCGCGCAGGAATTGCAGAACCCGGCCTTCCTGAACGCCGATCCTCTCGAGGAAGATCACGACATGCCCGTGCCGGGCTTGGTGCACCGCTATCACGACCGCGCCCTGCTGGTGGCCACCTCGGCCTGCGCCATGTATTGCCGCCATTGCACGCGCAAACGCCTGACCTGCGCCAAGGAAACGACCATTTCGCCCAGTCGCTTGGCGCAGGTGGCCGACTATCTGCGCGCCCACCCGGAAATTCATGATGTGATTATTTCCGGCGGCGACCCGCTGACCTTGCCGACACCCACGCTCGAAGCCATTCTGGCGGCCGTGCGCAGTGTGCCGTCGGTCGACATCATCCGCATTGGCACGCGCGTGCCGGTCACGTTGCCGATGCGCGTCACTGACGAGCTGGTGGCGATGCTGCGCCAATTCCATCCGTTGTGGATCAACACCCATTTCAATCATCCGTGCGAGCTGACGGCGGAAGCCGGCGCGGCCTGCGCGCGCCTGGTGGATGCCGGCATTCCGCTGGGCAACCAGACCGTGCTGCTGAAGGGCATCAATGACGATCCGCGCGTGATGGAAACGTTGTGCCGCGGCTTGGTGAAGCGGCGCGTGCGGCCCTATTACTTGTTCCAGTGCGACTTGGTGCCGGGCGTTGAACATTTCCGCACGCCGATCACGCGCGGGATCGAGATCATGGAATATCTGCGCGGGCGGCTGAGCGGGCTGGCGATTCCGACCTTTGTCGTGGACGCGCCCGGCGGCGGCGGCAAGATTCCGATTTTGCCGAACTACATCGTCTCCATGAGCCCGACCCACACCGTCCTGCGCAATTTCGAGGGCATGCTGGTCAGCTATCCGGAACCGAGCCAAGGCGCCACCGCACCAGCACCGACACCAGTCCATCCGGCGCCCGCCGTGAAAGGCGTCTGGGCCTTGACCAACGGCAGCAGCACCAAGCTGGTGCCGAGCGACACCGCCCGCATTCGCCGCCGCACGCGCAAGCCTGTCGGCACGCCGGTGGCGGACGTGGCGCTGTAATTGCAAAAAGTTTTCGGTTTGCAGTTTTCGGTTTTCGGTGGCAACAGTTGAACGTTCAATGTTGAATGTTCAATGTTTGTTTTTGATCTTTGCCCGTGCGGCTTTGCTACCTTAGCACTTTGTTACCTTACTACTTTGTTACCTTGCTACCATAGCCCCTTGCCACGATGCACATAGGCCTGACCTACGACTTGCGGCGTGATTATTTGGCGGAAGGCTTCAGCCCGGAAGCCACGGCCGAATTCGACGCCGACGAAACCATTGACGCGCTGGCCGCGACGATCGCCGCGTGCGGCCACACGGTCACGCGCATTGGCCATGGCCGCGCGCTGGCGCACTGCCTGGTGGCGGGCGCGCGCTGGGACATGGTCTTTAATGTGGCCGAGGGCATGTATGGCCGCGCCCGTGAAGCCCAGGTGCCGGCCCTGCTGGAATTGTACAACATTCCGTATGTCGGCTCGGATCCGCTGGTGTGCGCCGCCACCCTCGACAAAGCCGTCGCCAAAACGCTCGTGCGCGCCGCCGGAGTGCATACGCCTGCGTGTGCCGTCGTGCGCTCAGCCGCGGACATCCCGCGCGTGCAGTTGCCATTCCCCTTGTTTGTCAAGCCGGTTGCAGAAGGCACCGGCAAAGGCATCGGCCAGGCCTCGCGCGTGACGGACGCGGCGCAATTGCGGCACATGTGCATGGAATTACTCGGGCAGTTTCAGCAGCCGGTCTTGGTTGAAGAATTCCTGCCCGGGCGCGAATTTACCGTGGGCATTGTCGGCACAGGTGCGCAGGCGCGTGTCATCGGCCTGATGGAAATCGTGTTTTTCAATGCCGCTGCCGGGACGATTTACTCGTATGACGTGAAGGAAACCTGGGAACAGCATGTGCGCTATGAAGTGCCGCCGCCGGGCGCCTTGCGGGCGGATGTGGAAGCGACCGCGCTGGGCGCGTTTCGCGCGCTCGAATGCCGCGACATGGCGCGCGTCGATGTGCGGCTGGATGGCCGCGACATGGCGCGCGTCGATGTGCGGCTGGATGGCCATGGGCAAGCCCATTTCATTGAAGTTAATCCCCTGCCCGGCCTGCATCCCGGCCATTCCGATCTGCCGATCCTGGCCGGCATGGCCGGCATGACCTATCCCGCCTTGCTGGGCGCCATCCTCAACAGCGCGATCGCGCGCCTGCCCTGAACCCTGCGTCCCGCCACACTTCAGATAGTATGGCCACGAAGTCTAGTCTGAGGTATTCGGTATTCAGTAATCGGTATTCGGTGGTAGCACGGCGGAAACTTGTAGCAAACTCTGCAGCGCTGCCCCTTAATTTGTTTCGCTGCGAAATAAATTAACAATGCACATAATTGTCTTCGGTAGCATCAACATCGACTTGGTCGCGCAGGCGCAGGTGATGCCGCGCGCGGGCGAAACCGTGTTGGGCAGCTCTTTTCGCATGACCCCCGGCGGCAAGGGCGCGAATCAGGCCGTGGCCGTGGCACGCTTGGGCGTGCCTGCCTGGCTGATCGGGCGGGTGGGTCAGGATGCGTTTGGTGACCTGGCCGTGGCCAGTTTGACAAACGCCGGCGTGCATACCGCGGACATTGTGCGGGAACGGTCCACGCCCACCGGCGTGGCTTTGATTACGGTGGCGCGCAATGGCGAGAATCTGATCACCGTGGCGCCCGGCGCCAATGCGCGGGTCACGCATGCTGACGTGCAGCGCTGCGTGCGGCGCTTGCCCGGCGCGGCCGGCCTGCTGTTGCAGTTGGAATTGCCGCTGGCCGCGGTGTGCGCGGCCGCGCGCGCGGCGCGGTCCGCCGGCGTGCGCGTTATTCTGGATCCCGCGCCAGTGCAGCCGTTGCCGGCCGCGCTGTACCGGCTGTGTGACATTATCACGCCCAATGAA
>JAPLST010000488.1 GCA_026398485.1 bacterium
CAAGCTCACCGTAGTTCTCGGCTTCGTTCCCCAGCCGATACTTGGCCAAGGCGCCCGGAGCTTGAAATCCAACCTGCGGACCACCTTGGTCGTTACGCCCATAACCCGCGCGGAAATAGCCGTGGATATCGACAAAATCCTGCAATACTTGTTCCACCCTCTCGGAAATAGGGTTCGTGGCGGTCAACAGGGCCTGGTCGCGGGATTCCGTGTTGCGCTGAAATTCCTGCCGGGCGAACTGGCGCGCGAGGGCCGCTGAGTTTGTAGGCGCGGCGGAGGCAATGGTCGCCGCCGGCACCGGCACCACGTTTGTCGTTCCGACCCCTGTGGGTGCTTCCAAACGACGCAACCGTTCCTCCAGATTGCGCATGCGCTGCTCGTATTCCTGTTTCAGCGCGCGCAGCTCCACACGAATCTGATCGGCTTCCGAGGGCGTCTCGGGGTTTGTCGCGGCTAATCCAGCAGACGATGACAGGAAGGTTCCGAGGAGGAGTGCCATCAAATGCCTTCCGCCAGCTTGATGAGACGAGTTGTGCATAGTCGTGGTTCCAGGGTTCAGTCTTGGCTTTATTGAATCTCGTTGCGGGTTGTTGTGCCGATAAAAGTTGGCATCATGCTTCAGAAGCTCACTCCCAGTGCGAGAACGACGACGGGCTTGCTCTCGTCCGGATTGAACACGTACGTCGTAAAACTCACGTGCCGGTATGAAAGACCCACGAGCGGCCCGCGCTGGATGTCGCGGTCGGTGTGGTAAGCCCGCGCTTCCTGAAGCATCGCCGGCGTCCACGACGTACTCGCCTTCGCTGTAGAGCGCAAGTTTCCACCAGCTTAACGATCCTTTGTAGCCCGGGGCGATGCCGGTGGTATTGCCGAACACGCCGCCCAGCATGGGGGTTAACTCCCACGACAGCTTGTCGCCCCCGCCGAAATTGTAGCCCAGCCAGGCCGAGCCGGTTTCGAGGTTCTCGTAGTTGTAGCGCGCTTCCAGGTGCAGCCAGTCGCGATCGGCTGTGATCGTGGGCTGCGCGTAATCGCGGCTGTCGGGCACGAGATACGTGTAAACTGAAGCCGAGAATCCCCAGCGGTTCGTGACGGCCGCCGGCACGGCGGTTGGGGTGGCGTTCGTGGAAGGCTCAGCTATCGCCGGCCCGCCAGCGGCAAACAGGGCCGCGCTCAGCGAGGCGAGCCAAGTGTGGAGGTTAACTCGCGCTCTCATCGTGCAAACAGGAAACAGAGGAGGGTGACAATTGTCGCCGGCAACGCCCCCAGGAGCAAGCCCAAGGGGGCGATGCCGGCAGGGAAGAACCGCGCCAGGATGGCCTGGCCGGCGGGATTGGGCGCGTTGGCGATGACGGTCAGTCCTCCGCCCGCCAGCGCCCCGGCAACAATGGCGTATTTCATCGAGTCGGCCAGATCCGGCACCAGCGTGGCCAGGTAAGTAATGGCGGCATTATCATTGAAGGCGGTCAGCACCGCAGCCCCCAGCATTAACGGCACTTCAGCAAGACGGTTCAGTATGGGACCGATCCACCATTTCTGCAGCCCCCCATGAATAACCAGGCCGGCCAGGAAAAACCCGACCAGGAGCGCCGGGCGAAGTTGAATCTCGGTCTGGTATTCCTGGGTGACTTCGTAGAAAGCGAGAAAGAACATGAACCCGCCAATCAGCAACGCCGGGTAGTGGGCGCTCAACACGGTCCAAAACATAAAGGCCAAATGCACGCCGGTGACCCAGGCCGGGACAGGGGGTTGCGGCGGGCCAGCTTCCGCTGCGACGGCCATCGGGCCCAGCCGCCGGAACTCTTTCCGCAACGCGAGGTAGTAGATGGCGTTGGAGACGATGATTCCCCCGAGGGCCACCCAGCCAAACCGACCGAGCATGAAGGGCGTCGTCCATCCCCAGGGCTTCGCCACCATTAACACCGGCGGCGCCGCGAAGTGAGTGAACACGCCACCGATCGAGACGTTGACGAAGAGCAGTCCCAGAGTTGCGTAGGCCAGCCGCGGAGACGGCTTGAGCGCATAAAACTGCTTCGCGAGCAACAGCGCCGAGATGGTCATCGCGGCCGGCTCGGTAATGAGCGAGCCGAGAATGGGGCCCACCGTAAGAATGGCCAGCCACCAAGCCACCGGCCCGCCACCGCCCAGCCGCGCCAGGGAGCGCAGGCTGCGTTCAGCGAGTTGGAGGATAGGCCGCGTGGACGCGATGGCCATGATGACTACCACGAATACCGGTTCCACGTAGCTCACGTCGTGGCTGAAGTAATTCACGGTTGAATTCCAGCCTGCTCTGATCGCCAGCAGAATAAACAACGGCACACACCAAATGCCGAACACCACCTCGACCTCGCCGAAGAAGTGCAGCACCCGTGCACTCGCGCACCGGTGGCCCGGCCCGTCTCCGCCGCCGGTCGGAGCTCCGGGGCGCTTTTCGTGGCGCGCTTCCAGCGCATGCGCCCAACGAAGAAACTGGTGGGTAAAGAAGGCATGCAGAACCGCTCCGAAGAATAACAGGGTAGCCCAGAGGTTGAGCGGCTCTTGCTGCACGCGATGCCACAACACGCGCCCCAACTCGGTCATCTGTGAATCTTGATAGCTGGCCAGCGGCGGCGGAAAGGTGCCGCCAGTTTCGACGGGCGTAATCGCCGCTGCCATGCTGCTGGACGCAAGGACCACCAGGAAAACCGTCGCCAGGAGCCCCGACAAAAGCGCCCACCGAGCCGTCGTAAACGGGGAGTTAGACCGCCGGCGCTCGCCGGAGTCGATGATAAGGCTTAGGCTCTTGTCATTCACGGGCGAGTTCAGGCGCAGACGATTTGAGTTGGGCGCTGTGGCTTCATCCGCCGAGGGCCATCGTGATGCCTACCAGGATGGTCCCAACCACCACCATCGCGATCCCCATTACCCACGGGCGGTGCCCGGTGATGCGCCCGAAAGCATAGCCCGTTACGAACAGCATCGCGATGGCGATGGCATTGGAGAGGCGGAGGGCCGGCAGGGCGTTCTTCATGAATATAAACGGGATTACCACCGGAAACGTGGACAGGAACACCAGCAGGAAGACCCCCAGTGCCCCGAGCCATTCGTCGTTGCCCAGCCGTGCCCGTTCAGGTGGCTCCGGGAGATCTTTGAAACGTTGGCGCATGGTTTCGAGTTCCTCCGGCTTCAGAAGGGATGATACCAGCGGCGGCAGCGCGCTGGCGATCAGAAGCTGAGCCTTCTGCGGATCAGTCGCTTTGCGCACAGCACGCAAGGTCAGGAGACCTTTGCCCCTTTCCGCCAGGCAGCCCATCAGATACAAAACGCCGTCAATGATCCCCCAGGCCAGGTTGCATCCGAGCGCCCCGATGAGCATCGTGCGAATATCCTCGCGCCCCGCTTCGGCAATGCTGAGTGAACCGGTGAACGTGAGGACCATGATTAGTCCGAACAGCACCTCCGAAACCCGGTCGTAGGGCTCCAGCACGCGTTTGGAGGTTTTGATGGATGCGTTAGACATGGGCGTCGCGAGTTTAGTCGTTAGCTGCGCTGGATGGACTGCCATTTCACTGCGCGCGGGGCGGCAACAGGTAAAGCGTCATGGCAAAGATCAGGTAAACCATTATCACGAGCACCCCGACAAACCACGCGGGGGTCGGGCCGAGGACGTAACTGAACAGGACGAGCACCGGCGCGACAAAGAGCGCGATTTGGGAGGCGCTGCCCAAGGCGATGCCCACGCTGAGGTCCAGCCGGTTCTTGCGCGCGCCGGAAAACGCCGAACCCATCTCCGCCGCACCACCCACCAGCGCCACGACGATAAAACCCACGAACGCCGGAGTCATCCCGAACGCCTCCGCTGCCTTCTGCACCGACTCCACAAATACCTCGCTGACCAGCGCCACCAGCACCGTGACGCCGGCCAGCGTGCCCAGGGCCAGACCGATCGGCCACGGCGCTTCCCCGGCCTCGGCGTGTTCCGCGCTGGCAAACAGCTCGCGGTGCGTTTTGAGCGAGAACAGCATGCCTAGTCCATAGGCAACGATCAGGAGCACTGCCAGTCCCACGCTCAGCTTCTGGGTGAAGGCCGAGCCCGGCGCGGAGTCGGCTTGGGAGGTCGCCGAAGGAATCAATAGCGCGACTGTGGCCAGAAAGAGCAGGCCGGCTTGCACACGGGCGCTGACGCGGTTGTATTCCTGCACGTGGTGCTTAAGTCCGCCGAGCAGAAACGACGCTCCCAGCACGAATAGCGTGTTGGTGACAATCGCGCCGGCGATGGACGACTTCACCAGCATGTATTGCCCAGCGCGCAGGGCCGTAAGGGCAATGACCAGTTCGGTCAGATTTCCCAGCGTGGCATTGAGCAGGCCGCCGACATAGCCGGCTACCAAGTGCTACTGTCGCAATCCCACTATAACGAGGAAACGGAGCGCCGCAAAATCTCGTTGTTCCGGCAGTATGAAGTGGATGGCTGCATCATCGTGCCAATCCCCTTCAAGCAGCACAACAAGCATGTCTTTGAAAATCTGCGCGCCAACGACACGGCGGTGGTGTGTGTTGACGCGGCCGTGCAGGGCGTGCCCTTCGACTTCGTCGGCACGGATGACGCCTATGGCGCGCATCTGGCCACCCAGCACTTGTTGAAGCTTGGCCATCAGCGCATTGCCTGCCTTGCGTTTGGCGACACGTCGGTGATTCGCACGGCACGCTTGGCCGGGTATCGCCGGGCGCTGGCCGCGGCGAAGGTGGCGTATCAGCCGCACTGGGTGCTGCCCGGGCCGTGGGAATTAAGCGCGCCGGCTGATGGGTTGCTGGCCCTGTGCCGCGAGCGCCATGCGCCCAGCGCGATTTTTGCGATGAGCGACTTGCTGGCCGTCTGGGCCTATTTCCGCCTGCGCGAAGCCGGCTTGCGCGTGCCCGAGGATGTTTCGCTGATCGGCTTTGGCGGGCTGCATGAAGGCACCTGGCTGGAAAAACCGCTGACGACCGTCGCCCAAGATCGGGAAGGCATGGGCCGCCAAGCCGTCGCATTTCTCTTGCAGCGCCTGCAGCAACCGGCACTGGCACCCCGCAAACTTTTGCTGAAACCAACCCTGGTCACGCGCGCCACCTGCGGCGCGCATCCGGCCGTGTCGGCCTTGGCCACCAACGGCACGCGCCATCATCTTCGCAGCACACCCCTGTCATGAACCTTGTCAACCCTATGTGCCATGCCGGTCTCGCGGCCCTATTGCTCGCGCCGCTGTGCGCGCCGGCCGGCGACGCCAACAAAGTTCACACGACCTATCTCTGGCACATGCACCAGCCGATCTACTGGCCGAAGAGCACCAGTGGCAGCGGCAATGGCTATGAAAAAGCCAAGGATACGATGGACAACGCCGGCGCGCGCGGCAATCACCCGACCGAGACGCTCAGCGATATTTTCGGCGTGGACGATCGCAAGGCCGGGTATCAATATCGCATGAAGGACTCGGTCGGCGGCATGGGCCAGGCCAGCGAATCCGGCGCGCAATGCACCATGTCCGGCTCGCTGATGCAGAACATCAAGCAACTCGGTGACAACAATTGGAACGGTTATTCGAGCAGCTGGACAGCCAACGGCCAGGCGCGCGCGTGGCACACGCCGGGCGGCAAGCCGCGCTTGGATTTCATTTGCATTCCGGCCCATCATCCCATTGCCGCCTTTGCCGACCCGCGCACGCTCGAACTTGAAATCCGCATTCACAAATACCTGGTCGAGCAAAATTATGGCACGGGCGAGCCGTATACCAAGGGCTTCTTTCCCCCTGAAATGTGCTTTTCGCAGCGCATCATTCCGACCTTGGTGAAAGAGGGCTTCACCTGGGTGGCGATTGCGAACACCCATCTTTCGCGCGCCTGCCCGAATTTCCCGTACGTCAACGGCTCGGGTGGCGAATTGTGCGACCCGCCCAACAAGGCCGACCAGCTCAATCCCGCCGGCGCCAACTGGTATCGCGAGCACATTGACCGCGGCTGCTCGCCCTGCAATGCGATCCCTTTTTCGGTGCAGCCGCATTATGCGCGCCAATACGACCCGCACACCGGCCAGGAATACAAAATGGTCGTCGTGCCGGCGGAAATGGCGCTGTCGTGGAAAGACGGGTACTCCAGCATGGGCAGCGGTCCGATTGACGCCAATATCGCGCCTTACAACAACAGCGCGCATCCCTGCCTGGCCATGATGTGCCACGATGGCGACAACGCCTGGGGCGGCGGCTATTCGTATTATCAGGAAGCCGTGCCGAGTTTGACCGGCAGCAGCTCGATCCGGCCGACGACGGTCGAGCAGTTCCTGGCAGATCATCCGGTGGATGCAGCCGACGTGGTGCATGTCGAGGATGGCGGCTGGGTCAATGCCGACGGCGATTTTGGCTCGCCCCTCATGTTGAATTGGACGTGGTTTTTATGGAAAGACGGCAAGGTTGACATCGAGACCGGCTGGCATTACAAACTGCGCGATTATGCGATCCGGATGGCGGCCCTGAATTATGTGCTGGATGCCGAGGCGACCGCCGGCGCGGCCAGCATCAATGCCGGGCGCGTGGCCGAGCCGTACAGCAGCGGTGCGAGCGCGGCCGAGAAAGCCTGGCATTTCTACCTTGGCTCGCTCGACAGCGGTTTTCAATATTATGGGAATCCGGGCGATAATGAAATCCGCGTGACGATCGCCTGCAACGAAGCCTATGATTGGGCCACCACGGCGCTGGGCTCGAATCCCGACCAGGTCGGCCCGACGCTCTGGATTCCGCAACGCTATCCCTGGAATCCCGGCGGCCAAAGTTTTGGGCCGCAGACCAAATATGTCCTGACCGCGATGGCCAAGGATTTTTATGTCTGGACGTTCGCCTTTGACCGCAGTGGCATCAGCACGATCAAGGTGCTGTATCGCACCGACAAGGACGGCGTCAACAGCATGGCCAGCAATCACAACGAACTCTTTGCCGGCGGTAGCGAGGTCAACGCCTGGCAGGAACAGGCCATGACCGACCGCGGCGAATTTCCCAAAACCATGGCCGGCTTTGACGGCCTCGAAAACATCAATTACGAATTGCCGAATGTCATCGCCCATCATTATTGGACGAAAATCATTACCAGCACCAACACGCTCTACGATTATGCGATTGTCGCCGTGGACAACGCGGGCCATTCGACCACATCGGACATTCAGCATGTCTATGTCGGCGCGACCACGAGCGGCGGCGGTAATGACACCGCGGTGACGTACGCGCCGGATCCGCCGGTGCGCGGCGCGAACTGCACGATCAGTTACAACAGCGCGGGGCGCGCCCTCGCGGCTGTCAATCCGGTGCGCATTCATGTGGGGTTTAACAACTGGGCCGGCGTCTTCAACCCGGATCCGTCGATGACCGGCACGGTCGGGGCGACGTGGGCGTACACGGTCTTCGTCAGCAATAGTGCGGCGCAACTTGACTGCGTTTTCAATAACGGTGCGGGCACCTGGGACAACAACAGCGGCAGCGATTGGCACACCGTGACCGTGGCGGGCGACCAGCCGCCCAGCGCCTCATTCACGGCCACGCCGCGCTCGGGCGACGCGCCGCTGACCGTCCAATTCACAGACACCTCAAGCGGCGCAATCACATGGCACGCCTGGTCGTTTGGCGACGGCAACACGAGTGCCGTGCAGCATCCCAGCAATGTGTATGCGGCGGCCGGCGCATACACGGTGACGCTGATGGTCTCGAACGCATTTGGCGCCGCGACCAACACGCAGACCGGCTATATCACGGCCACGCCGCCCGGCGCGCCGCAGGCCAATTTCAGCGCCGCGCCGCTGGCCGGCCCGCCCGGCACGGTGGTGCAGTTCACCGACCAATCCGGCGGCACGGTGACCGGGCGCACCTGGTCGTTCGGCGACGCCGCGTCGAGCGATCTCCAGCATCCGAGCCATGCCTACGCCGCGCCGGGTGTGTATGATGTGCAATTGATTGCGCGCGGCCCGCTGGGCGCCAGCACGAATCTCAAGACCGGCTACATCACGATTTCGGCCGACTATGCCGCACACATTGACGGCACGAATTTGTTACTCGACTTCACCGGCGCGGCGCGCGTGCTGCAAGACACGCCGACGGCGTTTGGCGACGCGGTCGCGCCCGGCACCGGTTCCGAACTGGATGCGCTGTATGTCACCAACTCATTTGCGGGCCTGCTGGTTGGCATCGCCGGCAATCTCGAATTGAACGGCAATTGCATGATGCTGTTCATTGACAGCCGGCCCGGCGGCATCAACGCGTTTACGAACGGCATGACGTTTATGTCGGCAAAACTGCCCAACATGGCGGGCGTCACCTTCGATGCCGGCTTTATGCCCGACTATGCGGTAGTGGTGGACACGCCCAGCGGCGGCCACAACGTTAATTTCGAGCAGTTGGATGGCGCGGCCAAAGATGCCGCGTGTGGCAGTGGCGCCGGCGACCTGAATGTCGCGCGCGTGCTGGTCCACGCCGGCACGGGCCTGCGCTACGGCTTCAACAACAGCAATATCAGCGGCATCACGGCGACCGGCACCAATGGCGCCGGCAGCGTCAGCACCGGCTGGGAAATGGAACTGCCGTTCGCGTTGCTGGACATTCTTGGCCCGACGGCGGGCACCGTGAAAGTGCAGGCGCTCATCACCAGCACCATGACGCCGTCCAGCAAATGGATCTCGAATCAAAGCCTGCCGGGCATTGGCAACACCGCCGGCATTCAGGGCCAGTTGCCCAGCGGCACAGCGGGCGGTGACGGCGTCGTCGCCTGTGTGCCCAATCCGCCGGTGCCCGGCGCGACCTGCACGATCAGCTATAATGCGGCGGGCCGGTCACTGGCCAGCGCCAATCCTGTTTATATGCATCTGGGCTGGAACAGTTGGGCCGGCACGGTCAGTCCGCGGCCGGCGATGAGCGGCACACCGGGCGCCGTCTGGTCGCACACCTTCTTCGTCAGCAACAGTTGGCGCGAGGTCGACTGCGTGTTCACCACGCTGGCCACGGGTGACAGCGGCACGTGGGACAACAACGGCGGCAGTGACTGGAAGTTCGGCAGCACCAACATCGTCGGCAATTACAGCGCGGCGCCCGGCAATCAATGCCTGACGTATGCCTACGACATCATCCCCGAGCCGGGCATGATGGCGCTGGGCGCGCTTCTGCTGGGCGCAGGGGCGCGCCGGCGGCGCGGACGGTAAACGCACACCGTGTGCTGTCCAAAACATGTTCTTTGATGTTTAATTGCAAATCCACGCTCATCTGCAGAGACCCCCACGACCTTGCGTCGTGGGTGAATAAGATTGAACAAGGGTGAAGGATGATGACTTTTAATGCACTCGGCATAACGACGTTGCTGTTCACCGTCACGGCCCAGGGGTCGAGTGGGGCGAAGGCGGCTGGGACGGCACGCCGGGCAGCGCGTTTGGCTATGGCGCGGCGCGCGACGGCGCGGGCTGGACCTGGGTCGAATGCGGCTGGTTCCAAGATGGCAGCGGGGCCAACAAGCGCTGCAAGACCAACGTTGTTTTCACCAGCAGCGGCACGAACTGGTATGCCTATCGCATGATCAAGGCGGCCAATGGCGGCGCCAGCTATCAGCACGGCTCCGATGCGTGGAGCGAAAACACAAATGTTTTGTATGCCGTCTCCGCCGTAATTGTGAGTGGCAGTGCCGGCGCGCACTTGGCGGCCGCTTTCAACGGGACACCCACGGCCGGGCCAGTGCCGCTGACGGTTAATTTCACGGACAATTCCAGCACCGGGCTGTTTCCGATTGCAACGCGCGCATGGTCGTTTGGCGACAGCGGCACGAGTGCGGCCCAGCATCCCGCACATCAATATACGGGCACGGGCTCGTACAATGTGCAGTTGATTGTGACGGACAGCAGCGGCGCGGCCGCCACCAACATGAAAAGCAATTACATCACGGTGCAGGGCACGAACGCGCCGCCGCCCGGCGCGCACCGCCGGCCGATCACGATTGGCCGCGGGCCATTGCTGAGCCCGGATCCGTGGTGGGACGGCAGCTATTATTACGAAGAATTGCTCGACTGGGATGCCGCGGATCTGCGCGGGCTCAACCCGCAAGGCAATTACAGCATCAGTGGCCAGGACGCCGACGGCTATTATTGGTCGCGTGATTTGGTCGCGGCTTACAGTCGTTTTGAGAGCAACAATTTCTTTGCGCGCGCGGATTTCTTTGAATTGGGCGTGGGCGCCGAAAACGGCTATCTGGATGTGTATGTCCTGGTTGATTGCGCCAGCGGCGGCGCGAGCGGCTATCCGGATGGCATACCCGGCACGCCGGCGGTCGCGTGGGATCTGGCCCTGTGCGTCTATGATGGCGCCGGCAATGCCACGCTCAAGAACGCCGCCGGCACGAATCTCGGCACCAACAATTATCTTGGCCAGTATTTTCGTTCCGACCTGGATGGCATGGAATGCGGCGTTAAACAAGCGGCGCTTGCCGGCGTGGGCTGGGATGGCACGAGCCCAGTCCGCATGGAGGTCATCACGACCAAGGACATGGTGGCGTTGCGCGGCGATTCGAGCGGCGCGCTGTGGAGCACCAACACGACGGGGCGCGCCAAGTATGCGGCCATATTGCACGCCAATCAATCGCTCAACAAGGCCGATGGCATCGGCGGCCATATTCACGACGAGAACTACGGCGGCGGCACCTTGGATGTCGGTTTCCGGCGCGCGCTCGAAACGCATCAAATGTTCAATTTCGCCGCGAACTATCATTTAAGCGGCACCTTGCTGGCCGCAATGAAGTGGGCGGCAACCGACAAAAGCACGGCGGAGAAGCAATTGCAGGATGGCCCGCTGTTCCTGGCTTGGCTGAAGGAATTTGTGGACAATGACCAGAACGACGGCCAACCCGGCGCGCTGGTCGGCGGCGTGTTCGCCGAACACATGCTGCCGTATTTCGAGGGCGCGTGCAATGCGATGACGATCGAGCGCTTCACCGACATGATGAGCAATTACTTTGGGTTGACGCCGCGCGATGTCCAAGTGATGCACGTGCCCGAGCGCGTCATTCGCAGCACGACGACGGGCATGGCGCCGCTGGACGGCCGCACCTTCGAGGAGATCGCCGCCAGCGCGTATCCGGCCACGTATCTGGACGAAGTCAATCATTTGCATTTCTGGTTTTACCCCAGCGAGACGCCCTGGGCGGGCTTCAAACCGGGTGAAAGTGGGATTGACACAACCATCGGCGAGCAGGCCTACCAGCACAAAGTACACAAGATCAACGGTGTGTATTGCTTCATGATCAATGATCGCGAGGACAACTCGAAGTTTTGGAATCAGGACGACGGCCTGCGAATAGACACGCGCTACACCTTGCTGGAGAAGGCGCGCAGCAGCGACCAGGGCCAGATCACGGTGATCTTCGACGACTGGGAGGCGTATGGCGGGCGCTCGTTCACCGACCCGCAGGGCAACAACAACTACGTCTTGTGGCACAAGACCGCGCGCTGGCTGGCGATGCATCCGTGGATTCAGGTCACGACCTTGAAGGATGCGCTGGCACTGGCGCGCGCGAATGAAAGCGCCTGGGTGGTGGATCACGGCACGGTGGTCAACAAAGAGCCCTCGACCTATGAATGGCTGCGGCACGCCTGCAAGGATAATGTCAGCAATCCCAAGCAGAGCTATGACAATTGGTATTATGGCACGAGCTTCAACGGCGGCGAACAGGATTTCTACAGTTATGTGCCGAACGTGATTGGCGCGACTCCCCTGCCGAGCGGCCTCAAGCACGGCGACTTGAACACCAGCAATTCGCTGATGGCGCTGGCGTGGGCGGCCGTGCAAGGCATGCCGGCCGGGCGCCTGAAGACGCTGGCGGAATTCAGCTATGCGGCGATGATTTACGAGACGGCGTGGCATGACGAAGACCAGGCCGGGTATCAAGGCAGCGGCTACAAGCCGCCGTGGCCGAGTGATGACACGAGTTATGACGCGATCAGCGGCTGGGCGTTGAAACTGCAAAATCACACGCGTGATGTGGGCGTGATTGCCGCGGCCGCGCACTGGGCGACGAATGTGCTGAATGCCGGTGCGGGCACCAACACGGTCACGCGCCAGATTGACCTTGATTTTGACGGTGAAAATGAATATGTTATTGCCAACAATCTGATATATGCCTGTTTCGAGAAATACGGTGGACGGCTGATTAAGGCGTTTGCCCTTGACTGGTGTCCGGAGCGGCAGGGGTACGACGCGCGCGAAATCATCGGGTCGCCGATCAGCAATCCCGGCGATGCAACCGAGGCTGAACTTGCCAACACGGATGGGTATTTCAACCGTTGTTCGGCGTTTCGCGACGAAGGCCAGCAAGACCAGACGTACACGGTGACGCCGGTTGCCAACGGGTTCACCTTTGCATATGGCGGGCTCTCCAAAACCATCACGCTGGCGCACGGGCGCGACACACTGGATGCCGCCTACACGGCCAGCGGCACGACCTGGGTGCGTTTCGGGCTCGTGCCGAATAATCTGGATTTGTTGATGAACGGGCAGGCCGTGCTGCAGATTGATGCCGGCGCCGCGTATTACGGATTGAAGGACACTAATGCAGGCGGCCGCGTGTACGTCAAGCTGGGTGCGAATGCGACGCGCAATGCCACGCCGGCCAACGCGGGCTATTTGAATCGTGTGCAGGCGCTGACCGAGCAGGTGGAAGTGCAAGGCGCGGGCAATTTCGGCGTGAGTCTCGCGGCCAGCCGCGACAACGACGGCATCCCCGATTCGTATGAGGAAGCCAACGGGCTGAATCCAGCCGTGGACGACGGCGAAACCGCGCGGCTGAACTACTTGGTGGCGTCCGGCACGCTGGTGCCGGAGCCGGGCTGCGTGTGGGCTGTACTGCTGATGTTGCGCCGGCTGCGGCGTTAGTCCCGCGCCATGGCAGGCAGCGGCTTGAGCGCATGCAGATGGCTCGGGCAATGTTCCCCGGTGTCCAGCACGGAGATCATCCGTTCCCAGCAGCTGATATTGTTGGCAATGAACTCGCGGCCGAGTGTTGCCGCGGCTGCTTTCCCCACGCAACCTTTCAGGCGTGCCAGTTCTTCGCGGGCCTGCTGGCGATACCATGCGTTGCGCGACACAATCTGGATATCCACAAAACCGGCCTTTTCCATGGCATCGCGATAGCAGGCCGGGCTGGCCATTTGGAAATCCAGTCCCTCAGCCGCAATGTAATCCGCCATGGCTGGCGAGACGGTTTCGGTGGCGATCAACCAGTCGGACGCCAGAAATCGCCCGCCGGGTTTCAGGACACGAAAGATATCGGCCATGAGCGCATGCTTGTCGTGGATATGAATGATCGAATCCTTGGAAAACACCACGTCGAATTCGCCCGCAGGAAAGGGCAGTGGCCCAGGCGCCACTTTGACCAGCGTGATGCGCGCGCCCAATCCGTGCCGGGCAACCAGCGCCTGGGCATGCGCAAGCACGCCTTCTTCCACATCGATGCCGGTGGCATGGGCGACGCCATGCCTCTTGACCAGTTCGATCTCGATGCCGCCCGCGCCACAGCCGATGTCCAGCAGTTTCACACCGCGCAGACTGTGATCACCGATGATGCGCGCGACCTCGTCCGGCCCGCCCGGCGAGAGGAATCCTTCGCCCCACAGCGCCTCGAGCATGACCATCGCGTTTGCAGAATAATGCTCGCTGTTCTCTGGTGTCATGGTGTGCTCTCCTTGTTGTTGCCAGGGCCCCTGCCCCGCGGATGATCGTGAATGTATGTTGCGGTGTTGACGTCATCTGATGCCGGACAGCAAAAGTCATCACAATACTTTCGAAAGCTTCCAGAACTCCTGACATAGGGGTGTTCAAAATGTCCGCTTGATTTCGTCAGAACAGGTCGTGGACGGCGTATGTACATGTGCTGCGCGTGGGTGAATAAGATAGGCTGATTTTCATTGCGGTTTCACGCCAGACGGCGTTATGTCGTCTGGCGGGCTGGCGATCCGCGCAAACTTCAGGCAGGCGCCGTCATGCAGCACCGCGGCATCCGGCGGGATCGATGCGGACATCATCGGGTTGGCACCCGTGACGGGCGGTGGTGGCATGGCAGTGGGCAGAGCCGGACCGGGCGGACATCCGCGCGGACCAAATCCAGGTGGGCCGCCGCCGCCCGGGGCGGGTGGCATTTCCAGGCCGGATTTGATTTCGAGAATATAGACGGAATCGTAGCGCTGCCAGTCTTCGGGTTTCAGAGCGGAGGCTTGCGCGATCCGGGTGTGAAGAAACCACGCCGCCCACCATTCCAGACCGTGCCGGGCACAGACGAGGCTGTGATCCGGTTGCGAAATGTGCAGGGCAAGGCTTTGCAATTCAAGCATCGCGGCATCGCTGAGGATGGCGCTGCCACTGCGCCGGAGCATCGGCACGCTGCTGCCGATACCGATGAACATGGCGGCGCCGATCACGCACCAGCGCAGCCATGCCGCGGTGATGTGTACCACGGCAAAAGCAGCGACCACAATGGCGGGCAGGAGCGCGATGAGATAGAAGCGCAGTGTTTTGTCCATGCTGAACCACGGGCCTGTCATTGCCAGCACGGTGATCGCTGCGCCAGCGACGAGTGCGACATCAGCGGCAGACCGGTTTCGCCGGCGACGCCAGGCAACAACAAGTCCGGGAACGACCACCGCGGCAAATCCGATGGCCGGCAGCCAACGCATTGCGTTCATCCCGCCGCCCGGCGGGATCGGCATCTGCATTCCGTCAGCAGAAAACTTCGCCGGGTTCGTCAGCGCGGTGAGGAGCCGCTGAATGCGGACGGGGTCGAACTTCCAGAGCACCAAGGCCGCCGCAAGCCCCAGGAGCACCGTGCCCGCAACCATCCACGGCAGCAGGTGACGCCAGCGCACGCAACCTCCTTGCCGGGCAGTGAACGCCAGCAGCATCGCTATCGCAGCCAGCATCACCACCGCAGCGCCGAGCACGCCGATGTGGGTGAGCCCGAGCAGCAGCAGGCACGCGAGAACGGCACTACCGCGCTTGGGCGTCGGCGCAGCGAGCCAGCCATGCAGCATCATGGCCAGCGCGGCGAGCCACACCAGCGCAAGCGAGTTCTTTTGCAGTTCCCCAGCCATCCGGAACCACGGCCACGCGAAACACGCGAGCGCCGCGGCGGCGAGCGGCACCGCCGCTCCCTGTCCGCGCGCTTGTGCCCAGCGCCGCACAAGCATGAATACCGGCAACGCCACGAGCGGCGGCAGCGCGGCATCACAAAGCTTCACCGTCCACACGATGGCATCCGCCTGCGCCATTCCGCTCGACTTTGCCAGCAACCACGCCATGGCCGCGTGAAGATAAAACGTGAGCGGCATGTCCGGGATACCGAGTACGCCGCGCTCAATAAGCGACCGCGCCTGCACGAGATAGTAGGCTCCGTTCACGCCGGGCATATAATGCGTGCCGAACAGCAGCCACGCGCGCGCTGCCACCGCCGCCATGATGATCCCGGCGACGGGCAGCCAGTTCATCCACGACTTTCCAGCGCCGCTCGTTAGCTGGCTCGCAGATCGTGTGCGCTGAGGAGATAATGAACCGGCTTCGTTCATGGGAAACAGATAGCGGCGACTAACGGCCCCAGTGACTTATCCATGCTTGTGTCTGGCAGGAGGATGCTCGTGCAAACGGGTTGTTGCCCACTCGGTAAGAATTCATTTTTCTCGTCAGCGGTGAGTGAGAACTCGTCAGCCAAAACGGGAATCGCGTCTCTCAATTGGTGCTCTTGTCCGTCTTGCGCAAAGCGAAGCAAAGGCAACATACAGGACTGGTAATCGGGAATAGGCATAGTGTGTTTGGCTAACTTGTTAATTCTACATTGTGCATGGTTCACAAGTTTGATCGTGCAGAGACTATAGCATATCCAATGTGAATTGGCAAAGCATGCCTGCCCAGACTGCCACTGGCCGCCCAGACGCCGGTTACCTCTTCCCGCGCCGTGGGACACCTCAGGCCATGCTGGCCAGCATCCTGATGTGCCCGGCAACCTCGGCTGGCACGCCCGTGTGCGCCTCCAAAACCGCGAGCAGACCCAGCGCGGCAGGCACGCTGCGCTTATAGCCACCGGCCCAGTTGGGCAAGTCCAGCGCTGCCGGTGCACTGCGCAGTTCGATCCGCCGATCAACATTGAACGGATCGCGTGCCGCATATGCATCACTGGATCCCGACTGCCGCAGTTCCAAGAATTCAAGGACACGGTCCAGGGCATAGACCTGAATCATGCGCATGGCCGCAAGTTTCTCTCCGCGTGCGTGCCGCTGCAGGCCGATGATTAGATTCGACAGCGCCTCGCCAACGAGCCAGCCGGCACTGTGCCGTGCGGGCAGCGACTGCTGCGCGCACGCGAGGGCTTCGTCAACCTCATTGCGCCGCCAGATAAAGCGACCGGGTGCGTAAGGGATACGGCGCAGTTCATGCATCTCGAAGACGGCAAATTCGCAGAACACGCCGTCCGCCATCAACGCCTTGTGGCCATCCGCGGTGTTCTGGAAGTGCCACACCAGCGGATGCGCCGCGGCAAGCCAGTCAAGGTTCCCGATGTAGCAGGCCTTTGCGCCATCGCGGACGAGCACAAAAAAGTCAAGGTCAGACCAGGCATCCAGGCGGCCAGTTTCAGCTCCTACAGAACCCAGAGCCAGCAACGCGAGGGCATCGTCGCGCGTGGAAAGCTCCCGCGCCAATGACGCGAGGCGGTCATGCAAGACTTGCGGCGTAATTGATAGAGTGGCCGGCATGTGGCTTGGGGGATCAGGTGGTTGGTGTTGGAGACGGTGGCCGAACTGCATGCATAGTGCGCATATTTCATACTTTCAATCTTGCAGAAAATATAGCATAAACCGGTGTGCAATGTCAAACAATACAACATCAAGAACTGAAATTCCGCTATAAGAACGGGGCCGCATTTCCTTGCGGCGCTCCTGCCACCGCGGTAGCTGCCGTCTTGAGGCTTGTCAGTGACATTTAATTTTAATTTCGAGAGGAGTTTTAAGCGCGAAACAAGGTGGTGATATGTGTCATGGTCAAAAAAAACAACAGTTCTGCTATACTATGCATTCTTATAATGAACAAGAAAAAGAACATTGTGGCAGTCAAAGAGCACGCGGCAGCGTACGTTGACACACCGGCGCAGGTACGCGCGCTGGTGCAGGCAGCCCGTGACAGTTGGCATCAGGGCGCGTATGCCGAAGGGCTTGCCCATGCCCAGGATGCACTGGCCATGGCCCAGCGGGTGCGCGACAAAGCTGGCGAGGCTTCGGCCTCGAAACTGTGCGGCGTGTGTTCGTCGACCTTGGGTGAATACCGGGCGGCCAATGAGTATTTCCAAGCCGCGCTGGTCATCAGCACCGCGCTCGACAACCGTGTGGAATGTGTGGCGAATCTCAACAACATGAGCATTGTCTATCTGCGGCTCGATGATGTTGAGAATGCGGTGCGCTGCGGCTTGGAGGCCCTGCGGGGCAGTGAAGAATTGGGCAATGACCTGACCATGGCGCAGGCCTGCAGCAATCTGGCCTTGTTCTATGTGGAGTTGGGCAACCACGACGAGGCCATCCGCCATGCCGAGCGGGCGCTGGGGCTGTATGAGAAAACCGGCAATCAGGCGGACATGGTCACGCCGCTGGAACACATTGGCAATGCACACCGCGCGCGCGGCCAGTACGCCATTGCCCGCAGTTATTATCAACGCGCCTTGGTTATTGCGGAGAGCACCAACAACAACCGCATGCGCGCCAGCATTTTGCTGAACTTGGCGGTGGTGCATCTGGCCGACAACCTGCAAGAGCCGGCCGCCACGCTGGCGCATGAAGCTTTGACCTTGTACGAGGGCATGGAGTATCCGCGGTGCGTCATGGAATGTCTGGACGTGCTGGGGGAAGTGGCGCGGATGCGCGGCGACTTCGCCAAAGCGCATGCGTTGTACACGCGCGCCCTGGCACTGGCGGACAAGATCGGCTTGGTGAAATATCGGGTGGCCACCTTTCGCAAATTAGCGCAGATGCACGAGGCCCAGCACGAGTATGCGCGTGCCTGTGATTACTGGCGCAAGGCATTTTCATTGCGGGAAAATGCCTATACCACGGAGAAAAGCCACGTTGCCGAAGCCATCCGCACGCGCTACGAGTCGGAGAAGCGCGAACACGAGGCCGAATTGCATCGCGTCAAACACATTGAGCTGGTCGCGGCACATGCTGCCCTGGAGCAGCGCATGGCGCTGATTGACTTCATGTGCCGCGTGTCTTCAGAGCTGATTCATTTGGATCCAGCATCCATTGACCCGGTCATCGTGCGCATGCTGGAGACCGTGGCCCGCTTTGCCCGGGCCGAGCGCGGGTACATTTTTCTGCTGAGCGGATCGGGCTGGTGCTATCAGCTGGCGTATGCATGGCACACGGCGGATGCGCCCGCGCCCGTTGATGTGCTCGACAAGCTCAATGCCGGCGCGCTGGCCGACCTGCTGAAGGAGCTGGGGGGCGGCCAGCAGGTGTATGTGGCCGATATGCGCGGCGCGGATCTGCAGCACATTCTGCCGACAGTGCAATCCCTGTTCTTTGTGCCATTGCATGTGGCCGGTGTTTTTATTGGGTTCGTCGGCTTTGACACGGTGACGCCGGCCCTTGCCTTTCGTGACGGCGTGGCCAGCGCGTTCACCTTGACCACCCAACTGATTGCCAGCGCCTTGGCGCGCAAGCAGGCCGAGCGGCGTTTGCGCGAGTCGGAACGTTTTCTGCACAATGTCACGAACTCGCTGGCGCACCCGTTTTTCGTGAAAGACCGCCAACATCGCTGGGTGATGGTCAATGACGCCGCGTGCGCATTTCTGAATCTGCCGCGCTCGGCTTTGCTCGGCAAGACCGATATGGATTACTCGCCGCCGGAGGAAGCGCGCGCGTTTTATGCCGCAGATGAGCTGGTCTTTGCCACGCATGTCCTGCACACGACGGAAGAGCCGCACACGTCCAACCAAGGCGAGCGGCGCATTATTCTGACGCAGAAGTCCTATTTCAAGGACGAGTCCGGCGAATACATCATGGCCTTCCTGACCGACATCACCGAGCAGCGGCGCCAGCAAGAACATATGCGCCAGGCACAAAAGCTCGAGGCCATCGGCCAGTTGGCGGGCGGCATTGCGCATGACTTCAACAACTTATTGACCGGCATTCTCGGCTATGCCAGCATTTTGAAGATTGAAGCGGAGCAGGGCAGCTTTACGCACGAAGCCGCCTGCACCATTGAACATGCCGCGCAACGCGCCGCCCAGTTGACTTCGCAGTTGCTGGGCTTTGCCCGGCGCGGCAAGCTGTTGAGCGTGGCGGTGGATGTGCATGCCGGCATCGCGGCCGTCTGCACGCTGCTGAGCCACACCATCGACAAGAAAATCACGCTGGTGCAGCGCTGTGAGGCGCCGCGGGCAATCGTCATTGGCGATCCGGCGCAGATCGAACAGGTGATTCTCAATCTGGCGGTGAATGCACGCGATGCCATCGCCGGCGGCGGGGTGCTCAGCATCAGCACGGCTGGCGCGCTGCTGGACGAGGAGTTCTGCCGCACACAGCCGGCGGCCACGCCCGGCGACTATCTGGTGCTGCGGGTGACGGACACCGGCGGCGGCATTCCGCCGGCCATCCGCGAGCGCATCTTCGAGCCGTTCTTCACCACCAAGGAAGCCGGCAAAGGCACGGGCATGGGCTTGGCGATGGTCTACGGCATTGTCAAGAACCACGGCGGATTCATTGAAGTGGAGAGTGAAGTCGGCACGGGCTCCACCTTTGCAGTCTACTTGCCGCTGGCGCATGCGGATGCCGTGCGTGACGTCGTGACGCTGCGCATGACGCCCGCCGCAACGCCCCGCTGCATTCTGGTCGTGGACGATGACGACATCGTGCGCATGGCTGCTGTCCGCATGTTGGATCAGTTAGGCTATCGCGTGCTGGCCGCCGACAGCGGTCGCATCGCGCTCGAGCTCTACCGCGCCCAGCAGCACCTGATCGACCTGGTCTTGATTGATCAGGTCATGCCTGACTTGGACGGGCGCGAGACGATCAGCGCCATGCAGCAGATCAACCCGGGTGTACGGGCCGTGCTGTCGAGTGGCTACATGCAGGACGCGCAGTTGTCCGCACTGCTGGACGACACCATCGTCTTGTTCTTGCAGAAGCCGTACACGATCACGTCGCTTTCCCAGAGCATCGAGCAAGCACTGCAACGCAGCGCGTGATCAGGTCTCGGGCGCCCCACCGAGCTTGCTGCGGCGGGATCGGTGGAAGCAGAGATTGGGAAAAACAGCGGCGCGCTTTTTTTGCTCAATCTTATGCTGCCACCGACGTACCGCTGCACCGACCACCGCCGCACCTCCTCAACGGGAGCCGCCTCCGTGCGGCGAATGCAGCGCATACAACAGAATCGCGACACGGAGGCCGCTCCCATTCATATTGCAGCACAAGAGAAGAAATGGGGAGGAGAGCCGCGTGATGTGCCGCACGCCGTGCGGCGAAGGGAGCGCCGATCATCCCGCCGCTGGCGCATGCGCGTCAACTTACTAATGAATGCGCTTACGTGGTGTCATGCCAATTGTAGCCGCGGGCGCTGACCGCGGCTGCAGAAACCGCCCTCACCGCGGGCGGCTACAAGGACGCTGCAAAGTAGAAAACGCTCTCATGAGCAAGAGGCGCAAGCCGCTTCTACGACAGCTACACTCGCTACGTTGACGCGCATGCGCCGCTGGCGGGACTGAAGCTCGGTGCGATCTCCCGACCGCGTTTTTCGGCGGATGGCACCGTGCGCGGAACCGTCGCTCACTTCTGCACCTCTGCAACCATAAATTCTCGCGCCGCACGAGAATTTATTCAGTGCGATTATCGCCGCATGTCAAAAAGTGTATAATTCCATGGTACAGTTTCACCACGCGGGGAATAGCAACGATGAAGCCGGATACAGCATGGCCGATGGCGGCGAGTGTGGGACTGCTCCTGACCTGTGGTTGCGCGTGTGCTGCAGCGCAGGGCCGCGGCTTGCTGGCGTCGCCGCCGCAACCCCGCCCCGTTCACCTTGCGATACTGGCGGATCGCACGGGCGGCGAGCGTCCGGGCGTGTTTCCGCGCGTGCTCGACGAGGTTGAATTGCTGCAGCCGGATTTCGTGGTCTGCGTCGGCGACCTGATCGCGGGCTACAGCGAGGACGAACGCGTCGTGACCCATCAGCAGGCGCAACTCGACCGCGTGCTGCAACGCCTGAGCATGCCGTTCCACCGCTTGCCGGGCAATCATGACATCACCAATCCGTCCATGGCGGCGTGGTGGACGCGGCGCTATGGCCCGCGCTATTACCATTTCATGTTTGACAATGTCCTGTGCCTGATGCTGAACACGGAAGAGGGCCAGATCCCCGGCGGGCTTGACGCGCAGGCGGCCTACATGTGCGCCGTGCTGGCGTCGAACCGCGCGGCGCGCTGTACCTTGGTCTTCATGCACAAGCCGGTCTGGCTTGCGCACGACGTGCCGGCGTGGTGGCAGACGATCGCGGCCGCGTTGCGCAAGCGCCCGCATGCGGTGTTTGCCGGGCATGTGCATACCTACCAGAAATATGAGCGCAACGGCGCGCCCTATTACACGCTGGCCACCAGCGGCGGCGCCAGCGATCTCGCCGGGATTTATGCCGGCACATTTGACCATTTCACCTGGGTGACGGTCGGCAGCGGCATGCCGGTCGTGGCGAATGTGCGCGTGGATGGTGTGCTGCCGGATGACATCATCACGGAGGAGTCAGCGGCGCTGGCCGCGCGGATGCGCACGGCCGGGATCCAGCTGCCGCCGCTGCTGCTCGACACCGACACATTTCGCGCCTGCGTGCTGACGCTGACCATCAGCAATTGCCTTACCATGCCGATTGCCTTCACGGCGCCGGTGAAGGTGCGCGGCGCCATGCGCGTGCAACCAGACGCCATTGACGAAACGCTCGCGCCCGGTGCGCAGCGTGCCATCCCGCTGGCCGTGCGCAACCTGGCGCGCACGTTGCGCGAACCCGTGGGCGTCATCACGCTGCCATGGCGCCTGCGCATTGCCGCGCCCGGCCGCCGCGCGATGCACACCCAGGGCACCCTCACCGCCGGCATCACCCGGCAGCAGACCTGCCCGCGCACCACCCGCGCAATAACCGTGGATGGCGCGCTGGATGACTGGGCTGGCGCAGCCTTCATCACCGGCATGCCCGCGCAGACTGCCGGCACGGCTGCACCGAGTTGCTGCTATCGTTTTGCCACGGCACACGATGATAAGTTTGTCTACCTGGTGGTCGACGTGACGGATGACCACCGCGTGGCCAAACCCGGGGTCGACCCATGGAATCAAGACGGGGTGGAGGTGCGGGTGGTGAACGATCCGTGGCGCATCCGCAAGCCAACCGAAAAACAGGCGCAAGAGCTGCTGCTCGCGTTCAGTCCCGGCCGCAGCACCAACGACATGGTCTGGTTCGAGCGCGAGAAAATGCCGGCGGGCATCGTGGCACTCTGCCTGGCGACACCGACCGGCTATGTGACGGAAATGGCCATACCCATGGCGCTGTCCAAACATGTCCGCAGGCCATGGCGTGCCTTCCGGCTGAACATCACCGTCAACGATACGGACGCCGCGGCCGGGCCCGTGGCGAAGTGGTGGTGGCGGCCGGATTGGTACTCGCGTGAGGATTACCGCGGCTCGGGCACATTCCGCCTGACGGAATGAGCGCGCACAATCACACGCGCGCCGCCTGACGGCCGGTGCCTGGCGCGAAGTTTAAACTTAAGCGGTAAATTCTCGCGCGGCGCGATAATTTGGAAAGTGGCCAAGAGCCGGGATGCATGACGCATGACGCATCCCGCCGCTGGCGCATGCGCGTCAACTTAACAAGCACATCTGTCTGAAATTCCGATATAGGGGAAAATGCGCACCTGACGTAGCCAAATCTGCTGTGGGTCCTGCGCGTACGTGGCCGGATGTTGCGGTAGGGCGGTCAGGCCCTGACCGCCGTTGCTGCATGCGCGCGCACGCCGGTGCTACAATGGCGCAGCGACGACCTCGGCGGTCAAGGGCCT
>JAPLST010000079.1 GCA_026398485.1 bacterium
ACTGCACCCATCGGGTTTCCCATCTGGCGGTTGGCGTTTGTTGTTGCTCTGCACTCATCATTCATCATTCATCACTCATCATTTCTGCAGTCCCCCGCCGCACGCCGGCGGCGCGGTCTATCGTGGTGTGTCGCAACAATCCGGGGAAATTCAGAGCCCGCGGGCTGAAATTCCGCTATAGGGGGAAATGCGAACCTGACGTAGCCAAATCTGTTGTGGATCCTGCGCGTGCGTGGCCGGAGGGTGAGGTAGGGCGGTCAGGCCCTGACCGCCGTTGCGGCTGGCGCAGCGACGACTGCGGCGGTCAAGGGCCTGACCGCCCTACCTGTCTGCGCGCTCCACGCCTGCGGCTCCCGTTCATATAGCGGAATTTCAGAGCCCACGAGGGGTGCGTTTGACAATGCGTCCACGGCTTGCTATAATACACGTTGCGACAGTTGTGCGCCCGTAGCTCAATTGGATAGAGCGTCTGGCTACGGACCAGAAGGTTTGGGGTTCGAGTCCCTTCGGGCGTACCATTTTCTGCTGAGGTTTGGCGTGTGATTCATGTGCCTGGCGAAAGGCCGCGCACGACCAAGCTCATTATGTGATATGCGACGCAACACACAGGGCGCGTCGCAATCAACGGTACTAAGGAGACACAATGGTTACTCGCGTTCTTGTTCTGACGGGTGCGGTCGTCACACTCATGGCATGGTCATTGTCCGCCGCCGATGCGCCGGCCGCGCCGCCGGCTGAAGGCCTGCTGAAAAAAGCGGAAGCCAGCTTGCTGGGCAGCCCGGCTGCCGCGCCGGCCACCAGCGAGATGAGCTATACCGACCGGGTCAGTTATTGCCTTGGTCTTGACACCGGCAGCGGCATGCGCCAGAACGTGCCGTTTGTCAATGAAGATTTGGTCGTCAAAGGGCTGCGCGACGGGCTCTCGGGCGGCAAGCCCCAGCTGTCCATGGACGCGCAACGCCAGACCATGATGGAATTCCGCAAGCAGATGATGGCCAAGCGTGAAGAAGCGACGGCTGAGCGCGAAAAGAAAGTTGAAGACTGGAAGAAGATGGCGCAAGTCAAAGGCAAACAAAACAAGAAAGAGGGCGTCGCGTTTCTGAAAAAGAACCAGAAAAAAGAGGGCGTCGTCACGACCGAGAGCGGTCTGCAATATGAAGTGTTGAAGAAAGCCGAGGGCCCGAAACCGAACAAGACGGATGTCGTCAAAGTGCTGTACAAAGGCACCTTGATTGACGGCACGGAATTTGACAGTTCGGAAAAGCACGGCGGCGAGCCGGCGGTGTTTCCGCTCGATCAAGTTATCAAAGGCTGGACGGAAGCGCTGCAACTGATGCCGGTCGGCAGCAAGTACAAACTGTACCTGCCGGCCGACTTGGCGTATGGCGAGCAAGGCCAGCCGGGCTCGGATATTTATCCGGATACCGTCTTGGTCTTCGAGGTTGAATTGCTCAGCGCGGAACCCGCGCCGAAAGAATAAGCAGCAGCGGCCGATTTGTTTACAGACGCGCCCGGACGAACATCCGGGCGCGTTTTTTATTTATAAAATGGTTTCAAACCGTTTTTCTCCAAGCGTAGACCAAAGCCCGCGGGGGTAGCTGCGTACTGTGCCGCGTCCAGAACTCTTGACATGCCTTGCGCTACTTCTCTTTGCTCCCCACCGATCCACGCTGGCGGCGGGATCGGTGGAAGCAAAGATTGAGAAAAGAATGTCGGCGCGCCTTTTTACTCAATCTTATTCAGGTCTTGAGCGCCCCACCGAGCTTGCCTCGGTGGACGCAGAGATTGAGAAAGGGACGCCGGTGCGCCTTTTTACTCAATCTTATTCACCCACGATCCCGTCAGCGGCGGGATCGTGGGGGTCTCAGCACACCCAAACGCAGCACATGTGCATCGCCATCCATTGCGAGTGCGCGCATGATGGCGGCCAAGTGCTCCGTCTTTGTGCCCGGCCAGAGCGGCGCACACAGGTACTGCGCCGGCGTGCTGGCGCACAGGCGATGTATAACAATTTCACGCGGGACACGGGCCAGCAATGCGGCCACCACAGTCGCGTAGGCATCCAGCGTCAGCGTCGGCACACGCCCCGCGCGCCATTCGGCTTCGAGCGGCGTGTCGCGCATCACTTGCAGATGATGCAGTTTGAGGCCGTGAACGCCGGCATGCACACAGCCCCGCACACTGGCGTGCATCTCGTCGATTGTTTCGCCCGGCAGGCCGAGAATGAGATGGGCAACAATGTGCGCGATCCCGATCTCGCGCAAGCGCCGCACGGCATCCCGCGCGCAGGCCGCGTCGTGTCCGCGCTGCAACCACGTCAAGCTGCGCTCCTGCAGGGTCTGCACGCCAAGTTCAACCCACAGGTCATGCTGCCGGCTGAGATCCGCCAGCACCGCCAGAATGGCATCGTCCAGGCAATCTGGCCGGGTCGCAATACTTAATGCCACAACGTCCGGCTGCGCCAGCAATGCTTCATAGACGCGCCGCAACGCCGCCGGCTCGCCATGCGTATTGCTGCCACTTTGCAGATAGGCGACAAATTTCGTGGCGCGGCCGCGCGCCCGCGCCTGCGCGATTCCGCGCTGCAATTGTTCAACTGCCGTGCCCTGCTGTTGTGCGGCCGGCGGTGCGTATGCGGCCGGCAGGCAAAACAGGCAACCTGGGCGCCCCGCCGCGCGCTGTGGGCAGACCTGGTGCAGCGTCAATGGAATGCGCACGACTTTTGCGCCATGGCGCTGGCGCAAATACTCACTCAACGAGGTGTACGGCAAGACGGATGTCATAAGTGGTGTGCCGCTAGTGTAGCAAATTTCTCTCAAATCCGGCGCCCCGCCGATCCCGCGGCCGGCGCATGCGCGTCAACTTAGCAAGCACATCTGTCGTAGAAGCGGCTTCCAGCCGCTTTTCCCAGCAACGCGGCAAGATGCCGCGTCTACGTGAAGCGCGGTCGTAGAAGCGGCTTCCAGCCGCTTCAGTTGCCGCGCATGCGCCGATGGCGGGATCGGTGGACGCAGAGATTGGGA
>JAPLST010000471.1:0-22159 GCA_026398485.1 bacterium
CGATCAATATGAGCCATATTGTATTATATCATTATGCAATAAAAAAAGCAAGCGCAGCGCGTCTTGCAGGCGGATTTGACCCCGCGACGTCAGTCTGCAGTCTAATTATTTACCCCGGAAAGATCGCTGCCGGTGGCGGGATTCCCGCCGTTGACGCATGCGCGTCAACTTAACAAGCACCTTTGTCTTAGAAGCGGCTTCCAGCCGATTTTCCCAGTAACGCGGCAAGATGCCGCGTCTACATGCGGCGCTGTCGTAGAAGCGGCTTCCAGCCGCTTAAGTTGACGCACATGCGCCGATGGCGGAACTCCAAGCAGCAAGAAAGATCGAATAATGAAGTTCTGCCAGATACTTCGATATTTCTTGTTCATTATTCGATATTCATCCTCTCTTCTGCAGACCGACGCGGGATCGGTGGGGAGCTTCAAACCGCAGGCCGTTATTGACTGTGATACTGCCGCAATTCCTGGCTGGCGCGCGTGGCGAACCAGCCGCTTTTGTGATCATCCGCCAGGGCGCGCAAGATGGTCGCGGATTTTTGCGGCTGGCCGTTCTGGCGATACAGCTCGGCCAAGCGAAAGCGCACTTGCGCAAGATTGCTGGACACACCCGCTCGCTGCGCGGCGTGTTCACAATCACGCAACTGCTCGCGCAAAATCGCGTCCGCCTTGTCGGCGCGCCCGTCTTGCTGATAGGCATTGGCCAACTTGCTGCGCAACTGATCCCGGACGCTCCAGTCATCGCCGCCCTTTTCAAGCCGGTCACGACAATTGTCGATCACGCCATCCCACTGGCGCAGGGCCGTGTATTCGTCGAGCATCTGCCATTCATAAAATTCTTTCTGCGAGGGGGACGATTCACGTTCTGCGGCCCGTTGCCACCATGCCAGGGATTTCTCGTGATCCTGCAGGCGTTGAAACATGTCGGCGATGCCAGCGCAAAGCTCCGGCTTGTTTGCACTGTTGTTGAGCGACAGGCGCGCCAGTGCATGCTCAATCAAGGCCGGGTCGTTGGCACGCCGGAGTGCATGTGCCAGATAATAGGGCAGGTCATAGCCCGCGCCCCGCGAGCCCGCGTCGCGCAGAAGGTCACAATAGGCGTCCACCGCCGTGCGCACATCGCCCTTGTCGTCATAGATGCGGGCGGCCAGGGCGCGCGTGCTGGTATCGGCCGGCTGCGTGGCCAGCCATTGCAAGGCTTCGTCGTAGCGCTGGGTGCGCTGCAACAAGTTCACGATGGCGCGCGCCGCCTCGCCGCGCGCATTCGGCGTGGCGTTCGCGTGGGCGGTTTTCAGAATGGCGAGCGCGGCGTCGGGCATGCCGCCGCGCACGCACAGGTCTGCAATCGCCGAAGCCTGGTTTGGGTCAGCCGCCGCCGCGCCGGCGGCCATGTCTGCGGCGAGCGCGGCCATGGCGCGCGTGTCCTTGCCGGCTTCGTAGACATTCATCAACAGCCCGGCAAGCTGCATGCGCGCCGCGCTGTCCGCTGTTTGAAACGCGGCTTCGAGGCGCGGGCGCACATCGGCGGTATGACCGAGCCGCTGGGCTATCTCGATGAATTGCGCCGGGTCGGCAATGTGTTGGGCGGTGGCCCACGCCGCATCTGCCTGGCCGAGTTGCATCTGCGCATCCAGCGTGAGTTTGAGCAATTGCTGTCCTTCGCGGCTGGTCTTGTCCATCGTCGTCAACATCTCTTGGGCACGCGCAAGTGCGGCATCATAGCGGCCGCACTCGACCAAGACGGCGCACAGTTTTTCGGCCGCCTTGCACTTGTCAGCGCCGGACTGCAAGGCAAACAGTTTTTCGAGCGCATCGGCTTGGTCGCGCACGTTGTCGTTCGCGGCCGCGATGGATGCCAAGCTTTCGTACAGGTAACATTGATCGGCTGGCACGGTCGTGTCGGCCAGCGCGCGCTGGACACAGGCACGCGCGGCATCGTATTCGCCATAGCGCACCAGCAAGGTTGCGGCCTGTTTCACACCGTTGAGCGAACTGTCCATGGCGAGCACACGCTCGGCAATTTGCCGAGCATTAATGCCGCTGCCCGGGACATCATTGCACTCGGCCAGATACTGCGCGAGCGCACCCACGTCGCCCGCCGTGGTGGCTTTGTTGAATGCGTCAAGGAGCAGTGCCTGGGCGCGATCCGCTTGGCCGCCGGCGCGCAAGGCCTCGACCAATTCTGTAACGACTTGGATGCGGCGCTGGTCTGGCGCCGCTTGCAGCGCTTGCTCGGCATAGGCGGCAAGCTGGGCGCGATTGCCCGTCTGGCCGTACAATTGCGCAAGTTTGACCAGCAGCCCGACGCGCTCCTCGGCATTGGCAGGCTTGCGTGCCAGCAACTGTTCGGTCAGCACCAGCGCATCGGCCGGCATGTTCAGGGATTCAAAATGGCGTGCCAGCGATGCCATTGTGTCGTCACTTGTGGTTGGGTCGCGCATGGCCTGTTCCGCAAAATTTGCGAGTGCGGCGCGATCTTGATGCTCGTAGAAGCTATAAAGAAGTTTTTCCTGAATATAGCCGCGTGTTGAACTTGACGTTGCCTCTTGCCACAAGCGCCACAGTGACTGGGTGGCGCTCTGATAGGGCATGTTGTGCACGATGCGATCCAGAAACTGAAAACGTTGGTACGCGGATAGTGCCGCGTTGGTACACCATGCGCCGACCACGGCTTCGATATTCGATTGATTGTTGGCCTGCCGCAAGAGCAGGTCGAGGTATTCCGCGCCGCAGGTTTCAATCATCGCCGCATTGGTCAGCAACGTGCCGAGGGCCGCGATGGATTGCAGGCAGGCATTGGTGTCGCCCGCAAAGGCAAGCAATGCGCAGACCTTGGCCTGCAGCGCAAACGAACGATTGGTCTGCGCCGCCAAGTGCGCCGCGATCTCGCGCAGCAGATTGGTCTGGCCGTCGCGCATGGCATACGGAATGACTTCGTTGAGCAAGGCCGGATCGAGTTTGTTGGTGCTGCTGCGCCATGCCAGCGCGCGCCATGTGCCAAGTTGGGCTTGGTCTACTTGATCGCTGCAACACCAGCGCAAACTCACCAGTCGGTCGGCGCCGCCGGCGCTGGCAGACAGCACGGCGTCGATATTCTTGAGAAGCTCAGCACGGACCGTGACATCGTCCAGCTCCTTGGCCAGGCGCAACGCCGTCTGCGCATGCATAAACCAGTCATAGGAAGCCTGCCGTTCATGGCGCAACGCCGAACGGTACAACGCCAGCGCCTCGGCCCGCAGCCCGGCGGCCGTGGCAAGATCACCCAAACAGACCGCATAGGTGTATTGCGTGCATAGATTGGCTGGCGCGGCATTGATAAACTGCGCGAGTTGCTCTTTCCAGTTTGGCTTGGCGCACGCACGCGCGAGCTCAAATGGGATGGAACCAGTCGCCAGCGCTTTGGGCAGCAAGGCAAAGGCGTCAGCAGGCCGGTCAAGCTGCACCAATGCGCCCAGCACCTCGCGGCTCATTTCATAGACCAGCATTGCGCTTGCCTGCAGTTGCGTTGCCATCAGGCAGTCAAAGCAGGTTTGCACGACCCGCGTCTGCATGACGGCATCCGGCCAGGAGGTGTTCAAGACCAAGCGCATCAACTCGCATTTGTCATTTTGCGGCAGGTCATTGTTGTTGCTGCAGCAGGCAAGCAAGAGTTCGCAGGCATCATTGCTGTTGCCGGCTGCGAGCTGGCACAAGGCGGTGGCGCGCGCAATCGCGGCATCCTCGCGCGCCAACGGCAGGAGCAGTGGCAGCAAGGCGGCGGCGCGTGTGCTATCGCCGTCTTTCAGGTACGCATCACTCAGTTGCGCCGCGGCGCGCGCCTTGGCATAGGCGTTGGTTTCCAGCGCGAGCACCATGCTGCAGCAGGCAATCTCATCTGCAACAAGGCCGTTGCGGGCGTACCACGCCGCCATGGCGCGCGCGACGGCAGCATTGCTTGGCAAGTGCGCCGCCAGCACATCCAGCACTTGCATGTCGAGCGGGCGTTGCGCCGCGGCCTGTTCGGATGACTCCCGCGAAAGCTGTTCGAGATAGCGCAGCGCCACCGCTGCATCAAGCGGTCCGCGCACGAGCTGGCGTTGCAGCGCATTGGTGGCGTGGGCTTGGCGCAAGAGAAAAAGCCAGGTGGCCATGCTGTCGGCCGGCGGCACGTCGGCGCCCAGGATCGCATCGGCAAAGGCATCCAGATTCGAAATGGTCTGGCGCCCTTGCTGGTGTGCCTGCAAAAGATAGTGTGCCACGGTGATGCGCATGGCGGCATTGGTGGCACGCTGCATGGCTTCACTGCACCAGACCATGCTGCTGGCCGTGCTGGGATTGGCACTAATCTGTTGCAACAGCGTATCAAACGCGGACAAGGGCGTCGGCGCAGGTGGCGCGTCGCAGCCAGCCAGCAGCGCGACATTGCTGCCAAGCGCCCACATGCGCGCGGCCAGCGCAGTACGCACCAGGCTGTTTGTTTCCTGGGCAAGAACTGCGCGGGTTGCCGCAACCGCGTCCGTGACCATGCCCAGCGAAATTGCCAGAAAAGCGCGCGCCAAGACGGCCTGCGGCGTGGGCGGCAAACGACAAATAAAGTTGGTGTAGAGCATTGCCGCGGGATTGTCACCTTTAAAAAAATCCGCCTGTGCCTGATCACACCACGCCATAACTTCCCCTGGCGTGACAGCGCGGGCAAACGCGCCGGTGGCGACGTGATATGTCAAGGCGCAGTCGCTTTTGCGGCGCACCTCACGCAGCAGTGCCAGTTGTGGCAAAAACGCAGCCGGCGCAAGCGCGATCGCCCGGTTGAGATAGGCAAGGGCGTCGTCGCATGAATACATGCCCGCGAGCAGCCACAGGTCGGGATTGTCCGGCTGGACACGGCAGGCATGCAGCAGCGCGCCACGATCCTCCGCAGCCAGTTGCNGCCAGTTGCTGCGCCAGATCCCAGCCGGCGACGGACTGTTCAACCAGATTGGTGCAGCGCCCGTCGAAGGAGATGCGCAGCGGGCGCGGGGCTGGTGCCGCAGGCTGGACAGTCCGGTGCGCGGTCGGCGCGCCAGGGCGCGGCGCGCGCTGACATGCGGCACACGCCAGCAAGCACAACAAACCAAGGCAAATATGCGCACACCAATATTTCATAACAACTCCCATTGCCCATTAGTATAGCAAGACACCCGCGCGATAGCAACCGCGATGGAAGTGTTGCAAGGGTTCAGGGTTCAGGGCTGCTTGGAGTCCCGCCACCGGCGGGATTCAGGGTTCAGGGAAAAATGGTTTTGCCGCAAAAATCATTTTGTGCAAAATGAATTGCCGCAATTCATTTTATTGAGTGTTGGATATTGGCTATTCATCATCTTTTCTCAATCTTTGCTTCCACCGACGCGAGGTCGGTGGGGAGCTGCAGACGCAATCTTTCAATCCACCGCCACAAGGTTGATTGGAGTGAAGCCGCACCGCCTTATCTGCAACCGAAAACCGAAAACCGAAAACTGAAAACTTGCCTGCACTACGGCGCGTAGCGCTCGAGAATCTGCACCGCTTCGCCGGCCGGCGCGCGCGGATTGTAGCGCAGCACATAGCGCAGGTTGCGCGCGGCCACGACTTTGTCACCTTTGTCCTCATCAATAATGCCGTCGCGATTGGCGTCTTGCACCGCCTGCACGCGCGCCTCGACCCCGTAGGATGAGGTGCGCAAGGTGATCAGATTGGCGATGCGCTCGAACAGTTGCGGCGTCATGCCGGCGACCTGCAACACGTCGCCGAGGTTGTTATACGGTTTCAGATGCACACCGGAATTGTCGCCAACGCCGTTGACCATGTTGGCGGCGAGGGTTTGTTGCACACCCGGCAGGGCGCGCAGGATGCGTTCACCGGCAGTGTTCACATTGATGCGGCCGGCCATTGGCACCGGCGTGATCACGGCATAATTAAACCAGGCATAGCCGGTCTGGCGTTTGGTGCGGGCCTGGCGCAGTTCGCCGATTTGCTCCTCGGTCTGGCGCTCGCCGACGTCGCCGGCAACCAGTTGCAGCTTGACATCGCCGCTGGGCGAAATGTGCTCCGGCGTGATGGCGCCGGCATGAATGGTGTCGGCCTTGTCATATTTAAGGTTGCGGCCGATCCGGTCATAGTCGTTGCGCGTCCAATTCCAGACAAAGACATCCAGCGCGGCATTGTAATTTTCCTCGATGAACTCGGTCGTGTTGATGCCGTCGTTCAGGCCGAACAGATAGAGTTGATACGTGCCCGGCACGGCGATGCGGTTTTTCCAGAGCCATTCTCCTTTTTCGCCGGCGCGGCGCGAATAGCACAAGGGCGTGCTGTAGCCCGGGCCGAGGCAGAACGCATCATCGCGCGTTGGCTGGAGGGGCAGGCGGCGCGGCGTGGAGCGCGGAATGGTGCTGTCGCCCGGGTCGGTCAACTGCAAGGTATTCCGCGCGTTGCCGGTGACGAAGTACTTTTCGCCGCGCAGCGCGCCGGTGAGAAACAGCAGCGACTGGTTTTTCCATTGGTTCACTTCCCACGCGCCGTTGCGCGCGGTGATCCCGCCGGCGCGCGCCAATTGGACGACGTCGAGGGTGGAGCGCCAGCCGCTGCGCTGGGCGCGCGTGTCGCACGCCTCGAGGCGGATGCAGCCGGTGCCAAACACATTGGCCAGCGAGCCCAGCATGACGCGCTGGCCGGCGGTATTGAGATTGCCGCCGACATTTTTGAAGGCCTCGCCGACGCGCACGCGCTGCACTTCGCCGACGCTGCTAAACGGGCCGTTCTTGATAAACACGGGATCCTGGCGGCGCCCGCGCTGCGAAAAGTTTTGCGCCTGGCGCGGCCGCCCGTCAATGCTGGGCTGCTTGCGCACCACCCACTGGTACTGGGTCGGGTCGGTCTTCTCGGCGCTTTGGCCATACCAGCGGTCGGGATCTTGATCAAGGTAGGCATAGTCAATCGTGCGCGAGACGATTTGCTTGTATTCATTTTTCAAGGTCATCGAGACCACGCCGCCCTTGGCCGGCATGCCCAGCAGCATCAGGCGATCAACGCCGACGCCGCTGCCCATGTAGCCGCCCGGCTCATAATGGGTCGCGTCGGTCTTGTCGGCGGCGTTGACATCAATGGTCAGCGAATTGCCGGTGTTCTCGACCACGCGGTAGCGGCAGCCGTGCGCGCAGCCCTTAGTCTCCTTGGTGATTCTGGCGGAAGTGCTCGTTCTTGACGTAAATGCGCACGTCATACGGATTGCTGCCGACCGCCACCGCCTTGTCAATGTCATACTGCACGCCCCACGAATTGTTGGGAATTTCCCAGACCGGCACGGACTGGGCGGCGCTGGCACCCCAATTGATGTTGGGCGCGCCCGAGCCGAACTCGCTGTTGAATAACTTGGTGTTGTTGACCAGATAAAAGTAGCCATTGGCCGCGATGCTCGGATTGGCATCCGGCCCGCCGGCGCGCAAGCTGTAGCCGCGCCCCTGGTCAATGATGCCGACGTCATTGACGACCGAGCCGCTGTTGAAGGTCAAGGTCCAGCCGCGCAGCGAGATGGCGCGCGGGCTGACGTTGAGCAGTTCCAGCACTTCCGGCCGCATGAAGGTGATGCCGAGCATTGTGTTCCAGCCGCTGAAGCCGAGTGCGGGCGAAAAGGTGGTGTCACTGCCGGTGCTGTAAAACACATTGATCACGCCCTGGCCGGAGGCGCGCACGGGCTCGCTGGTTTCGGGTGTGTCACCGCCATAGGTGAGTTTGTGATCGACCGGCTGGCGGTCGTCGCGGCTGAGGGTGTTGACCGGGCCAAAGCCGGCGCGCGCGACGCGGCTGGGCGAGCGGTGTTCAGCCCAGTTGTTGACGATCGGCAGATAATACTTGTGCGACTGCAGCGTCGCGACGGACAACATCAGCGGCACGCGCGGCTGGGCACACATGGCAAAGCCTTTGCCGGCCCAGCCGAAGACCAGGCCGCGGGTCAGGTTGGTGGTGTAATCAAACGTGATGGCGGTTTCGAGCTGGAGCACGCCATCGCGGTTGCTGGCGCGCACTTTTTGCACGCGCGGCGAGTTGCCGGCGCTGGCCGTCAGACTATTCGGTGGCGATTGGACAAGAATGACGTAGGCGTTTTTGAAAAGATCTTCCGGCCAGGTGGGTGACTCATACGTGTAGCTGTAGCCGTTGCGCTCGACGAGGCGGCTCTGCGGCGGGTACTCTGTGCCGCGGCGCATTTTCATATAGCGGTCGTACACTTGCTGGCGCAGCGTTTCCATGAAATAGCTGCTGCTGTTTGGGCTGGTGAATTTTCTGGCGGGGCCGAGCAGGCGCACGCGCGACTTGTCCAGCACTTGGATATCCCACGGCGAATAATTGCCGCCGGCGGTGAAAGCCCATTTTGACTTGTCGAGTTGCCATGCGTCGCCGTCGTGATTCCACATGCAATAATGCGGCACGACCAGCTCCTGGTCCGAGGTCGAGCTGGTGCCGGCCGTGGCGGGCGCAGTGTTGAACGCGACCGTGCCGTCGTTGGCCAGCACTTCATTGAAATTGATGGCTTCGACGCCATACTGGCCGCCCAAGGTGGAGAGCACATGATTTTGATCGCGGTAATCCACGATGTTGGCGGCCAGCTGGTTCAACTGTGGTTGCGTGGCGCCGAACGGCTGACGTTGATTGGCGCGCCCGACCGTGCGGCGGCACTCGCGCGGCGTCAAGACATTGATGTCGTCCACCAAAGGGGTGCCGTCGCTGGCATAGGTGGGGAAATCAATGGCATACAAGCTGGCGCGGCGGGGGATTTCACGGCGCAAGGCGATTGACTGGTCCACCGACATCTTGCCGATGCTGTTGCGCAAAACCCGCAGGGCTTCGGCCACGCCGGTGAAGGCGCGGTCATCGCCGCACGGGGCAAACGCATTGTATTCGCCCGGGTCGTCAATGCCTTCGTTGTCCTCGTCCATGACACCGTCGGCGTCATTGTCAATGCCGTCGGTCATCAGGAAAATGTTGTTCTCGTCATCGTCGCCGCGCGCGCCCGGGACATTGTTCCGGCCGTAGCGATAGCTGATCAGTGACGCCGCCCATTGGGGTGGTACGCCCAGTGCCAGCGGCAAATTCAGCTCGCCCGGCGTCCAGCCGCTGCCTGGTGACGGCGCGAGCATGAACGCGCTGTTCAGGTCGACCTTGGCCGCTTCGTCTTCAACCGACAAGGCGTAGCGCCCGCACAGCGAGCCGCGCCGGTCATACACATTTATCCATGGCGATGCGTCACCCGGCGCGCGCGCCGGAAACCGGTCCAGCAATACATCGTGCGGCAGCAGTTGCCCGTCTGCCGCACTCTGCGTTGCGTAGATCAGCGCCTTGGCGTGCGCCAAACTGGAATCCAGCAAGAGATATAACTGGTTTTCGCCGATATTGGTGCGCGCGCTGACCGTTTCAATCTGCATCAGCACGGCCAGCGACGCCGCCAGCAAAGCCAGCACGACCAGCACCGACAAGACCGCCACCAGCGCCACGCCGCGCGCCGCGCGCCAATTCCGCCATGGGCCTATTGCTCTCCACGCCATCATCATGCCTCCGTCATTTGCGATATGGTTCTTCCAGCATGTTGGTTTCAATAATGCGTTTGGTGCGCGGGTTGATTTTGAGGGTCTTGGCCTCGAAGGCGCGCAGGGCAATGCGAGCGCGCAGTTTCAGCGCGGGCACGGTCAGCACGGTGGTGCGCGCGTGGCCGGTCGGCTCGAACAGGCGCACAATCAACGACGCATCCCGCGCCGCTTTTTTGACCGCGGTGATTTGCACGACGTCGTCGCTGAGGCAGGCGAAGGGCGCCGGCGCTGCGCCGCTGCCGCCGGGAAAGAACGACAACGCAAACGGCTGCTCGTTGTGCGCCAGCGCCTCGCGCTCGATCGTCGCGCGCCGCTCGGCGGGCCGGCCCGCATTGAGCCACACCCGAAATTCGCGCACACCCTGGTCAATACGTGGCGTGCAACGGTCTTGCGGCACGACCGGCCGATCGCCAATGGGATGGCCGCTGTAAGCCGGACTGCGCAGCAGTGTCAACGCCACGACGCCGGCGCGGCAGCGCGAACCATAGATGCCCTCATTGATGCAGGTCAGCGCCATGTTCTGCTGCCGGTCGGCCAGTAGCACCCATTTCTGCGCGACACATTCGTCATTATTTGTCGGCAGCTCCTGGACACCGAATGCGGTCTGGCCGGCATACGTGCCTGCCTGCAGCACGGTCGGAATGGCCATGCGCAAAAGCGCATTGCTCTCGTGCCAGTTCACCCGCCAATGGATGCCGATCTCCGTGCCGTGTTTCGGCAGGATGTAGCGCACGCACAGGGTGGATGCGTTATACTGCATGACGGCTTCAACCACGGTGCGCACCGGCCCATCCTCGATGATCCGCACGGGCGGCAGCGCCGGCACGCGCACGCCGCAGTAGGTCGCGCACTGGGCCGGCGTCATGGCGGCAAAGGCGCCGCCCACATCGTTCGCGAGGCTGCGGCCGCTCATGCCCCACGGGTCTTCATTGTCGGCATGCACCACCGGCACACCGGCCGGCGCCGCCAGCACGTCGTTGCCGCGCACACGCCAGCGATCAATGCAGCCGGTGTGCTGATTGATGCGCACGTCATAGGCGGCGGTGCGCACGACCACGTGGCGCGCCGGGCGCGTGACCGGCACGGCCGGCTTGTGCGGCAGCACATGCAAATGGCAATCGAAGCGGTTCATCTGCGCCGGCAGCAGTAGGGCGCGAAACACGATCCGCTTGCGCCAGTCCGCGTTCAGGTTGCCGGCTTCTTTTTCAACTTGCGACGGGAGTTGGCGCGTGCCGTGGTACACGCGCGGCTCCGTCCAGGTCTCCGCGATCGTGATGTCCGGCAACTGAAATTCGCAGACAACGTCCGTCTCGACCGCATACGGATGCGGATTGTAGACCAGCACGGGGATCGTGTTGGGCCGCGCCGCCCGCAGCGCGCCTTCCTCGACGCCGGCCACCGAGCTGCCCGGCAAAATGTCATGAAATTCGGCGAAGGCCAGGTCGCGCGTGGCGGCCCGCAAGGCTTCAACCGGATACGGCAGCAAGCCTTGAAAAGTGGCGGCGGCCGCCATCTTTTCGGTCATGAACAATTCGTTTTCGAGTCGGCGATGCTGCTGCTTGACGCGCACTTGCGAGGTGTAGCAGCCGACGCCCCACGGCGTGATATCCTCCGCGCGCGCCGGCAGCGTGGTGCGCCGCCGCCGCACGTCGGCAAAATACGCGTCCGGCGTTGAATGCAGAATCTCAACATCCGTGCGCGTGGCAATCAATTGCTCGATATCGGCAAGGTCCTTGCGCGACGGGCCGCCGCCGTGATTGCCGACACCCCAGAGAATCGGCGCGACGGCCTCGCCCTTGGCGCGGCAGGCGGCAATGCGCTCTTCAACCACGCGCCGGGCCTGCCCGAGATTGGTGTTGTACCAGCCGGGGAAACGCCGGGCCGTGACGCATGAGCCGTCAAAGCCGCGCCAGGTGAAGGCCTCCGCCGGCAAGGCCAGCGCGTCCGGCGTCGGGCGGCCAAACAGATACGCATCAAAGCCGCACTTGGCCAGAATCTGGACCATGCCGCGCGAATGGCCAAAGGGATCAAAATTGATGGCTGTGCGCGGCCGCACGCCGAAATGTTCCTGGAAAAATACGCGGCCCAGCATGATTTGGCGAATGAACGATTCACCGCTCGGCATGGTGCAGTCGGGCTGCAAATACCAGCCGCCCATGATGTGCCAGCGGCCTTGCCGCACCAGCCGCTGAATGCGCGCAAAGAGGGCCGGCTCGTAGGTCTGCACCCATTCGTAGAGAATGGCCTCGTTGTGATTGAAGACAAAGGCGGCATGCTGCTCGCACAGCGTGGCGGCGGTCCGGAAGGTGGACAGCGTCTCGGCCGCGCCTTCCTCCCATTCCCACATCCAGACCGGGTCAAGATGCGCGTTGCAAATCAGATGGAAGCGTTCTTTCATGCCTTATTCCTGAATATTTGAATGGCGTGCTGCAATCCCCCTTTCGTAAAGGGGGTGCGGGGGATTTTGCTGCTGCTGCCGTCGCCCTCTTCTGCAAAATCCCTCCCCCCGCCAAGCGGGGTACTCTACCGCCGTTGGCGGTACGGCGCAGACGCCGCCAGGGAGATTGCAGAGCCAGCGCGCCGGCGCTCCATCTCTTCTGAAGACTCCCACGACCTTGCGTCGTGGGTGAATAAGATTGAGACAAAACCCGCGCGCCGGTAGTCCTGTTCTGCAAATTTTCTCGCGCCGCTGTTTCCTGCAACTGCTGCAATCCCCCTTTCGTAAAGGGGGTGCGGGGGATTTTGTTGCCAGTGCCGTCGCCCCTTTCTGCAAAATCCCTCCCCCCGCCAGGCGGGGTACTCTACCGCCGTTGGCGGTACGGCGCAGACGCCGCCAGGGAGATTGCAGAGCCCGCGCGCCGGTACTCCTCTTCTGCAAATTTTCTCGCTCCGCTGCGTGCTGTAATCCCCCTTTCGTAAATCTGAGGCGAAATATGCAACCACTGATGAAGGTCAGCCACACAAGCGCGCTGGCCGGTTCGGGCAACGTGCCGCTGATCCCGGCGGGATAATGATAACTGACCGCGTTGGTGTACGCGGTGTACTCATCGCCGGGGCTCGACGGCGGCAGCCCGTTGTTTTTCCAATACTCAATCGAATAGCCGTTCCAGCCGCCGCCCGATTGCTGATCGGCATCGTAGACGAACCAGCAGGCACAGATGATGTTGTGGTTCGTGCCGCTGGTATTCCAGGCATGCAGGTCGGCATACGCCTGGCGCATGAATTCCGCCGCCAGGCTTTCCTGCGGCGTGTCGCCCGGCGTGGCGTATTTGTTGAACTCGGTCAGGTAGACCGGCAGATGGCGCAAGCCGCGCCGGTCGAGCACCTGCAACTGCGCGACATAATCATTGTGAAACGAAGCCAGCGTGCCGCCATACGCATGGATCGCCACGCCGTCAATTTCATTGCTGGGGATTGCCGCGAGCACCGCGTCGAGCCAGTTGGTGCCGTCCATCCAGCGCACGCCGGGCTGCACCGGGCCGGGACTCACGCCGGCGACCAGCAGCTTGTGCGGGCCGCGCGGGCTGGGCGCCACCGTGTTCGTGATGGCATTGTGGATCGTGCGGTAGGTGGCGGCATAGGCCTGCGGCGTGACCTGCTGATTGGTCCAGTTGTGGCCTTCATCCAGCAAATTCGGCTCATTGCCCAAAATCCACAGATGGCAATACTGCCCGAGCGCGCCCATGATGCCGCAGGCGTGCACCGTCCAGTTGCTGCTGTCCGGCGAGCTGGGCGCCGGAATAGTCTCACCCCATTTGTAATCAATGCGGGTGATGACCGACACATTATACTGTGTCGCCATGGTGGCATAGAGCGGCTCGAAGTACCAGGCTTTCCACCAATAATCCGAGTGGGTCAGGATGGCTTCCACGTCCCATGCGCCGTAAGTCTGGCTTTGCAGCATGACGGCCGGCGCACTGTCCACCGGGTTGCCGTAGGTGTGGCCCCACCAATGGATGCCATACAGGGCGTTGGCATCGGCGCGGGCAGACAGGGCGGTTGCCAGCACCACCATTACCACCCACAAAGTAGTCCGCTTGATTCCATCGTCAAAGTTCAAAGGCCACATCTACTATGTCATTGGTTATCGATCATTGGTCATTGGTCATTGCTTGCTGATGCTTGGCTTGGTAGACCCCCATGATCCCGCCGCTGGCGGGATTCAAGGAATGCAAATATCGAATATTGAACAAGGAATATCGAATAATGAAGTTCTGCGCAGATACTTCGAACTTCGATATTCCTTGTTCGATATTCGATATTCATGGCGTTCCACGCGTCAGCCCGTCAACGCCTCGCGCGCCAGCTCGACCCAACGAGTGATCCGCCATGGCTGGCCTTGGACGGTGTGCGTGTCTTTCATGATGACTTCGAGGATGCAATCGCGGGCGATGGCGCGCGTCGCGCGCAAGTCGCGCAGAATGGCCGCTTCGTCAAACGAGACGCACAGCGGCGCCGGATGCGCTTTGCAACTGAAAATATAGTCGGCGCCCAGCGCGTCCGCCATGCGCGCCTGGTCGCACCACGGCGAGATGGAGATGCGGCGCAGTTGCGGAATTTCCTTGAGATAGGTCCAGCGCTCATGCACCGCCTCGCAACAGCCATAGCAATTCAAACCAAAACGCGCCAGCAGCGGCAGTTGATACGGCAGGATGAATTCGGCGAACATCTGCGGCGAAACGCCCACGGTTTCCTGCGACTCGGCAAAGCCCCATAAATCTCGCAGGCGCGCCGGCGTGCCCGGCTGCCAATCCGCCTGCGGCAGTTCGTGCGTGTACGCCACGCCGCCCGAGCCGGTGTAGCCATTGCGATTGTTGACCGCCAGCAAGCCTTCGCCTTCACACCACAACATGAACGCCAGATGCTCGTCGCGCAGCCATGCCATCAGGCGGTGCAAACCGTCCGGATTGTCGTACATGGCCAGCATCAGCTGCTCAAGGCCGATCAGCTTGATCGCTTCCCACGTCAGGCCGCACGTCCACCAACAATTCGTGCCGCCGAGGGCGACCGGCAGCAGATCGCCGAAGCACTCGTTGAGCTGCGCCGCCTGTTCCATGGTGGCGGCACGGTCAACCGTGGGCCGGCGCATCTGCAGTTTGTCCAGATCCGTGGTCAAATCCTTGAGCGGCGGATCCCACACATAGCTGCCGCGATTCTCGCCCTGCGTTTGTTCGATGCGCACGCCAAAGTCGCCGGGGTTTACCGCCCATGGCAGCGCAAAGCACGGTTCAAGCGTGTTGTCATCATTGATCTGCTCGGCCCAATAAATCTTGCGGCGCAGATCCAGTTCAATCTGGCGGGCAAATGGCGTGGTGCAGACCAGTGTGTCGTGCGGCAGCAGCTCGTCCCATGCGCCTTCCGGGAAACACAAGATCAGTGGCTGGCCGGGCGCCAGCGCGTTGTGGGCATACCAACGGCGCCGGCGCTCGGCCATAACCGGCAATTCGGCATACGTGCGGACGGTGCCCGCCAAGGCGCGCAGCGTGTCGCGTTCAGTGGGCAGCATGCCGCATCGCTCAGTTGCGGCGGCGGCAGCCCAGCACGCCGACCAGCACCAATCCAAACGCCAGCGCCGGTTCGGGGATCACTTCCAACAGCGCCTCGTCCACCCAAATGTCGCCCAGCTCTTCCCATTGATCCGGAATGAATGCCACGATAATTGGTTTGCCGATTTCATACGCGCCATTGGTCACCGCGTGCTCGACGCCGGGATACCATTCCCACATCGTCCGCCCGGTGATGTTGTAGTTTGAAATGGCCAGCGCCTGGAACGAGGACGGGTCAAACACATCTTCCAGATAGCCGAAGGCATAGCAGACAATGCCGGTATCGTTAATGCCGGGATAGGCATAGCTGCTGAATTTGTAGACGTTGCCTTCGGTGTACGCCAGCGCGGTGGTCTGCATCATCGACTGCAGGTGTGGCGGATAGGGATTTAAATAGGCAAAATAACTGCCCAACGGGCCGTTGCCCGGCCGCGGATTTGCGGCATGCGAAGCCCACGAACACAGATTCGACGGGCCGGGTCCCCACTGATCCGGCGGATTCTGGCCCATAATCGAGCCGGGGTTGTTTTCAAAGCCACCGTTGCGCAGGTAGCGGAACGGGGTGGTGAAGATAGTCACCGGCGACCACGCGCTCCAGCGGCCTTCGCTGTCGCAGTATTTCACGCGCCACGCGTACGTTTTCGCCGCGGCCAGTTTGCCTTCCGGCACGCTGATGCGCGTCAGCGCTTCGGTCGTGATGCCGCTGCTGAACTCGGGCATGAGGAAGGTGCCGTCACTGCTGACCTGCCAGATGCTGGCGGCGTGCGGGCTGCCGCTGCTGGCCTGGTAGACCGAAGCCGTCAAGGTGGGCATCAGGCCGACGTCCGTCGCGCCATTCGGCGGCGCAAGATTGCTGGGCGCGTCCGGCAGCAAGCCGATCGGGATGTTCGTCGCAATGATATCGGCCTTGTCGAGCCAGACATCATCCGACGCGCTCTTGCCAAAGCGTACCATGATCTTGCGTCCGACTTCCGGCGCGCCCAGCATCACGGTGTGAAACGCGCCGGCATACGGCTCCCACTGCGTCACGTAATCCAGCGAATATTCGGTGCGATCCACCTGCACAAAGCTGTTGTAGTCTGCGTCATCCGCAAGATAGCCGATCTCATAGGCAGCCAAGCCCATGTTGTTGCCGCCGCCGACCGCCCAGCTCTTGAAAATGTAGGTCTGCCCGACTTGAAACGTGCTGTCCAGCAGATCGTGGCCCATCCAGACACCGCCCAAATCGAGCGGCGTGTAATACCCAAACTTCAAGCCCAGGGTGCTGCTGTTCGGCTTGGGCGCCGAGCTGTGCAGATACCAGGCGTTGTTCCCCACCCAGTTGATCGCGGGTGTGCCCATCGTGCCGGTGCTCTCTTCGAAACCGCCGTTGGTCAGGCCGCTGAGCGGGATGTTCGTCGTTTCCGTGTTGAAATAGGTGACCGGCGACCAGCTGCTCCAGTTGTTGTTCGAGTCGCGATATTTGACGCGCCAATAATAGCGCGTGCCGTTGGCCAGCGTGCCGACCGGCGGCGCATAACTGGTCAAGGCGGAGAGCGTGATGCCACTGTCATCGGTCGTGCGCAAGAACGACACATCCGTGCTGATCTGCCAGTCGCTGGCGTTGTGCGTGCCGCCTGCCGCGCTGAACGCGGTGGCATTCAGCGTCGGGTCTTTGCTGACGCCCACCGCGCCGCTGACCGGTGTCACATTGGTCGGCGTGGCCGGAAAGTTCGCCAGCGGAATGTTGGTCACGCTCACCACAATCTTGTCGACCCAGATATCATCGGAATTGCAGATGCCGAAGCGCACGACGATCCGCCGCCCGATCTCGGTCGCACCCGGGCGCACCGTGTGAAACGCGCCAGCGTACGGATCCCATTGGCTGTCGCCATTCAACGAGTAGGTCGTGCGATCCAGTTGCACAAAACTGAGGTAGTTGGATTCGTCATTCAAATAGCCAATCTCATAGGTGGCCAAGCCCATGTTGTTGTCGCCGCCCACCGCCCAACTATTGAAGTTGTAGGTCTGCCCGGATTGGTAGGTGTCAACCAGCATCTCATGCGCCATCCATACGCCGCCTAAGTTGCTGGGCGTGTAATAGCCGAATTTCAAGCCCAAGGTGCCGCTGTTGGGCTTGGGCGCCGCACTGTGGTCATACCAGGCGCTGTTCCCAACCCAATTGTTGGCCGGCGTACCCATCGCACCAGTGCTCTCTTCGAAGCCGCCGTTGGTCACCGCCAAGTCCGTGCCGAACACCGTCAGGCACATACAACAAAACATTGCCAGTACTGTCATCGTTTTCATCACGCATCTCCCAATCATGTTAAGTACAATCAAAATTCTCGCGCCACGCGAGAATTTATAACGCGGCCCATGGCCGCATGCAACCAACTAGACTTGTTGATTGCGGCTGTTGCGGCCGAAGCCTTTATTACATTCTCGCGCGGCGCGAGAATGTATATGCCAGCGCCAACGCCCCGGCCAGCACACCGAGCGCCAGCGGCTCGGGAACCACCGTCAGCAGGCCCGATTGGTCCGGATTGTAGCTGGCCAGTGTGTGCATGCCATCCTTCTGGCCATAGCGCACGCCACTGGGCAATTCATTGGTGTCGTACAGGTACTTGTAGCAATAGGCATAGACGCTCGGCAGCACGCTGGTTTCGATCGTCAGATTGGTGTAGAACTCAACATTGTTGCCGACGTTGGTGTTGAAATCGGCCGGGATCCATTGCCATGTCGCCGCATCCGGCGTGGCATTGGTCGGGCCATAACCCAGCCAGGCGTTCAATCCGGGCGTCGGCCCGGGGATCGACGTTACGCCGTTAATCCAGACCTGGCCGTAGACTTTCTCGGTGACGGCCGTCCCGCCCACCGTAGGAACCACCATGACGGTGGGCCATTGCAGATTGCACCAGCCAATCAGCGGCGCGGGCGTCAGCACCTGAAACTGCGCGGCATCCAGCCAGACGCCGCCGGCATTGCCCGGTATGTTCGGGAAGCGCACGGCAATTTGCTTGCCCACCGTGGAGGGATCGGTGATGTAGGTCACGCCCGGATACAAGGCCCAGGCATTCGAAATCAAATATTGCGCGCGCGCCACGGCGACAAAGGTGGCCAAATCGCCCGGCGTGGCACAGTAGCCAATCTCATAACCGCCGGTGCCCGAACCGCCGTTCGACAGCCACGCGCTGAAACGATAACCAGTGCTGGCGGTATAGTTGGTGTCCACCAATTGGCCAATCCACGTGGTGGAGAAATCGCCCGGCGAATAATAGGCAAAGTAGGTGCCAAGCGTGCCGTTGTTGGGATGCGGATAGGCGGCATGCGTGACCACGCCCGGCACGCCGGCCTGCGGGCTGTACCAAAAAGTAGCGGCGCCTGTCTCAAAGCCCGGATTCTGCAGCGGAATGGTGACCGCGCCCAGACTGGTCATGGCAACGCAAGCAAACAACAACGCAACAATAAAGGTCTTCATAACAAGCTCCACTAGTATTTGTACAACCACATGCGCGTGCGTCGTGCGACGCATACGGAAGCAAGCCCCACCCGGCGCCGCGCATGCAACGCCGGGGGGGCACTCAATCAACGGTCAGAAACGCTTAGCGCCGGCGCAGCAATGCCAGCAAGCCCAGCGCGCACAGGCCCAGCGCCGGCTCGGGAACAACTTCCAAACTCATCTGGTCAACCCACGTGCCGCCCGTATTGCCAGTTTTGGTCGGGAAGCGCACGCAGACTTCTTTGCCCGCGGCGCTCAGCGGCGCATCATACACCAAGCTGTACTGGGCCCACGGGACGGTGATGGCATACGTCGCGCTCGTCAAGCTGGTGAACGTGCTCAAGTCACCCGGCGTCGCGCAATAGCCAATATCAAGGAACCCACTGGCCGATCCGCCATTGGACATCCACGCCGCCAGCGTATAGCGGTTGTTCGCAACGAAATTGGTACCAGTTTTCTGGCCGCACCACGAGGTCGCGAAGTCGCCCGCCGAGTAGTAGGCGAAGTACGTGCCGAGCGTCTCATTGTTGGCATGCGGATAGGTCGCGTGCGGAACCACGCCCGGCAAGCCGGCCTGCGGGCTGAACCAGCTAGCGGCGTTGCCCGTCTCAAATCCGGGATTCAACAGCGGAATCGTACCGGCTTGCGCCAGAAACGCGCAGCATACGGCTGCCAGACACATCAAAACGATCTGTTTCATCTGCTCTCCTAATCTACTGTGGTTATGGTAACGCAAAAGTCACTGCGCCCTGTTGCGCCAGTGTTTGCGATTAGTGTATACTATATTTCATGTTTATTCTATAACAATCTCGCGCTGGTAAATTGTCTCCATGAACAGCATGATTCAATGTGATTCGGGCAGGATCGCGAACCTGGGCGTCCATCGCAACCCCGGCTTGGAAATTGTCTACCTGCAGGAAGGCGAATTGGAGTGGCACATCGAAGGCCACACCGAGACCGTCGCCCACGACTCGATCTTCTTCTCGCTGCCCTGGCAGGAGCACGGCAGCGCGCGCGAATATGAGCCGGGGCATCAATGGCATTATGTCCTGCTGCGTCTGGCGCGCGACTACCGCACGCCGCAAACATCATTCGTGTTTCACCCCGAACTCGGCTTTTCCGCGCGCGAGGCCCGGGAACTGAGCCGGGTCTTGTGCCGCACGCATCGCCACGATTATCCCGTGTCGGCGCAGGCCGCCTGGCTGTTGCCCGCGATTGTGCGCGAGGCGCAGCAGCCCGGGCCGTGCTCCACCACGCTGGTGATCAGCTTGGTGCGCGCGCTGATTGTCGAGCTGGTGCGCTGCATTCTGGCCAGCAGCGCCGCCGCCGCGCAGGCCACGCCGGATTCCATCAAGCGGGTCGCCGCGCTGATCGCCAAGGTGGCCGCCATACCCGAAGAACCCTGGACCTTGTCCGCCATGGCCCAGGCCTGCGGCTTGGGCCGCACGCAGGCAGCCGCCATCCTCAAACACAAAACCGGCGACACACCCATCACCTTTGTCAACCGCGTCCGGATTCAGAAAGCGCTGGCCTTGTTGCGCGACACCTCGAAAAGCATCACCGACATCGCCTTCGAGTGTGGCTTCAATACCAGCCAGTACTTCGCCAAAACCTTCAAGGCGTTTGTGCTGTGCGACGCGCGCACGTACCGCCGGCGGCACAATCAGTGCAGCCGGCGGTGAATCTGAAGCTCCCCACCGACCTCGCGTCGGTCTGCAGAAGAGATGCTGAATATCCAATATCCAACACTCAATATCCAAGGGCGAACTATCTGCGCAGAACTTCATCATTGGATATTCTTTGTTGGATATTGGATATTCGCATTTTCTGAATCCCTGCAGAAGCTCCCCACCGACCTCGCGTCGGTGGAAGCAGAGATTGAGAGGAGGCCGGCGGCGCGCGCTTTTATCTCAATCTTATTCACCCACGATCCCGCCGCCGGCGGGATCGTGGGGGTCTGGCAGAAGGAGATGATGAATATCCAATATCCAACACTCAATATCCAATGATGAAAGAAAGACCACAGAAAAGAATGAAGAGCCACGAACGACCGCAAGTGATTTTTTATTAATTTGTTCGCCGTGAACAAATTATTGGATATTCCTTGTTGAATATTGGATATTCGTCTTCCTTGAATCCCATCGCCCAAGGTGCGCATTCTACCACTGTCGCTTTGTTAACGAATTACCACGCGCAAAGTGCTATAATGACAATATGAGCTTACATTTCAAAGACACACGAAGTTTGACTGCCGCAGTGGTGCTGTTGTTAGGGCTCGCCAGTGGGCCGGTGCCGGCGGCCGTGCCACCCTTGCTCAGCCACGAGGAAATGGGCGTCGATATCACCACCTATTTCAATGACATCGGGCGCTTTACCACAACCATGGCCAATGACATCACCAATCTGGGTGTGCGCTGGATCCGCAACAATTTCCGGCGCTCCAATGTCGCCGACAGCATTGATTACGCCAAATTTGACATCATCATCACGCGCGCCCAGCAGCGCGGCTTGCATGTACTCGGCCTGATCGGCACGGACAGCAAGCAGTGGAGCAGCACGATGGACTGGCAAAATGTCACCTGGCAACTGGCCTTCAGCAATCGCGTCATGGAAATCGTCTCGCACTACCAAGACCGCATTCTGTTCTGGGAAATATGGAATGAGCCCAACTCGATGTCGGGCGTGCCCGCGGCCACCTATGGGCAGATCATTGCCATGTGCTATCGGGCCATCAAGACGAGCTATCCGCACCTGACCGTGCTGCATGCCGGCTTGTCCTGGGCGTGGAGCGATGCCCGCAATTATCTTTCGAATGTCTATGGCAGCGCCGCGTGCCAGGCGTATCGCGCCGCATATGGCCACTATCCGTTTGACATCGTCGCCATTCACCCGTATGCCTGGACCAGCAATCCCGACACGTATTTTGTCACCCAAATCAACGGCTTCAAAGTCGCGATGAATGCCCGCGGCGACGCCTGGAAGCGCATCTGGATCACCGAGATGGGCTGGTCGAACACCGACAGCACGCTGGGCCTCAACAAAGGCTCGCAGACCGCCAATGACTATTATCAGGCCCTGTACTTGACCAAGGCCTATCGCATCATCAGCACCCTGACCGACCCGGCCTATCCGCAGTATGGGCCGTACGTCGAGAAGATGTTCTGGTTCGCATACGAGGACAATCCTTTTGAGGATGCGGCCCTCGGCCTGCGCGCATTTTCCGGCTTTACGGTCACGACCTTGGGCGCCGCCAAACCATCTTACTACGCCTATCAGGATATCGCGCGGCACACGATGGAGAACGTCGCACTGGTCGCCAACCAGCGCACGGGTGACAGCATGACCCCGCCGGTCAACACCGTGACGCAGGCCTGCGACGACAGCCCCGTCACGCTCTGGCTGTCCACCAATGCGCCCGGCGATCACGAACTCATTCTGGACTGCGGCGCCAGCATGACCTTGCGCGAACACACGCTCTTGCAGGCCGGCTGCGCCGGCATGTCGAACAATTTCAACACGGCGGCGTTCAGCATCGCCACCGGGCCCAGCATGGCCGGGCCGTGG
>JAPLST010000471.1:22211-24875 GCA_026398485.1 bacterium
CGCGCCGGTCACCATTCTGACCACGGCGCCGCCCGTCGACGCCCGCTGCGCGCGCCTGCTCATCTCTTCCCCGAATGCCGGCACCGACAATGTCGCCCGCATCGCCGAATGGAAACTCTTTGCCACGCCGCTTATCGACCCGACTGCGCCGCTGCTGCAGGATGACTTCAACGTCACCTGGGTCAACAATGTCCTCTGGCAACGCAACCCGCCCTATGGCTATGTCGAGCCGCAATTCTACCTCCTCTTCGAAACCAACGGCGCCTTGCACCTGTGCGCCACCAATGCGTGGGCCGGCCCGTCGGTCTCAAGTTTCGCCTCGTTTAGCAATGTCGTCATCACGGCGCGCGTGACCATCACCGACCCGCGCAAGCTGTCGGGCGGCAACGATGAGGCCCACGCCGGCTTGGCATTCAATTGCAACACCGGGAATGAATATCACCTGAACTTCTTTGCGCATGACGGCGTGCCGGACACGCCCAACATCCGCCTGCGGCGCAGCGGCGACTGGGCCACCGTCGGCGATTGCCGCACCAACGTGCCGATCAATGCCGGCGCCTCGTTCGGCCTGCGCATCACGACCGGCGTACCCACGCCCGACAGTCTTATGGTGGACGTCGGCCAATGGCCGTTGTCAGACGGGTTGCTGCACTGGTCCGGCCATGACGGCTGGTCGAGCAACGGCTACATCATGTTGGAGAACTGGCAACTGGGTGAGTGTACGTGGGACTTCGTCGCAGTGACGCCCTTCGTGCCCGAGCCCGTCGCCGGCGGGCTGGGTGTGCTGCTGCTCCTGCTGCGCCGCGCGCGTTCCCCGCGATGAGTCGCGCTTTTTGCGTGGCGTGCTGGCTGCTTGCCGCCAGCATGGCTGCTGCGGTGCAGGCTGCGTCGCCGGTGCCCGATGAACTGTTCGGCATGGATCTCACGCCGTACTGGAATGAGACGCAGCGCTTCAGCCCGCGCATGGCCGACGACCTCACCAATTGCGGCGTGCGCTGGGTGCGCGTCAACTTCCGCCGCGAGAACAACCTGGACATCATCAACTGGCAGGCCTATGACACCATTCTTGCGCGTGCCTATGCCCGCGGCATCGCTGTGCTGGGGCTCATTTGCTACGATAGCAAGCAATGGAATTCAACCAATGACTGGACCAGCGACGCATGGCAGAATGCGTTCAGCAACCGCGTCGCCCAGATTGTCAGCCGGTACCGCATGGCCGTCACTGCCTGGGAAGTCTGGAACGAGCCCATCCGCCTTGGCACCATCGCGCCCGAGCCCTTTGCGCGTCTGCATCTGCGCGCCTACCGCGCAATCAAGAACATCGACCCGTCCGCCACAGTCGTCTTCGGCGCGCTCGAATGGCCATACTACGACGCGACCAATTACCTGCAGGCCGTCTATCGCAGCCCCGCGTTTCAAGCGTATCACACGGACAACCACACCTATCCGTATGACGCGCTGTCCATCCATCCCTACGCCTTTGAGTACGACCCGGCCACCTACCTAGCCGCGCAAGTCGGGATTATGCGCCAGGCAATGACCGCGGCGGGCGAACGCGCCAAGCGCATCTGGGTCACCGAACTCGGCTGGGCCAACACCAACAGCACCTTTGGCATCAACCAAGGTTCACCGCTGTCCAATGACCTTTGCCAGGCGCGCTATCTGGCGAATGCCTATCAGATTCTCGGCACGCTGACCGAGCCGGGCTTTCCGCAGTATGGGCCGTACGTCGCGCATTATTTTTATTTTTGCTACGAAGATATTCCGGAATCACCGCTCGGCGTGCGCGCGTTCAGCGATGCACCGGACACGATGTTGGGCCCTGCCAAGCGCAGCTATGCCGCCTACCGTACGGCCGCGCGCACCGCGCGCCATAATCTGGCGCGCCGCGCCACGGTGGTGGCCGCATCGGGCGCCATCACGCCCGACGGCACGGCCAACCGCATCAATGACCGCTCGCTCAGCTCCGGCTGGTGTGCCACCAACGCCGGTCCGCGCTTTGTCATTCTCGACTTGGGTGCGCCCTGCCGCATTGACGGCTACACTCTCCAGCATGCCGAACTGGCCGGCCGCCCGCCCGCCTGCAACACGCGCGCGGCCTTCATCGAAACCGCATCTGCGCCGCGCGGCCCGTGGACGCGCCATGGCACGCTGGCCAATGCCGCCGGCGCGCCGTGCTCCGTCGTGACCGGCGCCGCGCCCGTCGTGGCCCGCTTTGTCAAACTCACGGTCACCCAAGCCGGTGCCGGCGCGGATGACGCCGCGCGCGTGGCGGAATGGCAGGTGTGGGGCGCCGCACGGTAGTGTAGTGCGTCTGACGTTTTTCACATTTGACCACTACGCAAAAATCGCAAGAAATCCCCCCGCCCTCAATCTCCCTGGCGGCGTCTGCGCCGTACCGCCAGCGGCGCATGCGCGGCAACGTAACAAGCACATCTGAAATTCCATTAGAGGGGGAAATGCGAACCTGACGTTGCCAAATTTGTTGCGGATCCTGCCGGTGCTGATGCTGAGGTAGGGCGGTCAGGCCCTGACCGCCGGTGCTGCCTGCCGGTGCTGCCTGCCGGTGCTGCCAGGGCACGGCGACGACCGCGGCGGTCACGGGCCTGACCGCCCTACCTGTCTGCGCGCTCTACGCCGGCGGTTCCCGTGGCAAGATCGCCG
>JAPLST010000471.1:24884-26890 GCA_026398485.1 bacterium
TCCCGTGGCAAGATCGCCGCACGGGAATGCGGCTCCCGTTCTTATCGCGGAATTTCAGCGCGCAGCCACGGCCACTTGCGTCCCCGCGCCGCGTTTCGTATAATGGGACTTCTGAACTTGCGACTTCAGAACTTATGGCCACAGACACCAAACATACTCGCCCTGCCGGCGCGCGGCCCGCGCGCAGCGGCCCGTGCTACATCGCCATCGCCAACCAAAAAGGCGGTGTCGGCAAAACCACCACGGTGTTGAACCTTGGCGCCGCGCTGGCATTGCGCGGCTATCGCACGCTGGTGGTGGATCTCGACCTGCAGGCGAATTTGACGCATTGCCTGCACGGTCTCTTGCCGGAGGGCGCGCCGAATATGTGCGAAGTCATTCTGGATGAAGCGCCGATCACCGACATTCTGATGCCGACCAGCACGGACAACTTGGTGCTGGCGCCGGCCGGCGAAAGCATGGCCAACCTGGAAATCAATTTGGCGGCGGCAATCGGGCGCGAACAAGCCTTGCGCAACGCCTTTGCCCATCCCGCCCTGCAGGAATTTGACATTGTCTTGATGGACAATCCGCCCTACCTGAGCCTGGTGACGATCAATTCATTGGTGGCCGCCGAGCACGTGCTGATGCCGGTCAGTTGCGAATACCTGCCGATGCTGGGCCTGAAATGGCTGTTGAAGACGATCGAGCGCGTGCGCGCCCGCCTGCATCCCGACCTGGGCATCCTTGGCTATTTGCTGACCATGTACGACTTGCGCATCGGCATTACCACCGAGGTTGAGGAAATCCTGCGCGAACAGTTTGGCGCGGCCGTCTTTACCACCGTGGTGCGGATCAACGCGCGCCACAAGTCCGCCCCGGCCGAGCACCAGACCATTTTTCAATATGAACACAGCGCCCGCGGGCGCGGCACCGAAGATCACATTTTACTGGCGCAGGAATTGTTGCAACGCCTGCATTTGCCGCCGCGCAAGCGCGCGTGACTAGCAGGCCATCCGGGAAGCATTATGCCACTCAACAAAATGAAAGTCCGCAAGAGTTTGTTTGACACCGCCGTGCCGGAGCCCGCCGCAGACGCAGACATGCCAGCGGTGGCGCACATGCCCGCGCCCGCGCCGAACGTGCCGAAATTCATGACCTTCGAAGCCAAACTCTCGATCCTGCTCTCCAACGAGCAGCTCGATTACCTCGAGAAATTTGTCAAGGAAGTGCTCAAGCAGCGGCGCACCAAAACAGAACGCATCACGAAAAACACTGTCTTCCGCTGCTTGGTGGATTTGCTGCGCGCGCTGCCGCTCGTGCTCAACGACATTCCCGATGAAAACGAGCTGCGCCGCCGCCTGCTGGCCGCCGTGCGCAAATAACCCACGCCATCACCATGCGCAAAGAAACACGAGCGTTTGTCGAATGCCTGGCGCGCACACTGCCGTTGCCGGAACCAATTGTCGAAATAGGCGCGCTGCAAATTGAAGGCCAGGAGAAATATGCCGACCTGCGCCCGTTCTTCCCCAACCAGCAATTCATCGGTTGCGACATGCGCGAAGGCCGCGGCGTGGACCGCATTGAAAACCTGCACAGCCTGTCCTTCGCGGACGCGTCAATCGGCACGCTGATCATGCTCGACACCCTCGAACATGTGCAATACCCGTTCAAGGCCATGAGCGAAGTCAGGCGCGTGCTGAAACCAGGCGGCGTCGTGCTGATGACCTCGGTCATGCTCTGCCCGATTCACGCCTATCCGTCGGATTATTGGCGCTTTACGCCCGAAGCCTTCAAAGTCCTGCTCGAACCGTTTGAGACGCGCTGGGTGTTTTCCGACCGGCCGGCCTTGTTCCCGCGCTCGGTCTATGGCGCCGGCATCAATGGCGCGACCGATGCCGCCACGGCGCAGCGCGTGGCCGACACGGTGCAGCGCGATGTGGTGCAACGCTTTTTCGGCGAGGACGCCATGTCGGTCGTCACGGTCGATGGCAATCTGGTGACGTTGACGCGCCGCACGGTGCGCG
>JAPLST010000047.1 GCA_026398485.1 bacterium
GACGACGTTGTCATTGTTGGTGCCACTTATTGTGTGGAATGTCGTATCATAGCTCACCGTCGCCGGCGCGTTGGTGATGTTCACAAACGGCGAATACTGCACAAGCGTGTTGGCCGCGCCGGGCGTCTGGTCTTGCACGTCCCAATACAGATAGGTGCGTTCCATACCCAGGCCGATCATCGACAAGCTCTTGTTCGGAGTGCTCGGATCATAGAGATAGGTGATGTCATCCGGCCAGGCAAAGCCATAGTCGGAGCAGCTGTCGCTCTCATATTCGAAGAAATGGACTTGATGGTTGTTGGTGTCCAGCAAGCGGATCGAGGCCACATACACGCCGGACGCATAGCGGAAGCGGTCGAAGTTGGCAATATCGTCCGCCCACGGCGGCATCGGCAAGTAATCCGAGCAGACCATCGCGTAGTAACCCATCCCGTCGAATTCATCGGTAAAGACGAAATTTGTGATCGTGTGATTGGCGTAGTTGCTGACTGTGCCATTGGCATTCTTGAAATAAAATTGCAACTTCCAGCCGGTGATGTCGGTGCCGGCCGGGCCGCATATTTCAAGGAACTCCTCCGCATACGGCGCCGGCACGCCACTGTTTAGCTCGTTGATCCGCACCAGCGAGAGCGGATAATCGGCCACCACGCCATTGACCGTGATGTTCTGCACGCCGTTCGACGCGTCATTCGAATGTAAGGCAAAGACGGCGCTGTGCGTGCTGCCGTGCGCGCCACCGTAGTAGCATATAGATAGGTAGATGTTGCTTCCGGGCGGCAACGTTATTGGGAAGCCCGTGGTCACAACAAACGCGCTTGTTTCGCCGCTGACAGGGGCCACAGCGGTGATTGTCAAATTGCTGTGCGCGCCATTGTTGCGCACATTGAAACTGAGTGAGCGCCACTGGCCCGGATACACAACACCATAGTTAATATTATTCAATTCAACAGAAACACGCGGATCTTGCATGGGAGCGGCAGAAATAATAGAATCCGGCAGAAGCTGCGGGCCGCTCGTGTAATATCCGTAATTGCCGGTGATTGCACAGGGGCCACTAGGGATAAGCGTGTTCTGCAACGGATCACCGCTGGCAATGTAGGTGTTGCCGGTCAGGATACCGTCGGTCACCAGATGCATCATGTTGGGGACGAACACGCCGCCGGCTTCGTTAAACGAGACATTGGTGATGACACACAGCATGTTTTGCAGGTTGGTCGAGGCCGTTGAAGCCATCTGAAGATCGGCCACGCCGATGTTCGTCGCAGCCGGCACGCCGGCAAAACCATGATAGGCAACCAGATTGGAGATAGAATCGAACTCAAATAAACCGCTGTACACCGTCTTCCGGCCATAAATGGTGACGGAATCACCGGCGACAAAATTGCCGTTCGTCACAATTGTGAGAATGCCTGGACCATAGAGCAATACGCCGCCCGTGCCGTCTTGAGCGGCGTACTTTACGGCAGAGCCGCTCACTTTCATCTTGGAAAATGTAATCGGGCCAAGCTCAGTGTAGGTGCCGTTGGCCAAGGCCTTGACTTCAGCAACAGACACGGCGTGGCTGATTACCGGAAGTTCTATTAATAATAGGTTCTTCAGGGATTTCCGTGCTAAAAAACAGGGGGGCAGCAGCGAACCCGAAACCCCACTCCAAATGCGCCACACGACCAGCAGCAGCGAGGAACAGATGACAGTGATGCAAAAGCATGGTAGAATAGGTGGCATGCGCA
>JAPLST010000320.1:0-343 GCA_026398485.1 bacterium
CGGCAATCATTGATGCCACGATGAACCACGCCGTCATCAGCAGCGATCCAGCAAGACCGATAATAGCTTTCAGTATAAATGTGGGTACCAAGCGCATAAATATATTGATTGCAATGCCGGGAACTGCTACTGCCAGCATGATCAACAGTGCCGGCACAAAGTGCAGTTTTACACCGTTAAACACATCGCCATACTCGAAATTTTGACCGCGCGCCTTTTTTAGCAGACATTGATACAAGCCGACCGTCATTGGCCCTGCCAGAATTCCGCAGCTAATGGCACTGACCAAGGCGGTGATCAGCGTTGCCAATACATACTTCGGCATATCTGCAATGAAGAGCCG
>JAPLST010000320.1:380-3039 GCA_026398485.1 bacterium
TTGAGCCAGCCGCCGATGTCAACGTTGATGGGTGTGGTTGCAATCGGTTCGGGTGTGATTTGGTCGTTCATCGTCATCTCCGGAAAAGGTTAACGCAATGGTGTGGGTTTATTATACACTAAGTGCCGGGAAAATGCAAAAACACGCGCCGGTGCCGCGTTCCCCGCGGCGCCGCGCCGTGCCGGGAACGCCGATCGCCCGATCGGCTGAAGATAGGTGCGATTTCTGATCGCAGCTTCTGGCGGATGGCGCCGCGCACGGGACCGCCGACAATTTCTGCACCTCTGCAACCATAAATTCTCGTGCCGCACGAGAATTTAACGGCGTTCCGCGTGATGTGCTGCGCGCCGCACGCCGTGCGGCTACTACGGGCAGAGATACCGACTGCGGCAGGCATTTTTGCGTTCGCGATGTGCCGCGCCGTGACGGGAACGCCGATCGCCCGATCGGCTGAAGGTAGCTGCGATCGCACGATCGCAGCTTCTGGCGGAAGGCGCATGCGATCCTTGGCCGCGTCATAAATTCTCGTGTCGCATGAGAATTTAGTGATGCGCTGCACGCCGCACGCCGTGCGTCGGCTACGGGCAGAGGTACAAACCGCTGGATGCATTTCCGCATCTGCACTTCTGCATCCAAAAATTCTCGTGTCGCACGAGAATTTAACGGTGTGCCGCGTTCCCCTCGGCGCCGCGCCGACAAGGCAACCACAGATGCAAAAGCAACAGCGGACATTTTTCTTATGGTGGAACTTCAGTGGCACGGCGCCTTTTCCTTGACATGTTGCAGAAGAAAAGGTACACTAAAACTCCTATGGTAAAAAAGATACACGGGGTATGGTTAACTTTTTTCCTGCTGGTCGCGGTCACCGCCGTGCCCGCCGCGGGCAAGAAAGTGCTGGTGCACTACATGCCGTGGTTCTCCGCCAAGCCCGTCAGCCATGCCTGGGGCTGGCATTGGGCCATGGATCGTTTCAATCCCGACGTGATCACCAACGGCCGGCGCCAGATCGCCGCGCACTATTACCCGGCCATTGGTCCCTATGATTCATCCGATCCGGTCGTGTTGGAATATCACACGCTGCTGATGAAACTCGCCGGCATCGATGGCGTCATCGTCGATTGGTACGGTACGGCCGACTTTTTCGACTACGCCGCGACGGACACGAATACCTGGCTGCTCTTCCGCGCTGCGCAGCGCGCCGGCCTCGACTTCTGCATCTGCTATGAAGACCAGACCATCACCCAGCTGATCAAGTTCGGTAAACTCACCGCCAACGGGGCGATCGCCCAGGCGCAACAAGATATGCGGCGCATCGAACGGCAGTACCTCGGCCAGCCCGCCTACTTGCGCCATCAGAACCAGCCGGTGCTGATGACCTATGGCCCGCAGTATTTTTCGCAGGGCGCCGACTGGCAGACCATTTTCACGGTGCTGCGCGCGCCGGTCTCGTTCGTCACGCTGGATCATCTCTGCGTGCCGGCCTCGCGCGGCGCCTATGCTTGGCCGCCCATGTGGCTGTCGCAAAACGGCGTGCTCGCGCCGGAGGCCATGCATGGCTACCTGACCGCGTTCGAGAACAAAGCCACCAACTGGCAGATCTCGGTCGCCGCCGCCTTCCCCCAATTCCATGACATCTACCGCGATGCCGGCAAGGGCGATGGCTACGGCCGCCTGCAGTCGCGCAACGGGCAAACCTTCCGGGAAACACTCGCGCGCGGCTTGACCAACGCCTGCACCATGCTGCAACTCGCCACCTGGAACGACTTTGGCGAAGGTACCATGATTGAGCCCACGCGTGAATTTGGGTTCCTGTATCTGGGCATCATGCAGGAGGCGCGCCGGCAGTATATTGATCCCGCTTTTCCCGGCACCACCAATGACCTGCAAGTGGTCGGCCGGCTGTACAACCTGCGCCGGCGCTATGCCGGTCAGACCAGCACGCAAGCAAGATTGGATGCCGTGGCCGCCGCCATCGTGTCGAACCAGATCACCACTGCGACCATGCTGCTTGCGGCGATTGAGCAGCCCTTGCTGGCCGGCCGCACCAACGCGCCGCCGGTCACGGTTACCAATCGTGTGGCAGAATGTTCGGCCACCACGCGCCTGCCAGTCGCTGCTGCTGCTGGGTTTTAGGCTGAAAAGTTATAGGTTTTAGGTTGCCGAGAAATCGGCATTCGGTGCCGCTGCTGCACCGCTGCACCGAATACAGCATACCGAACACCGAATACAAGTTCTGCCTTTGTGGCCACGCCGCCCGGTGTGGATTCTGCCGCCGCCTCTGCTGCTGCACCATCCTTCCATTCATCCAGATTCCCGCCGCAACGTGAGCCGCCTCCATGCGGCGAATGCAGCGTCTGCGGCGCCGGCAATTTCTGCACCTCTGCCACCATAAATTCTCGTGTCGCACGAGAATTTAGTGATGTGCTGCGCGCCGCGCCGTGCCGGGAACGCCGATCGCCTGATCGGCTGAAGGTAGGTGCGATCGCCCGATCGCAACTTTCGGCGGATGGCACTGCGTACGGAACCGCCGACAATTTCTGCACCGCTGCCACCATAAATTCTCGTGCCGCATGAGAATTTAGTGATGTGCTGCACGCCGCACGCCGTGCGTCGGCTACGGGCAGAAATACACGTGCGCAACAGGAGCCTCTGCTTGCAA
>JAPLST010000320.1:3145-5547 GCA_026398485.1 bacterium
ATTTCTGCACCTCTGCCACCATAAATTCTCGTGTCGCACGAGAATTTAGTGATGTGCTGCGCGCCGCACGCCGTGCGTCGGCTACGGGCAGAAAAACACTGCACTTATGGCGCCACGCCAATGGAAAGCTTGTCCCGCAACTTGTACGCCGTGCCATTCAGGATCAACCGTGCCGGGGCCAGCCCGTGCGTGCCGTCCACCTTGATGCGGTGTTCTTTGGGCGAGCAGTGCAGGTGCAGCACATAGCCGCGATAGACAATGCAAGTTCTGAGCGCCTTCCATGCGCGGGGCAGATGCGGCTCCAAAACAATGCCGTCGGCCGCCAAGCGCATGCCGAGGAACCCGTACACGACCGTCTGCCATGTGCCCCCCAGCGCCGCGGCATGCAGTCCGTCGTCGGTCGCATTGCGCAAGTTGTCCAAGTCCAGGCCCGCCGCCTTGCAGAAATACTCGTAGGCCTGCGCATGCCGGCCAATCTTGGCGGCAATGATGGCGTGCGTGTTGTAACTCAAGGAGGAATAGTGGAGCGTCATCGGCTCATAAAAATCATAGGCTGCGCGCAGTTGCGCCACGCTGTACTCTTCCTGCAACAGATACATGGCCAGAATGATGTCGGCCTGCTTGACCACCCGGTGCGTGTGATTTAGTTTATAGGCTGCGTCCGCGGTGAGGCCGGTGAAATCCAGCGGTTTCTTGGCCAGCAGAAATTCGTCCTGCAGCGGAAAATCATGGCCCGGCACATTCGGCGCTGCCATGCGCTCCGCCGCGGTGGACCAGTTCTTGATCTCCGCGGCACGCACCGCCAGTTTCTTGAGCAGCTTCTTGTCCGCCGTTGGATACAAATCACCGATCCGCGCAATCCACTGCGCCGCCAGACGCAAATGGTGGCGGGCCAGCAGACTGGTGTAGCCGTTGTCGCGGCCATGCGTGTCAATTTCGTCCGGCCCGACCGTGTTGTGCAAATGCACATTGCCGGCCGCGTCGGTTTCCAACCGCGACATCCAGAAGCGCGCGCTTTCAATAATGACCTCGAGCCCTTGGTCGCGCATGAAGGCCGTGTCGCCGGTCGTCTGCACATACTGGTCGATCGCATAGGCGATGTCCGCGTTCTGGTGCCAGACGTAGTCGCCAATGTACCACGGCGCTTGTTCGGTGCCGTCGTCGGCATCGGTCATCCACGGGTAACAAGCGCCCGGCGCCTTCAGCTGGCGGGCGGTGCGGCGCGCACCATCCAACGTCCGGTGCCGGAAACTCAACAGATGCTTCGCCACTGCCGGATGGGTGTACAAATACTGCGGCAGCAGGAACGTTTCACTGTCCCAATAATAAAGCCCGTGGTAGCGATTGAAGGCATAGGCGCGCGCCGGCACGCTCATGCGGTCGGTGTGAAACGGCGCCATCTGCAGCATGCTGAATGAACTGAAACGCAGGTAGGCTTGATCGCGCGCCGGGCCGTCAATCGTGACTTCGGTCATGGCCCAGCGCTGTTCCCACACCGCCGCTGATGCCGTCAGCACGCCAGCGTAGCCGGTCTGTAGCGCCGCGCGGCACAGCGCGGCGGCGCGTTTGGGAACAGATGCCACTGCCACCTGGTCGCGCGAACTGACCACCGCCACGGCATGCAACACGCTGCCCGTCACGCCTTTTTTCAACGTCAGCGCAACGTTTTGCAGCAGCAGTTCCGGGCTTGGCGCCGTCGCGGCGCAGTGCCCGCCCGCCAGCGCGGAGGCCACGCTGACCGCGTGGCCGACGCCTTTGGTCGTGACCGTCAGTGTGCCGGCGCCGTCCTTGCTCAGCGCAATGCACGGCTGCTCGAGCAGATGCTGCGGCAGGTGCGCCATGCTTCGGTCGCCGCACCGAAAATAGGTCGGAATGGCACCGTCAAGTTTGAAGGCCAGCGTCGCGGGACCCGCCCAGTTCTCCGGCGTGATGGTGATCTGCTGCAGTCCCAGATGCGGCACGGCTGCCGAGAGAAACCGGTCAAACTGCAAACGCGTGCGCCGCCCGGCCGGGCTGACCCACGTCAGCCGCCGCGACAACACGCCATTGCGCATGTCCAGCGACCGGCTGAATGATTTGATGACGCCATCAATCATCGTGAACGGCTCGCCGTTCAATTCTATTTCACAGGCAAACAGCTCCGGCAAGGTAATCATGGCCAGCATCGGCCAAGGATATTTCACCTTGATTTGCGCCAGTGCCGCGGCGTCAATCTGCCCGAACACACCGGCCAGATATCCTTCACGGTAGCCCGTCGTGTCCTGAGTGACCTCCTCGGTGTAGCCGCGAATGCCCATGTAGCCGTTGGCTTGGGTGAAGATGGTCTCGAAATACATGTTTTGTTCGGGCGACCACTCAGTCTGGGTGAGCAGCCATGGATCGCCCGTGGCGTACCACGGGGC
>JAPLST010000045.1 GCA_026398485.1 bacterium
ACTTGAAGGGTTGCCCGACGGATCCATGCGCATGCCGACGGATGCGGAATGGGAATATGCATGCCGTGCCGGGACACAGACTGCGTTTTGCTATGGCGACGATCTGGACAGCAGCATGGCGAATTTCAATGGCAAGTACCCTTATGGAAACGGGCGTAAAGGAGAGTTCCGTGAGCGGACCGTGCCGGCGGGGTCATTCGCGCCCAATGCATGGGGATTGCATGACATGCATGGGAATGTGTGGGAATGGTGCCAAGACTGGTATGGGCCAGACACCACGGACGATGCGGTAGACCCGCGCGGTGCGAATTCCGGCTCGTGCCGCGTGCTGCGCGGCGGCAGTTGGATTTACGGCGCCGTGGACTGCCGGTCTGCGCGCCGCCTCGGCTTCGACCCGGGCGGCGCCTTCGACTTCGGCGTCCGTCTGGTTCTGCCCGCAGGTCAGTGAAAGAGCGCAGCGTCACTGGTGCCAGGCGCGGTTTTGCACTTAAGGAAATTCTCGCGCGGCGCGAGAATTACGAAGGCATGACGAAGGCAGAAGTTGCAGCGGCAGCATCCACGCCGGGCGGCGTGGCCACAATCGGTATTCGGTAATCGGCTGCTTGGAGGCCCGCCAGCGGCGTGGATGTTCAGTATTCGGTGGCAGAGCAGATGCAGAATCGGGGCATGGAAGCCCCTCCCACTCATTGTAGATGCAGCCGCTGCCGCTGGCCTCGGCCAGTCCCGCCACCGGCGGGATGGGAGCCGGTTCCATCCGGCGATTGCTGCGGCAGAAGCGCGACACGGAGGCCGGTGCAACAAAGAGTTTAAGGTTTAAAAGTTTTAGGTTTTAGGTGGCGGCGCAGACACAAACGACATGAAATGTCGATTGAAAGCGGCAGCTACGCGTGGCGCTTTTCAGTGCCGTGGTGTCTTTTTGAAAAGAAGAACAGCAGCAGCATGCCCCGCGCGGAGCGCGAGGCGTACATGCTCGGTGCAATATATCACGGTGATTCGTTGCCTTCCCACGCGGTGCGACAATTTATAAATTCATGCGCGGCGCACGAATTTACTCCGATTTGACATTGCACAGAAACTGTGCTACACTATTCCTGTGCAACGATAAGGAGCAGCATATGGCGACCAACATCACGATCCGGATAGACGACCATCTGGCGCGGCAGGCGAAGATATTGGCGGCGAAGCGCGCCACGTCGCTGTCGGCCATGGTGGCCGACTGGCTGGGCACATTGACCGCCCGGGAGAGCGAATATGAGAAAGCGCGCAAGAGCGATCTGGCGCTGATGAAACGCGGCTGGGACATGGGCACGCACGGCAAGGCAACCTGGACGCGGGACGAGCTGCATGAACGCTGAATTCGTGGACAGCAATATACATGTTTATTCACGCGACGAGTGCGCCGGGGAGAAACGCACGCTTGCGTTAGAATTGCTGACACGGATTTGGCACGATACTACCGGCGCGACCAGCATTCAGGTGTTGTGTGAATTCTACACGGTGGTGACGCGCAAGATTGCGCGGCCGTTGTCGCCCGAGGACGCCGTGCAGGTCGTCCACAATCTCGCGCAATGGCGTGTGCATGAGCCGACGGCGGCGCATGTGGAGCGCGCGGCCCGGCGCGCGGCGCGGAGCAAACTGTCGTTGTGGGACGCCATGATCATTGAGAGCGCCGTGGCGCTCGGTTGCGCCACGCTCTGGTCGGAAGACCTGCACCACGGCGCCGTCTATGACGGGGTGCGCGTGCGCAATCCGTTCAAGAAGTAGGGCAAAACTTCAGGAACCAGTCCTGAAATTCCGATAATAGGGGAAAATGCGAATCTGACGTAGCCAATATCTGTTGTGGTTCCTGCGCGTGCGTGGTCG
>JAPLST010000254.1:0-7005 GCA_026398485.1 bacterium
AACACATACCAACCGCCGAATCTGAGGATCGCGAAGAAACACCATCGGGATTGTGGCAGGAATGGCCATTGCCTGTTTGACAACGCGGCGTAACACATGGTATATTGATTGTATACAGAAATATAACACCAACACCATGGAGTTAGAGTATGAAACACCGCGCACTATTAGTTTCCGTCTTGATGGGCGCAACGCTGACGCAGATTGGCGCTTTTGCCGCCACGCCCTTGCCGGCGCTGGACTTGGCCATCAGCAAATATCTCGGCACGACGCGCCAGGAAGAAATCATGCTGAATCGGATTGTGCCGTACGCCGGCGCGCACATTGGCGGCGTCCACGTTGACACCCGCACGAATCCCCCGCGCATCTATCTGTTTGACTCGGCCAACAATCGCATTCTCGGCTTCAACGGCTGGAAGCCGGTGACGCTGCCCAACGGGCCATATCCTGCGGCGGACATCGTCATTGGCCAGCCGGGCCTGTGGGATGCCGGCTCCGCCAATGGCAACAGCACCCAATATCTGCCGCCGACCGCCGCGACCCTTGCGCTGATGTCGTTTCCGTTCGTCAGCAGTACCTCGGAATCGCCGCGCTCCAGCATGATGGCGACCGATGCGGCCGGCAACTTCTACCTGGTGGACTTGTGCAACAACCGCGTGCTCAAGTATAATGATCCGTTCGCGACCGATCAAATCGCCGACCAAGTGTGGGGGCAAAGCACGTTTACCAATCGCGCGCCGGGCACCAGTGCCACCGCGCTTCACACCCAGCGGGCCTACTCCTCCGGCGTGGACGTGGATGCGGCCGGTAACCTTTGGGTGGCCGACACCTGCAACAATCGCGTGCTGTGCTTCACCAACGGCGTCACGACCGCCACGTTGGTGCTTGGCCAATCCTCATTAGTCACCAGCAACGCCGGCACGGCACTGAACCAAATGTATCATCCGGCCGGCGTGCGCGTGCATCCGCAGACCCACGAGGTTTTCGTCCTCGACGGCCGCAGCGACCTGTGGCCCGGCCCGCGCATCATGGTCTTCCGCCCGCCGTTCACGAACGGCATGCGCGCCAACCGTACGTTCTGCCAGACGGATCAATTCGGCACCAACCTGCTGCGCTGGTCGCGCGGCTTCTGCCTTGATCCGTCCGACACGAACATCGTCTGGGTCGCCGACGGCGCGCACAATCGCATCGTCAAGTTCAACCATGTCACCGGCCAGGCGCTCGATTGCATCGGCCAGCCAGATCTTACCAGCATGCATGACATCGGCAAATATGTGCGCCCGGGCGGCGCCGTGGCCGACTTCGGGCAACCCGACGGCAGTATCAGCATTGACGCCCAGACCAATCTCTATTTCACCAGTTTTGGCGGCTTCAACAAAGTCATGCGCGTGCCCCTGCCCATCACGCGCAATGCCCAGGGCCAGGTGTGGTCCAACGGCGAGATGATGAAGGAAGGCATGAACGAAACCAGCGGGCGCACGGCGTGGGACAACTACGGCATGGCACGCTGGCACAACCAACTGTTCGTGCACGACCGCTATCGCGTCCTGGTCTGGACCAACTATCCTGCGGCGGTCAACTTTCAGTCGGCGGATGTTGTCATTGGCCAGTCGGCCGTGGACAAGAGCGAACCCGGCGGCACCTTTGAAGGCCGCTTTCCCAACTTTTTGCATGTTGGTAGTAATGTCCTGTTCGTGACCGCCGACGGAAAATTGTTCATGTTTCATTTGCCGATTACCAAGGGCGGGCGTGATTATGCCCCCTTCAAAACGATTGACGGCAACCAGGCCAACCAACTCACCTGGGCGGACGACAACAGCGATTGCGCGCCGATGCCGTTCGGCAGCCTGTGCTATGATCCGGTGCGCAATGTGCTGTGGCTCGCGCAACCGTATTCAGCCGGCAAGCCCGGCGTCCGCGTGCTGCGCATCCGCGATCCGTTTGCCGCCATCCCGCAGGTTGATCTCGTCCTCGGCCAGACCAACAAGACCGGCGGCTTGCGCAACAAAGGCAAGTACATCGAGGAGCCCACGGGGCATGGGCCGTTCACCGTTGACGCGACCGACATGGCAAGTCCGTCGCAGGTGTTTTTGGACAACTACCGCAACCTCTACGTGGTTGATTCCGGCTACGAGGGCCGCGTCGACAATGCCGGCAATTGCCGCGTCGTGCGCTTTGACGAAGCCCATACGTACCCGGTCGGCGGCACGATCTTCCCGAACACGGCGGCCGATGCGGTCATCTGCAAGCCGACGCTCACCACCACGCGCGACTATGCCGACACCAACCGGCCCAACACGCCGATCACGCTGGCCTTCAACAGCAACAACGAAATGGTGTTGACCGACGACACCTACGATACGCCCCAAGGCATGCACCTGTTTTTCTATCCCGCGCCGCAGACGGGCGCCAATCCGCAGCCCACTCATATCATCAACACGCATCTGGGCCAGCCCTCGTTTTGTTTCTTTGACGGCCCGCTGTTTGTGCTGCAGGACCACACGTGGAATCGCATCATTTTCCATGTGCCGCGGGCGACCTCGCCGCTGGTGGATGTGACCAACACGATCAGCACGGCAACCAGTGCCCGCACCGCGCTGGGCGGCACCCATGCGCATCTGGTCGGCACGATGCAGTGGTGCAACGAGCGGGGCGGCAGCGGCACGTTTCCCGCCGCGTCGCCATGGCAGGTGACCGGCATTCCGCTGCAGTGCGGCGGAAATTTGCTGACGGTCAGCGGCACCAACGCCGCCGGCATGCTCGGCAGTGATTCGATCACGATCACGCGCGCCGGCCCATGATGGAATGCACATAGTTAGAGTGAAGAGCCACGCAGCACTCCCCTATTCAGTGGCAGGCTGGGTAGCCTGTCTTACCTCAGATGTGTAACCACGCGGTCTGCAAGCAAGTGCGGCCCTGCGATAAGGCGTAACAAGGAAGACGGGGCGCGCGCAGCACGGCGCAGCACGGCCGCGATTAGGCTGCGTCGGGTGAATGGGGCATCAGCACGGTGCGCATAACCTGCTCGGTTGCTGCGCGCAATAATGGCGCGGCGTGGCGCATTGCGTCTGCATGCGAGAGTGGCCTGCGGCACAATGAAAATGCGGCGGTGATGCCGGCGGCGTGCAGTGGCGCGAGGTCGTCCGCCAGTACGCCGGCGATCGCAATGCAGGGGATGCCGCACGCCCGCGCCCACCGCGCGACGGCAACCGGCGCTTTGCCGCCGAGTGATTGCGCATCCAAACATCCTTCGGCGGTCAGCACCAAATCCGCGCCGGCCAGCAGCGCGTCAAAATGAATCATCTCGAGCAGCGTATCCGCGCCCGGTTGCAGCGTGCCGTGCAAAAACGCGCACACACCGGCGCCCAGGCCGCCGGCCGCGCCCGCGCCCGGCATCGCCGCCACGTCAATCTGCAGGTCGCGCACAATCTGCGCCGCCAGATGCGCAAGGCCGGCATCAAGGAGTTGCACTTGCGCGGCGGTCGCGCCTTTTTGCGGCGCAAACACATACGCCGCGCCGCGTATGCCATGCAACGGATTGTCCACATCACACAAGCCAATGATGCGGGTGGCAAGCGCCATGTTGCTGACATCAATATGGGCGATCTGCCCGAGGAATGCGCCGATCGGTTCCAGCTCTTTGCCGTTTTGATCAGTAAAACGCACGCCGAGTGCCGCCGCCATGCCGATGCCGCCGTCGCAGGTGGCGCTACCGCCGAGGCCCAGCAGGACGCGCCGCGCGCCGTGCTCAATCGCGGCCCGGATTATTTGGCCGACGCCATAACTCGAAGTTTGAGTCGGGTCACGCTGCGCGGGCGCAAGCAAGACATACCCGGCCGCCTGTGCCATTTCAATCACGGCCGTGCCGGTTGCGCGATCGAAGCAGAAGGTGGCGTCAACCGGCGCGCCGCGCGGCCCGCGCACCCGCACGACGATGTCCTCAAGCACCATGCTGGTACGCAGCATCGTGAGCAGGCCATCGCCGCCGTCCGAGACGGGAATGCAGTGCAGCGCGGCATCCGGCACAATGCGCCGCACACCGTCAGCCATGGCTGCCGCAGCATCATCCGCGCGCAAACTGCCTTTCAGTGCATTGGGCGCAATGATGATTTTCATCACGGATGGAACGGCTCGTCCAGTTCTTCCGGTTCAAGACTGATGCGGATGGCATCGCCATCCGGCTGGGCGGCGAGGGCAAAGGCATCTTCGGCCTTGTCCCACGGGATACGGTGCGTAATCAGCGGTGCAAGATTGAGCTTGCCGCTTTGCACCAAACGCGGTGCTTGAGCATGCATAGGTTGAGCATGTCTGCAACAGTGCAGTTGCACTTCTTTCAGGCAGGCAGGCAGCATGGGCAACGCCAGCGTGCGGGCGGCAGTCATGCCCAGCAGCATGATGTCACTGCACGGCGCCGCCAAGTCTAGCGCTTGTGCAAGCCCCTCGTCCGTACCGGAGCACTCAAAAATCCAGGCTGCTTCAGCATGGTCTGTTCCAGATGACGCCGCCAGTTGCGCAACATTCGCAAGGGCATCATTCGCGCCAAACTGGCATGCATGTGCCAGCCGGCCGGGATGTGCATCGATTACTGCGGTGGACGCTACGCCAAGGTTCTGCGCCGTAAGCAGACACAGCAGCCCCAAATATCCAGCACCGACAATCACAATGTGGTCATCACAGGCACACCGGTCGAAGGCATCCTCAACCACCGCCAGCGCCGGAATGCAGGCCAATTCCGCAAACGAGTAGCGGCCCTCGATTGGGACCGCATTGCGCGCGGGGACGACAATGTACTCAGCCAATGCGCCCTGCGTCGGCGGCCATCCCAGGATTTGGTCGTTGGGGAGAACCGGATCAAGCACCACCGGCATGCCGGGCTTGAGTCCCTGCACACCTGCGCCGACGGCGTCAATCAAACCGGCGGCGTCTTGCCCGAAGACAAATGGCCGTGGCAGCGCAAGATCCCCAAACCCGCCGGTCGTGTAGTGCAGCACATCACACGTGCTCAGGCACACAGATTTGATGGCCACGCGCACCTGGCCGAAGCCGGGCTGGGGCTTGGGCCACTCCTCTTCGCGCAGATCATTGGGGCCGTAATAAGCTAAGACGCGCATGGACAGGGTTCAGGGTTCAGGGTTCAGGGTTCAGGGTTCAGGGAATGCGAATATCGAATATCGAACAAGGAATGACCAATGATGAAGTTCTGCGCAGATACTTCGGCCTTCGACATTCCTTGTTCGATATTCGATATTCATCAGGGTTCAGGGCTGCTTGGAGTCCCGCCAACGGCGGGATTCAAGGCGCGGATGTGCTGGATGATCGCGGCGGCGGCGCGCTTGCCGGCACCCATCGCCTCAATGACCGTCGCCGCGCCCGTGACAATATCGCCGCCGGCAAACACGCCCGGCTTGGTCGTGCGGCCAGTCTCGTCGGTGACGATGTAGCCCCATTTATTGACTGGCAGGTCGGTCGTTGTTTGGCGGATCAGCGGATTTGATTCGGTGCCAATCGCAATGATCGCGCAGTCAATCGCGGTCTCGTACTGCGAATCAGGGATCGCCACGGGGCGGCGCCGGCCGGATGCGTCCGGCTCGCCCAACTGCATGCGCTCGCCGCGCACGGCCTTCAACCAGCCGCGCTCGTCGCCGAGGAATTCAAGCGGGTTCACCAAAAATTGCATTTGCACGCCTTCCTGCTCCGCATGATGAATTTCCTCCGCGCGTGCCGGCATCTCCGCGCGGCTGCGCCGATACATGATGTGCACCTCCTGCGCGCCGATGCGCAAGGCGGTGCGGGCCGAGTCCATCGCCGTATTGCCCGCGCCGAAGACGGCCACGCGCTTGCCACGAAAGACGGGCGTCTCCGAGCCCGGCAGATACGCTTTCATCAAATTGACCCGCGTCAGAAACTCGTTTGAGGAATAGACCCCGTTCAGGTTCTCGCCCGGAATATTCAGAAATTTCGGCGTGCCCGCGCCGGTGCCGACAAACACGGCCGCGTAGCCTTCGTGCTGCAGCAATTCGTCAATCGTGAACAAGCGGCCAATGACGGCATTGGTCATCAGCTCAAGGCCGCGCTGCAACAAGGCGTTGATTTCGGCCTTGACAATGTCCTTGGGCAGGCGAAATTCGGGAATGCCATAGACCAGCACGCCGCCGGGCTCGTGCAACGCTTCGAACATGGTCACGTTGTAGCCGGCCAGCAACAGATCCGCCGCACAGGCCAGACCCGACGGGCCCGACCCGATCAGCGCCACTTTGGGCGCATCCGCCCGCGGTTGCGTCGCCGGCAGCGGCGCCGTTTCGCCGCGCAGCAATTGGCTGCGCACATGGTCGGCGACAAAGCGTTCGAGCCGCCCGATCGCCACGGCATCGCCTTTCTTGGCCAGGACGCACTTGATTTCGCATTGCGATTCCTGCGGGCAGACCCGGCCGCAGATCGCCGGCAAGCTGTTGGTCGCCATGATGATCTCCAGCGCCGCCGCGCCATCGCCCTCCGCCACCTTTGCGATGAATTCTGGAATGCGCACGTTGACCGGGCAGCCCTCCACGCAGTGCGGAGTTTTGCATTGCAGGCAGCGCTGCGCCTCGCGCGCGGCCTGCTCGTCGCTGTAGCCCAGCGGCACTTCGTTGAAATTCGCGCGCCGCACTTCGGGCGCCTGTTCCGGCATGGTCTGGCGCGGAATCGCCATGCGTTCTTTGGGGGTCAAGATGGTTGGCATAACTCAAGGGTTCAGGGTTCAGGGTTCAGGGAATGTGAATATCGAATATCGAACAAGGAATGTCGAAGGCCGAAGTGTCTGCGCAGAACTTCATCATTGGTAATTCCTTGTTCGATATTCGATATTCATCAGGGTCACCGTACCGCATCCAGTTTGCACTCTTCGCCCGGGTGTTGCTCCTGGGCGCGATACATACCCAGCCGGCGCTGCAATTCGTCGAAGTCCACTTGGTGCGCATCAAACTCCGGGCCGTCCACGCAGGTGTATTTGGTCGCTTTGCCGACCGT
>JAPLST010000254.1:7106-7464 GCA_026398485.1 bacterium
CAGCCGCCGCACATGCCCGTCCCGTCGATCATGATCGTGTTCAAGCTGGCGATGGTCGGCACCTGCGCCGCGCGCGTCACGGCCGCGACGGCCTTCATCATCGGCACCGGCCCGATCGTGACGGCAAACACCGGCCGCGGCTCTTGGGCCAGCCGCGTGCGCAAGACATCCGTGACAAAACCCTTTTGCACATACGAGCCGTCATCCGTCGTGATCAACAATTCATCGCTGACCGCGCGCAGCTCGTTCTCCAGAATCAATAGACTCTTGGTGCGCGCGCCGATGATCGCGATCACATGATTGCCGGCCTCCTTCATCGCCGTGACAATCGGCAGCAAGGGCGCCACGCCGATCCCGC
>JAPLST010000256.1:0-5406 GCA_026398485.1 bacterium
TCATCGCCGGCTTGTTCGACGCGCTCAAGGCGGCGCACAAAGCCAACAAGCTGTACGGCTTCCTGGGCGGGCCGGCCGGCGTGGTGGATGCCAAATATATCGAAATCAGCAGTGCGCTGGTGAATCAGTACCGCAACACCGGCGGCTTTGACATCATCGGCAGCGGGCGCACCAAGCTGGAGACGGTCGAGCAGTATGAGAAGACGCGCCAGACACTGGCCGCGTTGCACATTGGCACGCTGGTGGTCATTGGCGGCGACGATTCCAACACCAACGCGGCGCTGCTGGCCGAATACTTCGCGGCGCAACGCGTGCCGATCCAGGTCATCGGCGTGCCCAAGACCATTGACGGCGACTTGAAAAACGCGCAGATCGCCACCTCGTTCGGCTTTGACACGGCCGTGAAAACGTACAGCGAGCTGATCGGCAATATCTGCCGCGACGCGAATTCCGCCAAGAAATACTGGCATTTCATCAAGCTGATGGGCCGCAGCGCCAGCCATATCACGCTCGAGGCCGCGCTGCAAACGCAGCCGAACCTGACGGTCATCTCCGAGGAAGTGGCGGCCAAGAAGCTGACCCTGCGGCAGATTGTCACCGATATTGTCGGCGTCATCAAGGCCCGCGCGGCCCACAAGAAAAACTTCGGCGTGGTGCTGGTGCCCGAAGGCCTGATCGAATTTGTGCCGGAAGTCAAGGCCTTGATCGATGAATTGAACGATGTGCTGGCGAAAGAAGCGGCGTTTTTTGCGACGCTGAAAACCTTTGACGACCAGGCCCAGTTTGTCAACCGGCATTTGACGCCGGCCTCGTCGCAGGTGTTCTCCTCGCTGCCGATGGTGATTCAGGAGCAACTGCTGATGGATCGCGATCCGCACGGCAACGTGCAAGTGTCGCGGATCGAGACGGAAAAGCTGCTGATCGACCTGGTGGGCGACACGTTGCGCGAAATGCACGCCAACGGGACCTACACCGGGAAATTCAGTGCGCAAAATCATTTCTTCGGCTATGAAGGCCGCTGCGCCGCCCCCTCCAATTTCGACGCGGATTATTGTTATGCGCTGGGCTACACGGCGGCGGCACTGGCGCAGGCGGGCGTGACCGGCTATATGGCCTGCGTCAAGAACCTGGCCCAGCCGGCGCGCAAGTGGCTGGCCGGCGGCGTGCCGTTGACGATGATGATGAACATTGAGCGCCGCCATGGCCAGCACAAGCCGGTCATCAAAAAAGCGCTGGTCGAACTGGCGGCCGCGCCGTACAAGGCCTTCGCGGCGCAGCGCGCGGCATGGGCGCTCAGCGACCAGTACCTCAATGCAGGCCCCATCCAGTATTTTGGCCCGCCCAGCGTGTGCGACGCCACAACGATCATGACCATGAAAAAAGTTGCAATTATCGGCGCCGGCAGTCTGACCTTTTCAAGCCGCATGGTGGCGGATATTCTCACGTATGACGCGCTGCGTGACACGCACTTCGCGCTGGTGGACACGGACGCCGAGCGGCTCCGGTTTGCCGAACGCATCACCCGCCGGATTTTCAAGGAAGGCGGCTACACCAAGGCGAGCTGCACGGCGGCGCGCGACCGGCGCACCGTCCTGAAAGACTGCGATTTCGTCATCACCAGCATTCTGGTCGGCGGCTATCCGGCGATTGCAGCCGAGATTGACATCCCGATGAAGTACGGCATCAGCCAAGCCATCGGCGACACCCTCACGCCGGGCGGCATCATGCGCTGCCTGCGCACCTTGCCGATCCTGGCAGAGGTCATGCGCGACGTGCGTGCATTGTGCCCGCGCGCCCAAGTGCTCAACTACACCAATCCGATGGGCATGTTGTGCGGGGGCATGACGCAGGCGGCGCCGGACGTGCGCTTGGTGGGGCTGTGCCACTCGGTGCAGGGCTGTGTGCACGAATGGGCGCAGCGCCTGCAGGTGCCGCAGAACGAGATCAACTTTGTCTGCGCGGGCATCAACCATCAGGCCTGGATGCTGCGCATGGAGCACAACGGCATCGACCTGCTGCCGCGCGTGCGTGCCTTGGCGCTCAACCCGGAGATCTGGCTGGGCGACACCAGCCGCATGGAATACATCAAGCATTTTGGGTATCCGGTGACCGAGTCGAGCGGGCATAATTCTGAATACTCGCCGTGGTTCCGCAAGAACCAGGCAACCGTGGCGCAATACTGCCCGCGCGGCGGCTGGAACGGCGAGCACGGCTTCATCAAGAAGTTGTACGACCGCCAAGACTGGCGCAAGCAAATGAATGACATGGCGACGTGGAAGCAGCCGATCAACCTGGCGCGCAGCGTCGAGTATGGCTCGCAAATTGTCAATGCGATCGTTGGCGGGGATGCCTGCGTGATTTACGGCAACGTGCCGAACACGAACTTGATCGAAAATCTGCCACCGGGCAGTTGCGTGGAAGTGCCGTGCTATGTGAGCAAGAACGGCGTGCAACCGATGCATATCGGCGCGCTGCCGACGCACCTGGCGGCGATCAACCGCATGCAGATCAGCGCGCAGCAACTGGCGGTCGAGGCGGCGCTCGAAGCCGATCCGGAAAAAGTATTCCAAGCCATGGCGCTCGATCCATTGACCGCGGCGATGTGCACCCTCGACCAGATCCGGGCGATGACGCGCGAACTGCTGGCGGCGCACCGGCCTTACTTGCCAACCTTCAAGGGCAAGACCCTGGCGGCCAAGCCGGTGCTGATCGACTGCACGGCGGCCAAGGCCGAGCAACACGTCGACCCGGCCGCGGCGCGCCTGCGCCGCCGCACAAGCGGCAAAAATTGAACAAAGAGTCAAGGAGTGAAGGAGCAAACTTTATAGCGAAATCCGTGTGTGTGCTGCGTTGCTGACCGGCAACGCTATTTGTCGACAATGACGAATGCCATAGCGGATAGTGCAGAAAATCCCCCAACCCCCTTTTCCAAAGGGGGACGGCTGCGACCTCCAACCCTCCCGCCGGATGGCGGGACGGCGCAAGCGCCGCCAAGGGACGGCTGCAACCCCAAACCCACTTTTCCAGGCCAGACTGGCTATGGCCGTGCCTTCTGGAGTGCTGGTCGTGTATCGCATTGGGAATGGGGTTGCGGGTTCGCTATCGTCAACCCACTATGTTTTCACACGAAAACCCGGAGAAACCCAAAAAACAGACCACGTGCTGCATGCTGCGCAGGCACTCATCACTCATCATTCTCAGGCGTGTCTTCGTGGCAATTCAATGCTGCATCTATGGCGGAATCGCGGCATGGAGGCCGCTCCCCTGCCCGGCATTCGGCGCATGTCTGCGAAAAATCCTTGTTCTTTTCGCGCCAGCGCCGCGTGATTGGATCAGACTGCTCATTGGGCATATTCCAGCAGGTGAGCCGTGGCAGGCGCCCGGCACCACTATTGCTCAATGAGCGCAGGCGCACCGTCCACCCAGCCGGTTCTGCGTGATGTTCATTGGCATGCCACGTGCTTCTATTATGTTGTTATCAACACGATCATCTCACAATGTAGCGGTACCAGACAACGTCCAGAGGAGCTTCACATGAATACGCCACGCGCCATCCTTATTCTGCTGCTTGCTGCGCTAGTTCCGGCCTTCACCTGTTTTAGTGCCGCGCGCGATGTGACGCTTACGGAAAGGGCCGCGCAAACCGTGGTGATGCGTGGTTCCCAAGCAGACGGACGTTACGCGGCGACCGTGGTCAAGAGCAAGTATACGGCGCAATTTACCGTGGTGCTCGATCAGCAACGCAATTTCAGCGCAGATACCCAAGTCAGTTTTTCCATGGGCGATTTGGCGTTTGACGCGGCCTTGAGCCAGGCACTGAAGCCGAAATTTGGGCCAAAGGGGTCTGCGCTTTTTGTTTGTTCAGCAACCATGTATAACGACAACGGCGACGTGAGCAGAGTGGTCAAGTATGCCACGGTGCGGATCAAGTGGACTGAGACCCTGATGACGATCAAGGTGTCCGGCCGGGCCAAGTACATTGACGATGACAGTGTCTACTTCGGCTATGGTGACGATGAAGGTGATTTTGTCAGTTATCCACCACTCTGCAGTGACTCCAGTTTTGACGAGAGCATCTTTGATGGACCCGGGATGGTAAGCGACAGCACCAGTGTGGCCGTCAGTGTTGCCGATGACAGCTGGGATGCGGATATCGAGGCGAGTTGTGACGCGGTTAACTGCAACGGGCTGGTGAATGCCAAGACGATGGTTCTGAAATATCGGGAAGATGGCGAAGCGTATGCAGATGAATACCCGGTTACGTCCTATAGTTTAGGCGGGCAAGCGGATTGGGATTGAGGGTGCGTTGGTATGCCGGCCCGGCGCGCGGAAGACTAGTTAGAGTAGTATCTCACTGAAATTCCGATAATGGTCAGCGCCACCGGCAGCATGGCTGCCGCACCGAAAGCGGGAGCACGGCTCCCGCACTCCAAAACGGCATGGCGCACGCCGCCGTTTTAGATTTGTTACCTCACGAAGACCCTAATTTGTTTCGTTGCGAAATAAATTATTTCTTGTAGATCACGGTCGCGTTTTCGCGCAATTTCTGGGCCCATTGCTGCAGCATTTGCTGGCGGCGCCCGAGATCAATGCCCTGCATGATTTCCTGTTTTACTTCATCGAAGCCGGCCGTGCGCGCCGGTTTCTTGTCGGTGATGTAGAGCAGATGATAGCCGCGGTCGGTGGCCACCGTCTCGGTGACATTGCTAAGCGGGGCGGCAAAGACGGCGTCGAGGAACGGTTCGGGCAACTCGGCTTGGTTGCGATCCAGGGCGCCGAGCAGGCCGCCGCGCGCGGCGCTGGAATCCTGGGAATATTTTCTGGCGGCCTCGGCGAAGGGCATTCCTTTTTTGATTTCCTGGCGAATCTCGCGCAGGCGGGTCAAGGTTTTGGCGATCGTGGCGGTGGTTGCATTGGGCGGCACGGCCAGCAGGATATGGGCGACGGTGGCCTGTTCTGGAAAGGCAAAATCGGCGCGGTTGTTGGTGTAATATTGCTGCGCTTCGGCAACCGTGCTGGTGACCAGGGTCATGTCACGCTGGACCATGGCCATGACTTTGAGTTGCATGCGCAAGCCCTCGCGAAATTGGTCATAGGTCATATTGCTTTCTTCGAGCGCCTCGCGCAGTTGCCCCTCGCCATTATACTCGTTGCTGATCAGCGAGGCGATTTGCCGGTCAACTTGCACTTCGGCCACTTGGACATCGCTGGTGGCGAGGACATCGCGGACGAGCGCGTCCATGATGCGCTGTTCAATCAGTTTCCGGCGCTCTTGGTCAAGCTGGGCGGGGGTCACCGGCATGCCCATTTGTTGCTGTTGGGCGACGGCTTGCTGGATCAGCGCCTCAACCTGGCCGGCCACGACTTCTTTGCCGTTGACCAGCGCGATAACGGTGTTTGACGCCA
>JAPLST010000256.1:5463-13046 GCA_026398485.1 bacterium
GGCGCCACTGCCGCCGCCGCTGCGGGGCTTGCAACCCGTGTTGATCAGTGCCAGCGCGATGACGGGGAGCAGATACAGGAACGAAAAGAACGTGCGACCATGCATTAGAGACCTATGGGTGGAAATGAAGCGGCCAAGGGCGCCGACAAGGGCGCCGGCGCGGCCGCCGGTACGGGAGCATCGGGCAAAGACGGTGCGGGCGCGGATGGCACGGATGGCGCCTGGCCGCGGGTGTGACTGCGTTCGCGCTGCCATTCGCGGTCGGCGCAATCGTAGATAATGGGTTTGCAGGTGGCGTCGTGGTCATGGCGCAGCGTGGCGTCATGCGTGCGTTCGGCATGTTTGCGGGCATGGCCGCGATTGCGGCGGCGGGCATGGCGAATGAGTTCCATGGTGATGCGTGGGCGTCAGCGGGGCATGAATTGTTTGCGCAACTGTTCAATGCGCTTGCGCTCGGCATTTTTATCCAGGACGACATTAATAGTCATGCGCGGTGCGCGATCATTGGGCTGGACGACGACCGGCTGGACGTCGGAAACCCATTCGCGCTGGCGCTGGACGGCTTGCAGCAGATAGCTGCCGGGCTGCACATTGGCGAAGACGAAGCGGCCTTCCTGATAATAGGTGGGTGCCTCGCGATAGATCAGCTTGCCGTTGGTGCGCGCGTCCTTCATGATGACAATCGCATCCACATGCGTGCGCGGCAGGCTGTCCAGCGTCACCATGCCGTGCAGCAGGCGGCGGTCGCGCTCGATGCGGATGCGCGCGGTCTGGGTCGTCAGTGTGATCGGCACGTAATAAAAGCGGTTTTCATCGAGCCGGCGGTCAATGAACATTTTGCGCCGTTCGAGCACGAGCGTGTAGCGTTCGGGGGTCAGGCGCGCAATGCGGAAATAGCCGTTGCTCATGACAATCGCGCCGGCCTGCGCGCCCTGGGCGTTGACCAGCCGCATGAACAGGCCATGCTGCGCCGGCTGGCCGTCAATAAACAGCTGGCCGAAAACCGTGATCGGCATGCGGAACTGCACCCGCACCAGCACCGCCTGGCCCGGCGTCATAAACAGGTTGGTGAAGAAAAATTGATTCTCGATGGCGGCGGTCAGGGTGTAGGTGTTCGACTCGGTGATGTTGAACGCAAAATTGCCGCCGGGCGTGCTCTGCATGGTCTTGTAGGACGTGTCGTTAAACAAAACGACCTTGACGCGGGCAACCGGGCGGCGATTATGATCCTTGATATTGCCGACGATCGTGCCGGGCCGGACATAGGTGTTGAGCGGAACTTCCTCGACCGGGATGACAATCTGCTCCGGCGTGGTGGTGGTGGCCAGCGCCGTGGCCACCGCAAGGGTGCCGGTGAACAAATCGGACGCGGACGTGAACACGCCCACTTCGGCGGTGGTATCGGTACCGTTGCCCTTGATTGCCTGCGTGACCACCTCTTTCAAGTCAACGGCGGTATCAATGCCGATTTCCGCCTCGTCGCCGGATTCGCTGGACGGTACCGCGCCCATGACAACCACATCGCTGTTGGTGGCCAGCGGCACGCCCGCCGTATGCCCGCCGCGCGGCTGCAACATGTCGGGCGCCAGCACCGCCGCCGGTGTTGTAGTCGCCGCGGGCGCACCATCCTTCAGCAGGTTGGCCAGCATGGCATCCGCCTCGGAACTCTGCGCGCGCAGCCGCAGCGCCACACCCGCCATCGCAAGCACGATCAAGCGCACGGTGTTCATACGGCCAAATTGCTGTGGAAATGAGTAGAGCTCATCATAATGGCCCTATTTTACCGATTCCGCCGGAAAAACACAAGTGCGCGGCGCGCTGGCACCGGGCGCGTCATTTTGCTATACTATTCCCGTGCAACTCTCACTGCCAAAAACGCACTTTCCCACATTGGGCTTCGCGCTGATCGTCGCGACGCTCACGGCCGTGATCGCGGTCTATTCGTTTACCTATTATTGGCGCATGCGCCAGCGGCTCGAACAATCACTGGTGCGCGAAGGGCTGACCTTGATCAGCGCGTTCGAGGCCTCTGTCCGCGCCGGCCTGAGCGGCCCGTCCGTCTGGAAAACGCACAAACTGCACGAGTTGATCCGCGACACGCGCGAACGCGCCGACCTCGATTTCTTTGCTTTCGTCGACCCGTCCTTGACGGTCTACTTCGCCGACCAGCGCGGCGAGTACAGCTATAGCCGCGGCGCGCTCACCGGTCTGTACGGGCGCCTGGCCAACCAGCCCTATGATTGGGGCTATGTCACCCAGCCCGGGGCCGGGCGCTGCCTGGTCGTGATCAAGCCCTTGCTGCTGGACAACAGCAACCGGATCGGCAAGCGCACCTTTCGCTTCTACCAAGTCTTCTTGCGCCGCAACGGCCAGCCGCGCGCACTGGACATCATGACGCCCGGCATTCACTCGGTGGCCGCCATGCCGTTGGCGATTGTCGGCCTGCCCACCAGCGATGTGGTGGCCATCACGCGCCAGGCCATTATGCATGTGCTCTCGCTCGGCCTGATTCTTTTTTTCCTCAGCTCGTCGCTGGTCTACATCAGCATCAGCATGCAGCAGCATCGCAGCACCGCCCTGGCCCTGGCCCAAGCGCGCGCCGACAATCAACGCCTGCTGCAGGGCTTGCGCCGCTCCGACCGCCTGGCCGCCCTCGGCCGCATGGCCGCCACCATGGCCCATGAGCTGCGCAACCCGCTCAGCTCCATTCGCGGCTTCACCCAGCTCTTTCGCAAACACGCCGCGCTGGCCAAGGACGCCACCTTGTGCCAGTACGCCGATCTGGTCATCAGCGAAGTCGACCGGCTCAATTCGGTCATCACCAGCATGCTGGAATTCAGCCGCCCGGTCGAGGCCCACACCCAGGCGAGCGACATTCGCCCGGTCATTGAAAACGCCTGCCGGCTTGTGCGCGCCGACGCCACCCATCGCAATATCGCGCTGGTCACGCATATCCCCCCCGACGTGCCGCGCATTCCGCTCGACCGCAATCTCATGACCCAGGCCCTGCTCAATCTGCTGATCAACGCCATTGACGCCATGCCCAACGGCGGCTCGATGTATGTCGACGTGCTGGTCGCCTCGCCCGACACCCTGCGGCTGACCGTGCGCGACACCGGCAAGGGCATTCCCAAGGAACTCCTCGCCCAAATCTTCGAACCGTTTTTCACCACCAAACCGAAAGGCACCGGCCTCGGCTTGGCCACGGTTGACAATATCATCGCCGAGCACAACGCCACGATTCATGTCGAAAGCGAGCTGCATAAAGGCACCGCCTTTCATATCGAGTTGCCCTTATCACACCACGAGGTAGTATGAGTAAAGCACCCCGCCCTGCCTGGATTCTCATCGCCGATGACGAGCTGAGCCACCGCACCATGCTGCGCGCCTGCCTGCAAAATCTGGGCTACAGCACCCTGGAAGTGTCCGATGGCCGGGCCGCCGTCGAGACCGCCAAACGCGAGAAGCCGGCCCTGATCATCATGGACTTGCGCATGCCGGAGCTGGACGGCATGGCCGCCTTGAAGGCCATTCGCGTCTTCAATCCGCATGTGCCGGTCTTGATGATGACCGCCCATGGCTCGATTCAATCGGCCGTCGAGGCGATCAAGAACGGCGCCTATGATTACCTCGAGAAACCGGTCGATATCAACGATGTCCAGCACGCCGTCGAAAACGGCCTGCATTTCGGCGATCTCAAGCGCAGCGAGGCGCCCGCCCCGCCCGGCGATGTCCTGCAGGCCACCACCGGCATGATCTGGAAAAGCCCGCTGATGGCCGATATTCTCGACACCGTCACGCGCGTCGCGCCCAGCGACGCCTCGGTCTTGATCACCGGCGAAAGCGGCACCGGCAAGGAAATCATTGCCGACATGATTCAGCGCTTGAGCACGCGCGCCGACAAGCCCTTCATCAAGGTCAACTGCGCGGCGCTGCATGAGCAACTGCTCGAATCGGAGCTGTTCGGCCACGAGCGCGGCGCGTTCACCGGCGCGCACGAGCAGCGCCGCGGCCGCTTCGAGCTGGCGCACCACGGCACGCTCTTCCTTGATGAAATTGGCGACATGGCCCCGACCACCCAGGCCAAAATCCTGCGCGTGCTGCAGTCCGGCACCTTCGAGCGCCTGGGCGCCATTGACACGATCAGCGTGGATGTGCGCATCGTCGCCGCCACCAACCACGAGCTCAAGCAGGCCATTGAAAAAGGCGGCTTCCGCAAAGACCTGTTTTTCCGCCTGAGCGTCGTGCCGATTCATCTGCCGCCGCTGCGCGACCGGATCGAGGAAATCCCGCTCTTGGCCGACCACTTTCTCGACATGTACGTGCGCAAGAACCGCCGCACCATTCGCGGCTTCATGCCCGAGGCGACCCAGGCACTCTTGCGCTATGACTGGCCCGGCAACGTGCGCGAATTGGAGAACGCGGTCGAGCGCGCGGTCATTCTGACGGTCGGCGACATGATTGGGCCGGATGTCCTGCCGGCCCACATCCGCGGCGGGGAAGCGCCGCGCGCCGAGAATGGCGAACAACTGACTATGCTCGAACAGGCCGAGCGCGACTTGATTGTCCAAGCCATGCTGGCCTGCGCCGGCAATCGCACCAAGGCCGCCGAGCAGTTGGGCATGTCGCGCCGCAGCTTGTACAACAAGCTCAAGCGCTACGGCCTCGCCAACGCCTAGTACTTTGTTCGCGGCGAACAAAGTATTAATTTCTGCGCGCGCCGTGCTTCAGGGAATGCGAATATCGAAAATGTTTAATGATGATCCCGCCGGCGGCAGCGATCTTTCAGGCCATATTAATTAGATTCACCGCGAGAAAACTCGGCGTACCGCTCTTGGTAAGACGAGCTACCCAGCTCGTCAAAAGCCATGTGGCAGAATAGGGAGTCTGCCCTACTTACTACGCTGGGAGCCTGCGCAAGTATATTCAAATATGGCCTTGTATTTCCAACGATGAATGCGGCGGCTTATTCATTTGGGCGCATTCACTGACATGCGCCAAAACTCACTTGACCCATCACCGTCATATTTAAGTATGCCATACTGCCGAATAAAAGCAAGCGCAATGCGATATTACAAGGGGTTTTACCTTGTTATGTCGGCCATCAGTCTAATTAACTACCCCTGAAAGATCGCTGCCGGCGGCGGGACTCCAAGCAGAGTTCTGCGCAGATACTTCGACCTTTTATATTCCGTTGCTGCTTGGAGTCCCGTCAAAGGCGGAATTCAATATTCGATATTCATCAGGGCTCAGGAAAGAGCAGGGACGAGAACTATGAACTATGAACTATGAACGCTGAACGCCCTCATTTCTTCGCGCGGCGCGGCCGGCCGCGGCGTGGCTTCTTCGGCGCCGCGCCGCGCTGTTCATAGCGCGCATACGTCAGCAGCAAGTCGGCTTCAATATTGTCGGCGTCCAGCGCCAGGCACGCCTCCAACACCACGCATGCGCCGGCAAAATCCTCCTGCAACAATTTCACTTCGCCCAAGGCCTGAAAGCTGTCGGGCTGCGGCGGCACGCATTGGGTCGCCAGCACCAAGGCGTGTTCGGCGGCGCGATAGCGTTGCAGGCGGATATACAGCAATCCCAGATTGAAGTGCGCGTCATGCCGGTCGGGCTGCAGCCGCAAACAATGTTTGTGCAAGCGCTCGGCTTCCTTGAATTCGCCCAGTTCATGCAGGACGCAGCCCAAGTCCGTGTAGGCCTCGGCAAATGCCGGTTCGCAGTGAATCGCGCGTTCGAGCAATGTTTTGGCGCGCGCATGGTCACCGTCCAGGTAATACGTCCAGGCCAAGCCGTCCAGCGCAGCCGCGCTGCGCGGCGCGACTTCGACGGCGCGCGCAAAACACATCCGCGCCCGCCGGCTGTCGCCATCGGCGATGTACTGATTGCCTTTCGCCAAGTGTTGTTCCAATGCGCCGTGGGTCGTCATACGTTCCATGATAGCGCGCCGCGCCGCGCTTGTCAAGCGCCGCCGTTAAATTCTCGTGCGACACGATAATTTATGGTTGCAGAGTTGCGGAAGCGATTGCATCTGCGCAGCGACCACGCGACCGTTGCAGAAATGATGAACGATGAGTGTCTGCGCAGCATTCATCATTCATCACTCATCATTATTTGGCGGGGAGCACGCCGGAAAACCCCGCGCCGGATCCGGGCTTTTGACTTTCACGGCCGGAATCGCTACAATACCATACTATATGGTAATGCTTGTACTACACTATTGATGATTATGGGATTGACCCTCACGGAGAAAATTTTCGCCCGGCATGCGCAGCGCAGCCACGTGGCGCCCGGCGACAACGTCTGGGTCGACGTGGATGTGCTGATGACCCACGATGTCTGCGGCCCGGGCACGATCGGCGTCTTCGAACGCGAGTTCGGCACGGACGCCAAGGTTTTTGCGCGCGATAAAATCGTGCTCATTCCCGACCACTATATTTTCACCGCCGACAAGATGTGCCACCGCAACGTGGACATCTTGCGCACCTTTGCACAGCAACAGCAGCTGCCGTATTTCTACGACCCGCAGACCACCGCGTACAAGGGTGTCTGCCATGTGGCCCTGGCGCAGGAAGGCCATTGCCGCCCCGGTGAAATTCTGCTGGGCACCGACTCGCACACCTGCACCGCCGGCGCCTTCGGCGAATTCGCCACCGGCATCGGCAACACCGATGCGGGCTTCGTGCTGGGCACCGGCAAATTATTGTTGAAAGTGCCGGCCAGCATGCGCTTCGTGCTGGAGGGCGCACTGCCGCCATATTTGATGGCCAAGGATCTGCTTCTGCGGATCATCGGTTTGATCGGCGTGGACGGCGCCACCTATCGCGCCATGGAATTCAGCGGGAGTTGCATTGCCGCCATGACAATGGAAGAGCGCATGACCATCTGCAACATGGCGATCGAGGCCGGCGGCAAGAACGGCATCATCGCCGCCGACGCCACCACGCGTGACTATGTCACTGCCCGCACGGACAAGCCCTTCATCGAAGAGCAGAGCGATGCCGCCGCCCAGTATTTCAGCGAGCATATCATTGATGTCGCGACGCTCGAGCCGGCCGTCGCCCAGCCGCACTCGCCCGACCACTATGCGACGGCCCGCGCCGTCGCCGGCACCACGATTGACCAAGCCTACATCGGCTCATGCACCGGCGGCAAACTGTCTGATTTCGTGGCGGCCGCGCGGATTCTGGCTGGCCGCAGCGTGCGCGTGCCCACCTATCTCGTGCCGGCCACGGTCGCAGTCAAGGACGCCTTGGCCACGACGCGCCACGCGGGCAAACCCCTGACCAGGATTTTCGAGGAGGCCGGCTGCCTGCCGCTCGCGCCACCGAGCTGCGCCGCCTGTCTGGGCGGGCCCAGCGACACCTTTGGCCGCGTGACCGGCAATGAAGTGGTGATTTCAACCACCAACCGCAATTTCCCCGGGCGGATGGGCTCCAAAAACGCCGGCATCTATCTGGCGTCGCCGTATACCGTGGCCGCCTCGGCCGTCCAAGGCGCGATCACCGACCCGCGGGAGTACCTGGCATGAAAGCACTTGTGGCAAATTTCAACTTGATGTCGCAGCTTGCGACATCAAG
>JAPLST010000016.1:0-8802 GCA_026398485.1 bacterium
AACGCCACCTTTGGCGCGCTGCATTATCTGGCCGACAATGCCTTCTTGTACTTCATGGAGCGTAATAGCGGCACCATCATGGCCTACGAGCCCGGCGCCGCCAATCCCGGCAGCACTTTGCAGATTTTCGTTGACCGGGACACCCTGACCAACAGCGTCTGTGGCACGTCCAACCTTGGCTGCTTCAAATCCGATGCTGGCTATCTCACGTTCAACAACTTGAATAACGACAGTGGCAGCAACTGCCTGTATCGCGTCGTGCCCGAACCGGCCGTACTGGCGCTGGGCCTGCTGCTAATCTGCGTCTGGTCCGACCGATCCGACCGATCCGTCTAATCCGGAGAATATCATGCGCCCAATCCTTGTCTTCATTGTTCTGCTGGCCTCCGCGCTGCACGCCGCCGTGATGGTGCAGCAGCTCGTGCCTTGGGCCCTCGCTGATGGCGGCGTCGGCTCGTTCAGCGTCAACGGCCACTCCGTCGACGGTGACCGCATGTACATCTGCCTCGACGGCATCAACGTGTCCCAAATCGTGCGGATTGATGACCTGGCCGGTACGCAGGTGCGCACCCAGCTCGTCTCCGCCGCCCAATGGCTGGCGGCTTCCGGCAAGAATCAGCTGGGCACCTCGTCTGGTTTTGGGATCGTCGGCGATTATCTGCAAATGGCCGATCCGGCTACCGATGAGATCTGGCGCTATAATCTGACCAATGGCGCGCTCTTCCGCTATTGCGACAACGCCGCCATCCGGGCGGTGTCCGGCAAAGTAACGCTGCAGTTCGTCGCCAACAGCCAGCCCGAACCGTTCAGCGGCGAGCAAGTGATCTATGACAGCGTCAGCCGCGGCATGTATCTCGCCTACGACACCCAGGGCAATCTCTATTGGGGCCACAACGGCAGCGATTCGCTTTACATGCGCACCAGCAATGGCGTGCTGCAGATCGCCTTGGCCAGCAATGCGATCTACGCCGCGACGGCCGTCAGCAACGTTGGTTTCAGCGCCATCTGCTATGCGCCGGACAACAAATTTTATTTTATGGATTCGGTGTCCAGCTCCATTTTGTCGTTCGATCCCCATGCACCCAACCCGGCCGCCACCGTGCAGGTCTTGATTACCGAGGATGAGCTGACCAACAGCATTGCCGGCCCCCCCGCGTACAACATTTCCGGGCTTAGTTGGTTTGGCACCGGCATGGGCTTGACCTTCAACAATGAGTATGGCGGCGGCGTGTACCGCATCGTGCCCGAACCGGCGGGCGTGCTTTTGGCCGCTCTTTTCTCTGTCAGACTCGTCCAACGCGTCCGACCTGTCCGACGCTAACAGAGGAACACTCATGCGCACACTCGCTTTTGGCCTGCTCATGTGTCTCTGCGCCACCGCCTTCGCCGGCACGACCCAGCTCATGCCCTGGGCCACCGTTGATGGCGGCTTCGGCTCGGGTGCGATCTTCGGCTTGGCCGTTGAGGCCGACACGGCCTATCTGCAACTGACGCTCAACTCCCGCGTGCAAGTCGTGCGCGTCGATAATCTCAGCGGCGCCCAGTCGCAGACCCAGCTTGTCTCGCAAACCCAATGGGTGGCGGCCTCCGGCGCCACCAGCTGCAGTTCGTACCAAGGCTTTGATTTGTCCGGAAGCAATTATGTGCAGTTTGCCGATGCAACCTCGGACGAAATCTGGCGCGTCAACAAGGGTACCGGCGCGTTGATCAAGTATGTCAACAAAAATGCGATCACCTCCGTCACCGGCCGGGCCAGTTTGAATCTCGGCGCGGTCCAGTGCGTCATTCCCGCCAACGGCGAGCATCTCTTCTACGAGAGCACCAGCACCAATATTCTCACGACCACCGGGCCAAACGCCTGCAGCATTGTCTTTGGCGAAGCCCAGTTGCTGGCCGCCTTTGGCCCGGGCGTGCTGCCCGCGGGCGGCATGAATTTCGACAATGTCGGCAACCTCTATTTCGGCAGCAGCACCGGCTCGCTCTGCCGCTATACCGCCGGCAGTCTGACCACCATCCTCACCCGCGCCGCCATTACCAACTTGACGTTGCTTTCCTCCGCCAGTTTTGGTACAATGAAAGCCGGACCTGATGGCAAATTCTACTTCCGCAATGGAAGTGGCACATTCACCTCGCTGCTGCGCTTCGATCCAGCCAATCCGGCGGACACGCTGGAAGTGATCGTCAGCGCCAGCGAACTCACCAACAGCGTTGCAGCAAGCGCCAACGTCAACTGCATCCGCTGGTACAACAATCTCGCCGGTGGTGGCTGGGCTTGGCACCAGTTTGGCCAGAACGGCGTCTACCTGACGCAAATCCCCGAACCAGGGGGATGCTGCGTTGCTTTTTATAATCTTCGGCGGCGCACGGGCGCGCCGCCGCGCTTGCGTAATACATTGCAGTAAACCATAACTCTCTCACTAAACCAAGGATCACCCATGTACCTCAAAAAACTCCTCACGCTCATCATCGCCCTGTTCTTCGGCACACTGACGGCGGTCGCCGGCACCAGCATTATGGCACCCTGGCTGACCGTCGACGGCGTCGTCGGTTCGGGCGCCATCTACGGCTTGGCCATTGACGGCACCAACGCCTACGCGCAGCTTGGCCTGAACAATCTGGTTCAGATTGTGCGCATCGCCGACATCGGCGGCGCGAATATCCGCACCCAGCTGGTGTCACCAACCACGTGGACAACTGCATCCGGCGCGAGCAGTTGCACTTCGTTTCAAGGCTTTGACCTGTCCGGCACCGACTACCTGCAGTTTGGCGATGTTACTTCCGATGCCATCTGGCGCGTCAACAAGTACACCGGCCTGCTGATCAACTATTGCAGCAAACAGGCCATCAGCAATTTCACCGGTCGCAGTGGCGCCGCATTGGGTGCAGTGCAATGTGTCAACCCGGCCAATGGCGAACACATCTTCTTCGAAAGCACCAGCAGCAAAGTGCTCACGACCGGCGGCTCCAACATCGTCAGTTTGGTGTTTAACGAAAGTGATGCAACTAATGCGTTGGGCGACACGGCAACGCTGTCCGGCGGCATGAATGTCGATAACTCCGGCAACCTTTATTTTGGCACGTCCGGCGGCTTCCTTGCCAAGCGCGATACGGGCGGCAACTTCAGCGTGGTGTTCACCAAGGCCGTCATCACGAATATAACGCAGATCTTGACAGCTTCTAATTTCGGCACGATGAAAATGGGGCCGAATGGGTTCACCTTCCGCAATGGCAGTGGCACTTTTGGTACACTCCTGCAGTTTGATCCGGCGAATCCCAGCGGCACGCTTAGTGTGTTTGTCAACGCCAGAGAATTGACCAACAGCGTGGCCGCCAGTGCCAATGTCAACTGTATCCGCTATTTCGGCACGTATCCGAGCGCGAGCAGCGGCTGGGCCTGGCATCAATTCGGCTTGAACGGCATCTATCTGACGGCCGTGCCCGAGCCGGCACTGGTCGGCTTGGTGGGCCTTGCGGCGCTGCTGCTGCGGCGTTTTGTGTAATATGACCGCGACGCTCTTCAGCACCACCAGTGCTGCACGCCGCGTCGGGTCTGCCTTGTTGATTGTTGTCAGCGCCGGCGCCTTGTGCGCCGGCGCTGCCGCTCACGACATTAGTAGTTTGCCCTAACTCTAACCACAAAGGAATGACCATGTATCTCACCAAACTCCTCACCCTCACTCTCGCATTGTTTGTCGGCGCCCTGACCGCATTGGCGGGCACCATCCAGCTTGCGCCTTTTGCCACCGTGGACGGCGGCGTCGGCTCGGGCTCGATCTATGGCCTGGCCATTGACGGCACCAACGCCTATGTGCAGCTTAGCTTAAATACCTTTGTTCAGATCGTGCGTATCGCCGACATTGGCGGCGCGAATATCCGCACTTCGCTGGTGTCACCGGCCCAGTGGACGGCTGCATCCGGCAAGACCGCCCTCACCGGTTTTCAAGGTTTTGATCTGTGCAGCCCCGAATACATTCAATTTGCCGATCTTAATTCCAAAGCAATTTGGCGCGTCAACAAGACAACCGGGCTGCTGATCAATTATTGTGACACGGCCACCATCACGGCAGCGAGTGGTGGCGCAACTCTTGGTGCAGTCAATTGCGTGAATCCTGCTAACGGCGAACATGTTTTTTGGGAAAGTGTGGGTTGCAATATTCTTACCACCGCTGGTTCTAACGTCTGCAATGTTGTCGTGGGAAAATACGCGCTCACCAACTGGATTACGGGCTTGAATGGCATACCGGCGGGTGGCATGAGCTTCGACAACAGCGGCAATCTCTACATCGGCACCGCCAATGGCCTCTACAAACGTGATTCAGGCGGTACTATCAGCTTGGTGTACACAAAAACCGTTTTGCAGAATATCTCCTTGATCTTCTCCGGATCGTCCTTCGGCACGATGCATATGGGACCGTCTGGCAAGTTCTATTTCAACCATGGCACCGGAACTGCCCGCCCTATACTGTGTTTCGATCCAAGCAATCCCAGCACCACCCTCGGCGTGTTTGCCAGCAGCAATGATCTGATAACCAGCGTGGCAGGCAGCGCCAATGACAGTTGCATCCGCCCTTACGGAACATCTCCGAATGACGGCATGGCGTGGATTGTCGCACAAGCAAGCACCGCATACGGCGTCTATTTTACGACCCTTCCCGAGCCGGCGCTGGTCGGCCTGCTGGGCCTTGCGGCGCTGTTTTTCCGGCGTTTTGTGTAATATGACGAAGACACTGCTTTTCAGCACCGCACGTGCTGCACGCCGCGTCGGGTCTGTCTTGTTTGTGGTTGTCAGCGCCGGCGCCTTGTGCGCCGGCGCTGCAACCCATTATGTGGACAGCCTAAACGGCGGCGGCGCGGCAATTCCTTTTACTAATTGGGCGACGGCCGCCGTGCGCATTCAAGACGCGGTGGATGTCGCCCGCGATGGCGAATTCATCTTGGTCACTACCGGCGTCTACGCCAGTGGCGTGCAGCTCACGCCCGGTTTTGCCTTGGCCAATCGACTGGTGGTGACGAATGCGCTGACGATTGCCAGTGTTGGCGGCCCGGCGGTGACGGCGATTGTCGGCGCGCGCGAACCGGGTGCCATTCTTGGCTTGGGCAGCAATGCCGTGCGCGGCGTCTATCTCGCCGGCGGCGCAACCTTGGCCGGCTTTACGGTCTCGAATGGTGCGACCTTCGCCATGGGCACCAACACCGGGCACAGCCTGTTCGAGCGCAGCGGCGGCGGCATCTATCTCGATGTCGCCAGTATCTCCAACTGCATTATTGTTCAAAATGCCTGCGCCAATTACGGCGGCGGTATCTATGGTTCGAACGGCGCATTCGTGTGCGCCACGCAGATTTCGAGCAACTGGGCGGCCTATTATGGCGGCGGCATCTACTGGCCGCTCAACGGCATGCTGCGCGACTCGCTGATTAGCGGCAACATTGTGTCGAACAATGACGGTGGCGGCGTCTGTGCCGCGGGCGCCGGCTTGATCAGCAATTGCGTGATCAGCGGCAATCTCTGCCAAAAAGGCGGGGCCGGCGGGGTCGTCACCTCGTTCGCCAGTGTTGAACTGATCAACTGCCTGCTGCGCGGCAATGTCTGCACGCTCGGCCGCGGCGGCGGCATGTATCTCAACGCCGGTGGCGCGGTGGTCAACAACTGCATCTTTGATGGCAACGCGATTTATGGCTCGAGTTACGGTGGCGGCGCCTATATCAACAGTGGCAAGGTGAACAACTGCCTTTTCGTCCACAACTACGCGAAGGCCTGCGGCGGCGGGCTGATGACCTCCAACGCCAAAGTCAACAATTGCACGATTGTTTCGAATCGCAGCGATTATGTGCTCGGTGGCGGCGGCGTGTACCTGACGGGCCTGCAAACGGTGCTGCGCAACACGATCGTCTATCACAACAGCGCCGCGGGCGGCAATACTAATTGGGTTTTCGGCACGGGCGGCAGTCAGGGCAGCATCACCTGCACATTTGTCTGCACGCTGCCCGCGTTTGTCAGCGAGGTTGATAGTACCAATTATGCGCAATATGGCGAGGGCAACATCACCAACGATCCGCAGTTTGTTGATTTCGATGGCGGCAATTATCGGTTGGTGCCGGGTTCGCCATGCATCAATGCCGGCTCGAATGCCTACGCCATCGGCGCGTTCGATCTCGACAGCACGGCGCGCATCAAGCAATACATCGTCGACATGGGCGCATATGAGGCCGTGCCGGAGCCGGCTGGCATGCTGGTGCCAGTCGTTGCTGTGCTTGCTTGGTTCCGTAGAAAAATGGATGCCCGGCATCCATTTTGTACAAAACGGTTTGCCCCAAGCTGTTTTTACCCAAGAGGAATTACCAACACGCCATGATGATTGAGCGCATCATGCTCATGCTGTTCTCCTGCGGCGCGCTATGCGCCGGCGCGGCAACCCATTATGTGGACGGCCTGAACGGCGGTGGCGCGGCGATTCCCTTCACCAACTGGGCGACGGCGGCCGTCACGATTCAGGACGCAGTGGATGTCGCCGGCTCAGGCGAACTCATTTTGGTCAATACCGGCGTCTACACCAGTGGCACACAATTGACGCCCGGTTTTGCCTTGGCCAATCGACTGGTGGTGACGAATGCGCTGACGATTGTCAGCGTCGGCGGCCCAGCCGTGACGGCGATTGTCGGCGCGCGCGAACCGGATGCTATTCTTGGTTTGGGCAGCAATGCCGTGCGCGGCGTCTATCTCGCCGGCGGCGCGACCTTGGCCGGCTTTACGGTCTCGAACGGCGCGACTTTTGCCATGGGCACCAACAGCCAAAGCCTACTCGAGCGCAGTGGCGGCGGCATTTATTTGGACAATGCCACGGTCTCCAATTGCATTATCGTCCGGAATGCCTGCGCCAACTACGGCGGCGGCATCTTCGGTTCGAATGGCGCGTTCGTGTGCGCCACGCAGATTTCAAGCAACTGGGCAGCCAATTACGGCGGCGGCATCTATTGGCCGGTCAACGGCAACCTGCGCGACTCGCGGTTGCATGGCAACATCGTGTCGAACTACGACGGCGGCGGTGTCTATGCCGCAACGTCCGGATTCATCAGCAACTGCGTCATCAGCGGCAATCTTTGCAACAAAGGTGGTGCCGGTGGCGTCTTGGTGTTTCGTGCCGATCTTGAAATGGTGGGGTGCATCGTGCGCGGCAATGTCTGCACCCTCGGGCGCGGCGGCGGCACGTACTTCAACTCGTTGACGTCCTACCGGACGGTGATCAACAATTGCCGTTTCGAAGACAATGCGATCTATGGCGTGAATTATGGCGGCGGCGCCTATATCAACATGAGCGAGGTGAACAACTGCCTTTTTGCCCGCAACTACGCGAAGGCCTTCGGCGGCGGGCTGACGACGGCATCCGCCAAGATCAACAATTGCACGATCGTTTCGAATCGCAGTGATCAGGGCGGCGGCGGCGTGTACCTGACGGGGATCCAAACCGTGCTGCGCAACAGCATCGTGTACGACAACAGTGTACCGGCCGTCAACACGAATTGTTATCTTGGCTCCGGTTCCGGCAGCATCACCTGCGTTTTTGTCTGCACGCTGCCCGTCCTGACCGGCGAGGGCAATATCACTAACGACCCGCAGTGGGTTGATTTGGCGGGCGGGAATTACCGGCTGGTCTTAGGTTCGCCGTGCATCAATACGGGTGCGAATGTATATGCCTTTGGCAACTATGATCTCGACGGCACCGCGCGCATCCAGCAAGGCATCGTCGACCTGGGCGCCTATGAGGCCGTGCCGGAACCGATGCTGCCGGGCATGGTTTTGCTATTTACGATGTACAAATTCCGCTTGGAGTCCCGCCAACGGCGGGAACGATTTACAAGTAAGCGTTGAAGCGCAGCCAATATGAGAAATGTCGTCGTACAGCACCAGCCACAGTCACTGCGCGGATTATTTGCCACGAAGACGCGAAACCGCGAAGTTGAATCGGTATTCGGTGTTCGGTGTCCGGTATTCGGTGCAGCGATCGCACCGGATACTGAATACTGTATACCGCATACTTTTTCCGCCGCTGCGCGGCTTCGTGCCTTCGTGGCCATAATGCTTGGCGCGTTGTGCGCCGGCGCGGCAACCCATTACGTGGATGCACAGAATGGCGCGGGTGCCGCGGTCCCCTTTACCAACTGGGCGACGGCGGCCGTCTCGATTCAAGACGCAGTGGATGTCGCCGGCTCAGGCGAATTCATTTTGGTCAATACCGGCGTCTACGCCAGCGGCGCGCAACTGACGCCCGGCTTTGCCTTGGCCAATCGACTGGTGGTGACGAATGCGCTGACGATTGCCAGCGTTGGCGGGCCGGCCGTGACGGCGATTGTCGGCACGCGCGAACCGGGTGCCATTCTTGGTTTGGGCAGCAATGCCGTGCGCGGCGTGTATCTGGCCGGCGGCGCGTTTTTGACGGGGTTCACCATCTCGAACGGCGCGACCTTTGGTGTTGGCACAAACACGGGGCACAGTTTTCTCGAGCGCAGCGGCGGCGGGGACTTTCTCGACAATGCCGGCATCTCCAACTGCATTATCGTGAACAATGCCGCCGACTACTACGGCGGGGGCGTGTGTGGTTCCAATGGCGTCGTGGTCTGCGCCGCGCAGATTTCGAGCAATTGGGCGTATGCCTCTGGCGGCGGCATCGCCTGGGCGACCAATACCATTCTGCTCGATTCACGCATCAGCGACAACATTGTCGCCGACGACGGCATCGGGCTTTCCACCGACGGGGGCGGCGGCGTGTGTGCCAGCGCATCCGGGCTGATCAGCAATTGTGTCAT
>JAPLST010000016.1:8810-10171 GCA_026398485.1 bacterium
GGTTACGGTCTGGCGCGGCATGGTCGAAATTACCGGCTGTGCCATCCGCGGCAATCACTGTACGGTTGGCCGCGCCGGCGGCATCTATGTCAATTCATGGTGGCCTTACTACCGCGTGGTCGTCAATAATTGCAGCATTGAAGACAATGCCAACGGCCCGAGCCAGTATGGCGGTGGTGCCTATATCTACTGTGGAGAAGTGAACAACTGCCTCATTGCCGGCAACATTGCGCAGGGCAGTGGCGGTGGTGTTATGGCAGCCAGCGGCTGGCTCAACAATTGCACCATTGTCTCGAATCGCAGCCAGACTAGTGCGGGTGGCGTGTACCTATCCGGGAGCACAACCGCGCTGCGCAATTCCATCGTGTACGACAACAGCGCCCCGGCGCCCAACACCAATTTCTACGTGAGCAGCGGTGCCATCACCTGCGCGTTTGTCTGCACAATCCCCCAGATCATCGGCGAGGGCAACATCACCAACGATCCGCAATTTGTTGATGTCGCGGGCGGTAACTACCGGCTGGCACTGGGTTCGCCGTGCATCAATGCCGGGTCAAACGACTACGCGGTCGGCGCGGTCGACTTGGATGGCACGGCGCGCATCAAACAATCCATCGTGGACATGGGTGCCTACGAGGCCGTGCCGGAACCGATGCTGCCGGGCATGCTGCTGCTGCTATTTACGATATGCAAATTCTGCTTGGAGTCCCGCCAACGGCGGGAACAATGTACAATTAAGTGTTGAATATGGCGTTTGACATAATGATAGCTGCGCTTGTGCCATGCCGCGCTGGCTTCCCCGCGTTTGGTCGCTGCAATCTCCCTTTCGTAAAGGGAGTACCCCGGCTTGGCGGGGGGATGGATTTTGCCGCGCTGAAATCCCCCGCACCCCTACCGCCGTTGGCGGTACGGCGCAGACGCCGCCAGGGGGGAATGCAGCAATCTCCCTTTGCTAAAGGGAGTACCCCGGCTTGGCGGGGGGAGGGATTTTGCCGCGCTGAAATCCCCCGCACCCCCTTTACCAAAGGGGGAATGCAGAAACCGGAGATGACATGACAGGTAACCTTATCCATTATGATTCTAAGCTCAAGCCGCTGAGCCGCGCATTGCGCACAGATAGCGTCTTAGCAGAGGTGTTAGTGTGGCAAAAGTTGCGTGCACGGCAAATGATGGGGTTTCAGTTTCTGCGCCAGAGACCGATTGACAAATATATCGTGGATTTTGACGGCGTGGTCAATGGTATTGCGAATTGGATTGAAGATGCAAAACGAGTCAATTAAGCAAGAGAAAATCCCCCTAACCCCCTTTACAAAAGGGGGATTGCAGAAATCTCCCTTTCGTAAAGGGAGTACCCCGGCTTG
>JAPLST010000146.1:0-1330 GCA_026398485.1 bacterium
CAAAATAATGAATTGCCCCGCCTTGCGCTTTTTCGCGATGCGCGGCGCTTCAAGCCACAGTGAATACACTTTGTCAGCCAGTTGCTGACATTCCAGCACTTTGAACGGCATACGAGTCCCTCTGCATGGTTAGCGTGGATAACTCTACGAACTAATAAGTATACAAAACACGCGCGCCACGCGCAAATGGGGGGCCGCGCTCCTGCAATTCCGCTAGCAAGGAACACCCTCGCCTTGGTAGCGCAGTGGCCCGCAGCCACGGCTGACGGAACTGGAAGAATGGATGAATGGAAGGATGGATGAAGGGCGGGATGGGGCAGCAGCAGTAGAGGCAGCATCCGCGGCGGGACGGCCACATTCCGGCGGCAACTTCAGCACTCCAAACTATATTTGCTTGCATCCCGCACCGCAGTCTGCTATACTTGACGCAACCAATGTTGGCTGATTTTCTTCACCTCCGCCCGGAATTGTTATGCAGACCAAACTGAAAGGCCGTGATTTTATCACCACCCAGGAATGGACGAAAGACGAACTGGAATCCATTTTCGAGGCGGCGACCCAGCTCAAGCGCGAATTCGCCATGGGCGTCCGCCGCCATTACCTCGAGGATCAAACCCTCTACATGATTTTCTTTGACTCCTCGACCCGCACCCGCAATTCGTTCGAGACCGGCATGACCCAGCTTGGCGGCCATGCGGTCTACCTCTCGCCCGACAAAATGCAGATTTCCCACGGCGAATCCGCCAAGGACACGGCCAACGTCCTCAGCCGCTTTGGTGATGCCATTGCCATTCGCCACTGCGCCTATGGCGAGGGCAGCCCGTATATCCGCGACGTCGCCCAGCATGCCTCGGTGCCGGTGCTGAACATGCAATGCGATGTGTATCATCCCTGCCAGATTCTCGCCGATTATTTCACCATTCGCGAAAAATTCGGGCGCAACACGCGCGGCCTCAAACTCGGCGTCTCGTGGACTTGCGCGCCCAATTACATGCGCCCGCTGTCCGTGCCGCAATCCTTGATCCTGATGATGCCGCGCTTTGGCATTGATGTCACCCTGGCCTATCCGCCGGAGTTCAAGCTGATGCCGCACATTGAAGCCCAGGCGCGCGAGAATGCCCGCGCCGCCGGCACGAAATTCGAGATTGTCAACGAATTTGACGCCGCCTTCACGGATGCCGACATTGTCATCCCCAAATCGTGGGGCCCGCTCGAAACCACGCGCGACACCAAACAGGGCCTGGCCTTGATCGACAAGTATCCCAAATGGGTCTGCGACGAACGCGCCATGGCGCTCACCAAGAAACACTCGATCTACATGCACCCGCTG
>JAPLST010000146.1:1346-3226 GCA_026398485.1 bacterium
GATCTACATGCACCCGCTGCCGGCCGACCGCGGCAAGGAAGTCACCGACGCCGTCATTGACGGGCCGCATTCGGTGGTCTATGACGAGGCCGAAAACCGCCTGCATGTCCAAAAAGCATTGATGACCCTGACGCTGGGCGGGCGGCTCTGATCAACGCTGAACGCTGAACGCTGAACGCTGAACGCTGAACGCTGAACGCTGAACGCTGAACGCTGAACGATGAACGACCTTGAATGCGTGGCTAACCATTGCGCTTCTTTTGTGTATTACCGCGTGTGGCGCGGACGACGTCTGCGAACTTGTCTTCCTGAATGTCGGCTATGGCGCCGCGACGCTCGTGCGCCACGCGGACACAACTCTGTTGATTGATGGCGGCGACGACGGCGGGCAGACCGATCAGGGCACGCGCACGGTGATCCCGCTCCTGCGCGCCAACAAGATAGCCACGCTGGATGCAATCATCTGCACGCATGCCCACGACGACCATTGCGGTGGCTTGATCAACGTGCTGGCGCAGGTGCCGACCCGCGCCATGTATCGTCCCACGTGGCGCGCAACGAATGCGTATACCAGCGCCGTTGACGCGCTGGTGGCCAGGCAAAAAATCCCGCTGACAATCCTGGCGCGTGGCATGACCTGCGCGTGGGGCCGTCTGCAATTGCACGTCCTTAATCCGCCCGCCGGTGGCGCGGACGTCATGCCGGCGCCGGTGGACTTGAATGCGGCCAGTCTCGGTCTTGAACTTGTCTTTGGCGCCGCGCGCGCGCTGCTGCTGGCCGGGCGCACGAACTGGCCCGCTGCCGTGCTCCAAATTCCGCATCATGGCGCGGTCGACGCGTTCACGCCGCAATTGCTCGCCGCCGTCGCGCCGCAGCATGCCATCTTGTCCGTCGGCGCCAATCCGTATGGCTATCCCAGTCCGGGTATTGTCCCGGCGTACAGCGCGCGCACCCAGCTTTGGCGGACGGATCGCGACGGCACGATTTTATGCGGGCTGAGCACCGATGGCACGCTGCGCGTTACTTGCGTGCCCGCGCCGACGCGCTGATCCGGGCGCCGCTGCCGGCAGAAATTCGCCAGCACATCGCGCGGAACGCCGTTCCGCGGCTACATCTGCGCAGAGCCCCTCGCGATCCCGCCGCCAAGCGCATGCGCGTCAACTTAAGCGGCTGGAAGCCGCTTCTACGACCAGCGCCGCACGTAAACGCGGCATCTTGCCGCGTCACTGGGATAAGCGGCTGGAAGCCGCTTCTACGACAGCTGCACTCGATAAGTTGACGCGCATGCGCCGCCAGGCAGGATTGGTGGGGCCCAACAACAAATACAAGCACCAGCTCTGGCACTATCAGACAGGTTGCCGCCGCGACACCCTTTTGCTACACTATGTTTTATGAATATACTGTTCCTTCCATCCACCCGCTGGCTTGTGCCATGGGTGCTGTACCTGCTCATCGCGGTCGCCGCGCGCATGGATGCCCTGCAACCGCCCGCGCCGGGCGAGCTCGCCCGCTATCGCGCCGACGGCACCTATGCCGCGCGCATGGAAGCCGCCCGGCAGTTCGGCAATTATCGTGTCAAGCCGTGGTTGGCCCAGCGCACGGCCGCGCGCCTGCAAGCCCTCGCCGGCCAGACCACGCTGGCGCCGCCACCCGCATGGCAAGGCCTGCCCACCACCGGCACCAACAATGTTCTTATTTTGTGCATTTCCTTTCCTGATCACGCGAACACGGTCGCGTATCAGACCACCAGCAACATGGTCTTCGGCGCCGGCAATGCCGCGAACTATCCGCTGGAGAGCCTGCAACGCTATTATCAACGCTCGTCCTATGGAAAGCTGACCATTGAAGGCAATATTCTAGAGTATGTATGCACCAACAAT
>JAPLST010000146.1:3342-5424 GCA_026398485.1 bacterium
ATTTATGCATCAACAATCGCAGTTTCTACAAGCCCGATGGCGCCGCCTATGACAACCACGCCAATTATCTGATTATCAAAGAAGCGGTTGATTATTTCGACGCGCGCGGCCATGATTTCAGCCAGTATGACAATAATCACGACGGCATCATCGACTACTTCGCCGTGTTTTGGACCGGGCCTGTGGGCAATTGGGCCACGTTCTGGTGGGGCTACCAATGGTCGTTGTACACCACGCTTGTCAAGGACGGCGTCAGCTTCGGCGACTTCTCATGGCAATGGGAGTCCTCCTCGCCCAGCGTTGTCATTCACGAAACCGGCCATGCCTTGGGCGTGCCCGATTTCTACGATTATGACGGCACGGTTGGCCCCAAAGGTGGCGTGGGCGGGCTGGATATCATGGACGGGGTCAAGGGCGACCATAACGCCTTCAGCAAGTTCATGCTGGAGTGGCTGACGCCGACCATCATCACCACCAATCTGACGGCCTACCCGCAGCGTGCGTCCGCGCAGTACCCCGATGCCGTGCTGATCGCGCCGGCAATCACCAATCCCGCCCAGATTTTCAGCGAATACTTCATCGTGCAGAATCGGTATCGCACCCTGAATGACATGAATATGCCGGGCAACGGCTTGCTGATCTGGCATGTGGATGCGCGCCTCAGCGGCGGCGGCTTCCTCTATGACAACTCCTACACCGCCCACAAGTTGCTGCGCCTGATGGAGGCCGACGGCCTTGAGCAGATCGAGCAAGGCACGAGCGGCAATGCCGGCGATTACTACACCACCGCCCGCAGCTTCGGCCCGGCCACCAGGCCCGCCAGCGCGCGCTACGATGGCACCCCCACACTCGCCACTGTCTCGGCCATCTCAGCCAATGCGCTCAGCATGCGCGCCGATGTCGGCTTCGCCCGCCCACGCATCGGCCTTTCCACCACCACCACGCTGCTGCTGAGTGCCGCCGGCGCCGGATCGGATAGCCAGATGCTGATGGTCACCAATCGCGGCACCGGCCCGCTCGAACTGGCACTCCAAACCCAAGGCCCGTACAGCGCGCGTGATACTTCAATGTCCAACGGGCCAACCTTCGCGTGGATCGACATTGCTTCCAGCGGAACCGCCGTCACGCCGCTCTCGGATGACGGCAATGCCGGCCCCTATCCACTGGGTTTCTCCTTGCCATTGTACAACAGCGGCTACAGCCAGCTCTACGTCAGCATGAACGGTGGCATCACGTTTGCCAATGCCACGTTGAACTATAACAATACCACGCTGCCCACCGCCAATCCCGACACGGCCTTTATTGCCGCCATGTGGGATGATCTTAACCCCGGTGGCGGCGGGACTATTCGTTACGCAACCGTGGGCGGCATGCTGGTCGTCTCGTTTCTGAATGTCCCGCACTATGGTGACGCTTCATCCAGCAACACGTTTCAAATCATCCTGCAGAGCAATGGCACCATGGTGCTGCAGTACAAAGCCACATCAAGCATCAGCAGCCCGGCCACGCTCGGCCTTCAAGGTCAAGGCGGCAGCGCAGCGCCCGCGCTCCAGATTGCCTACAGCACCAATTATATCCGGCCAAATCTGGCGGTGCAGATCGACGCGCACTCACTCCTGCCGACGTGGTTGACCTGTGCGCCGACGGTGGGAACCGTGCCGGCCGGCGCGGCGTTGCCACTCACCTTCACCGCCAACGCCGCCGGCCTCACCAACGGCGTCTACACCCACACCCTGGTGCTGACGCACAACGACATTGAGCAACCCGCCTGCGCCATCGCGCTGACCTTCGTCGTGCCCGAGCCAGGCGTGTGCTGGTTATTGGGCGCAGGGCTCTGGCTGCTCCGCCAACGGCGCCCCGTGCTCCTGTCTTCTTGACCCCACGGCCTTGCGCTGTGGGAGATACTGCGAATAGCGAATAGCCAGCAAGGAATGTCGAATAATTTGTTCGCGGCGAACAAATTAATAAAAAACATTCGCAGTCATTCGCGGTTCTATATTCGTTTTTGTAGTCTTTCTTCCATCATTGGATATTGAGTGTTGGATATTGGATATTCATCATTTCTTGTGCTTCCACCGATCC
>JAPLST010000075.1 GCA_026398485.1 bacterium
ACGACCGTCACGGTGTACCGCACCGGCGTACCCGCCAATTATTGCGTCAGCCCGACCGGCAGTGTCCTTAACGACGGTTCGCTGGGCAATCCGTGGCTGACGATTGCCAAGGCCGTCAGCAATGCGCCCAACGGCACGTTCATGCAACCGACGCTGATTAATGTGGCGGCCGGCACGTATTCCGAGAACTACAGCGGGCAATGGATTTTGGGCTTGAACGCCAAGTCCTACTTCATCATTGCCGGCGCCGGGCCGACCAACACGTTGCTGCGCCGGGGCACGCTCACGCTGAGTCTGCCGGTCGTGCGCATAGACAATTCGGGCTTCACCGCGCTGCGCGGCATGAACCTTGACATGAGCAGCGAGGCGGTGGCGTGGAGCGACAATAACAGCGCCATCCGGGTGACCACGTATAATCTGGTGACGCTGGAAGACCTGTGGGTGACAGGCCCGGCGGGCGTATCCGCCAATCGCAATGGCCACGGCGTGCAAGTGACGGGCGCGGCGACCACGAAGAATTTCGTGGCGCGGCGGGTGTTAATGGATGGTTTTGAAGAAGGCGCCTACATTCTGGATGGCAATAAATCGACCGCGCCCAATACCATGCTGTTCGACCAGTGTACGTTTGTCAACCAGAACAGCTTCTCTGACTCGATTGCGCTGTGGGAGCGCGCCGGCACGGGCAACACGGGGCTCGATGGCGTGTTGGTGCGCAACAGTGTGATCGCCAATGATCGCAAAGGCTTGTGGGTTGACAGCGGCACCGGGCTGAACGCGCTGGGGCTGATGCTGATCAGTTCGTACGCCAATGTCTACAGCAATGTGACCACCATGTATATTCCGACGGCGATCCAGAACCTGAACGATCTGAACGGCAATCCACTCTTCACGACGCTGGCCGACACGCGGCCGTATGTGGCCACCGGCGTCTATGGCAAGGGCTGGGTGACGTACAGCGGCAACACGGTTGCGCCCGCGGCGGTTGGTGCCAACACGAATGTGCCGCCGGGTGGCACGCTGTACATTCAGACCAACGCGCCGGTCACGTTTACCGGCGCCAAGCTGGCGATGGCGTATCTGCTGTTGAATGATATTGTGCAGAATGCCGGCTGGACGAACACGTCCTGGGAATTGGAGATCAACGCGCTGGCGGGTCAGACCGTGTCAAATCGGCTGGCCTTCACCGGCAGTCCGAAATCCGCGGAGACCACGATCATCATCCAGCAAATCCCGGAACCTGTTCTGGCAGGCGTGTTTCTTCTTGGCGTCGCACTGCTGCGCCGCACCTGTTAGTTGTAGGGTGAGTGGTGCGGGAACTGCGCGTGACGTCACGCGCAGTTCCCTTTTATTTCTGTAGTGACCAAGGCTTGCATGCGGACAATTCCAAAATGGCTTGTGTTCTGTGTTGTGCTTCTTGCGCCGCAGGCCCATGCCGATGCGCTGACGACCGGACTGTGGTCCACCCACACCCAATCCGCGACGATGCGCGCGGATTTGCTGCTCACCAACCAGGCGCATTTCATCTGGGCGACGAGCCCGGTGGCGCCGCGCAAG
>JAPLST010000144.1 GCA_026398485.1 bacterium
GAAAAGCGGCTGATGCCGCTGGAGACCTTGGTGACCTTGACCGAGTTTCCGGTCCGCGCGGAAGACGGTTATTACGTCTTGCGACAGAGCGGCGCAATGATTGCGGTGCTGACCTCGAATGCGCCCCTGGCGACAATTGCCCTTGCGCGCGCGCTGGCGGGCGGCGCTGAATTCAAGAAAGAAATCGGGCTGTCCTACATGGAGATGCAGCGCGACGTCTTGGGCCAGGCGGTCGTGAATCCCAAGGCGAAAACCGAGGCGGCCAAGAAGGGCGAATTCCCCGATTTTGCCAAGATGGAAGCGTATCTGAAACTGGTCTTTCGCGAATTGACCCAGGAGTACCGCACGGAACAGGCCAAGAAGAAGAGCGCCACGAAAGCAGCCACGCCGGCGCGTGCATCCGCACCCGCGGCAAAAAAACCCTAAAGGAACAGGAGCGGCAATGAACCCATCTCGTTTGTTTTGTGCGACCCTCATGACCGTATGCGCGCTGCCGCTGGCGGCTGCGCCGCCGGCGCCGCCGGCCAGCACCAGTGACGCGCCCGCCGCCATCACCAACGCTGCGGCGCCGGCGACCAGCGCCGGTGACACGCCCGCCGCGCTGACCAATGTCCCGCCCGCCGGCACCAATGTGACCGCGGATGCCGAGGCCGACGAGGTGAAAAACGTGTTCACCAAGCCAACCTTGAAAAGCGTGGCGGAAGCGGTCAAGGCGGTGCAGTCGGGCGTGCCGGAAGCAGCCGCGAAGACCTTCATGGACATGATGGGCTGGGATGTGCGGACGCAGCGCGGCATCAATGATTTCTTCAAGAATTCGCTGACCTTCACCACGACCGTTGTCCGGCGCGGGAACAGTCCGAATGTCAAGCGCATGATTGATCTGGCGCGCGCCAATCCGTACCAAATGAAGGAAGGCGAGCATGTGATTGTGTACTATCCCAAGACGATCAGTGCCATGGCAGGCGGCAAGCCGGTGCGCAAGCCCTTTGATGAAATCTGCCCGGTGGATCAATTGGTTGCGGCGGCCGACCAGGCCTTTACGCAGACGGCCGATGCCTTGCTGTTCAGCCCGTTTTTGTATTGGGGCCAAAAGGCGCGCGCAAAAATATTCCTGATCGCCGACCCGGCCTCGTGGCAAATGATGCAGCGCGGCAGCGGCGCGCGCCCGGCCGGCACGATTGTCACGGAACCTGACTATCGCGAGCTGTATGTGCATGTCACGCCGCTGACGGCGCCGTTGATCGATCAAGCCGTGGCGTTTGCGATCAGCGAGCAGGTGATCGGCGAATACAGCATGATTGTCAGCGGCAAGAGCAAAACGCAGGCGCCGCTGTTCTTCACGACCGGCTTGGCCGGCGCCATAAGCGGGTTGAGCAGCGTGATGACGGAGCAGGGGCCGCAACAGGTGCGGCGCCTCGGCACGCGTGAAATCGGCCCGAAAGACATTATGCAATTGCGCAAGAAAGCGGCGGAAGGCAAAGCGCCGTCTGAACAATTGCCGTTGCAGGCGTCGCGCCTGATCCCGATTGCCCGCCTGCTGGAGGCCACCAGCTATCCGAGCGGGGCCGAAGAAGTGTATTACCTGATGCGCCAAGACACGGCCTTGATCAAGTATCTGCGCGAGAACGGGCCCTTGGCCTTTTTGGCGCTGGCGCGCAATCTGGCGGAAGGGCGCGGGATGGACCGCTCATTCGACAACGTTTATGCCAAACTGCGCACGGACATTAGTGGCAAACCGAGCGTCAGCAAGGAAGATAAGAGCCCGCCGCTGGACAAGAAAGACAAGAACGCCAAGCGTGACCGCAAGGACAAAACAAAGGAAAGCACGGACGCGTACACCCCGGACGATGTGCTGAGCAAGGTGAAAGAGCTGAAGTCGCGCGCCCATAAGGCCATTTTTTTGCCGTTGACGGAAGAAGCCATGCAGGAACAGGCGCGCGACGCATCCAAGAAATAATGACGGTGGTGGATTATGACTAAAGGGCTTGCCCTGCTGACAACGTTTGTCTTGGTTATTGCAGCGGCGCTGGCGCTGACGGTCTGGTATGTGCGCTATCGCGTGCCCTTCGAGCGCCAATACAACGCGGCGCGCGCGGAATGCGACTTGGGCTTGCACGCCAAGGCGCTGCCGGTGCTGCAGCGCGCCGTGCGCAAATATGCCGGGACGCCGCAATATCCCGCCGCCGTCTACGCCTTGGCGCGCTGCGAGACGGCCCTCGACCCGACCAATGTGGCGCGCTGGGCCCACGTGCTGGGCGCCACCAAGGATCCCGCGCTGCGCGCCGAGGCGCAATATTATTTGATCAATCAAGCACCGGACCGGGGCGCCGCGATGGCCGCGTATGGGCGTGAACATGCCGGCACGCCGTGGGCGCGCGCATTCCTGGCCGAACTGGGCGCGCGCGCCGCCACGAGCGGCGATGAAGTTGCCGCGGCAGCCTGGTGGCAGGCCTTGGTGGATGGCTACCCGGACACGGACGAAGCCATCCGCGTGCGCGAGCGGCTGGGCCAGCTCAACATGAAAATGCTGTGCTCGCCCCGGCCCTTGCCGTTTACCGGCAAACATATTGTGAAACGCGGCGAGTATCTCAGCACGATTGCCAGGTTGCGCACCAACACGGTTGATCAATTGCGCTTGCTGAACGGGCTGAAACACGACACGCTCGCGCTGGGCACGTCGCTACGCCTGGATTACTCGACGTATTTTTTGACGGTGGATATTTCCGAACATATGTTGACGCTCTCCCGGGTCTGGCGCGGCGTGACCAATTTTGTGAAATGCTATGCGGTCGGCACGGGCTTGCACGACAACACGCCGCGCGGCGCCTTCCGCATCATTTTGCGCGAAGAAGAGCCGACCTGGTGCAGGCCCGGCAGCACGCCCGTGCCCTACGGCTCGAAAGAAAATCTGCTGGGCACGCGCTGGCTGGGTTTGGATTGCCCGGGCTATGGCATTCACGGCACGTGGGAGCCGGACAGCATCGGCAAGTCATCCAGCGCCGGGTGCGTGCGGATGCTGAATGAAAATGTCGAGGATTCATGCGTTGCGCGCTGCGCGAGGCCGAGCAAGCCTTGCGTGAAGGCGAAGTGCCGGTCGGCGCGGTGGTCGTCGCGGACGGCACGCGCATCATCGCCCGCGCCCACAATCAGATGGAGCGGCTCAAGGACGCGACCGCGCACGCCGAAATGGTCGCGCTGACCCAGGCGGCCGGCGCGCTGGGCGACTGGCGACTGGCGTCATGCACGTTGTATGTCACGCTCGAACCCTGCGCCATGTGCGCCGGCGCCCTGGTGCAGACGCGCCTTGGCCGGCTGGTCTTTGGCGCGCGCGACGGGCAGCAAGGCGGCGTGTTTTCCAATTTCGGCATCGCCCAGTTCGTCAAGCACACGCATCAGGTTGAAGTGATTGAAAGCGTCTTGGAGGACGAGTGCAAGGCGTTGCTGCAAACGTTCTTCAAGAAATTACGTTCGTGATCGCAAGAAAAAATTCGTTCGCGGCGAACGAATTTATAAATCGGTGTACTTCGCGTTTGAGCCGCGCGCTTTGTCGACGGGGTATTTGAGGGCGTTCTTGGCGAGTTTATGCTCGATCGCCGCCGGCAGGTCAATCTTCAGATTGTCGCACAATTCCAGCAAGTAGACGGCGATGTCGGCGCATTCGTCTTCGATGTGGCCGCGCTTGGCGGCCAGGACCGCATCAATCTCCGCGCCGTTTTTCCACAAAAATAACTCTTGTAATTCGGTGGCTTCGATCGCAATCGCGGCCGCCATGTCTTTCGGGTTGTGGAATTGCAGCCAGTCGCGCTCGTCACGAAAACGGCGGATGAGCGTCAGCAGGCGTTCGAGCTCAGGCATCGCGTCAACCCTTGATAATTTCTTCCTGGATCGCCTTGGGCACCGGCTCGAAGTGATCGGGTTCCATCGAGTAATTGCCGCGCCCGCTGGTGATTGTGCGCACGGCGGTGGCATAGCCGAACATGGCGGCCAGCGGCACATGCGCCTTGATGATTTGCAGGTTGGCGCGCGGCTCGAATTCGCGAATCTTGGCGCGCCGGCCGTTCAGGTCGCCAATCACATCGCCCAGCATGTGCTCCGGCACGGTCACTTCGACGCGCATGACCGGTTCCAGCAAAATGAGTTTGGCTTTATGCGTGGCTTCTTTCAAGGCCATCGAGGCTGCCAGTTTGAACGCCATTTCCGAACTGTCCACTTCGTGGTACGAGCCGTCGAACAAGGTCACGCGGATATCCACCAGCGGATAGCCGGCCAGGACGCCGCCCGCGGCGCATTCGCGAATGCCTTTCTCGACCGCCGGTATGTATTCCTGGGGAATGACCCCGCCGCGAATGGCGTCGACAAATTCAACGCCGGCGCCCGGCTCCAGCGGCTCGACTTTGATGGAGACATCGCCGAACTGGCCTTTACCGCCGCTCTGGCGCACAAACTTGTGGCGCGTCTCGGCTTTGCCGGTGATCGTCTCGCGATAGGCCACCTGCGGCCGGCCGACGTTGGCGTCGACATTGAACTCGCGGATCATGCGATCCTTGATGATGTCGAGATGCAGCTCGCCCATGCCGGCGATAATCGTCTGGCCGGTGTCGTTGTTGTGCGAAATGCGGAAGGTCGGGTCTTCCTCGGACAGGCGCAGCAGCGCTTCCATCAGCTTGTCGCGGTCGGCCTTGGTGCGCGGCTCGATCGCCAGTGAAATGACCGGCTCCGGCACGTTCAGCGATTCGAGCGTGATCTGCGCGCCTTCCGAGCAGAGCGTGTCGCCGGTGCGCGTCTTCTTCAAGCCGACAATGCCGACAATCTCGCCGGCAAAGACGGCGTCCACTTCCTTGCGGTCGTTGGCGTGCATCTGGAACATGCGGCCGACGCGCTCGCGCGTGCTCGTGCTCGAATTGTAAATGTACGAGCCCTTGTTGATATGGCCGGCGTAGACGCGCACATAGGTCAGCTTGCCGACATACGGATCGGCCGCGATCTTGAAAGCCAGAGCGGCCAGCGGCTCGCTGTCGCTGACCTCGCGCTGGACTTGCTGGCCCTTTGACGTCAAGCCGATAATCGGCTTGGACTCGAGCGGCGAAGGCAGGTAATCGACCACGGCATCCAGCAGCAGGCGCACGCCCTTGTTCTTGAAGGCCGTGCCGCACAAGACCGGCAGGATTTTCCCTTGCAGCGTGCCTTTGCGAATGGCGGCGGTGATCTGCGCGTCGGGGATCGGCTTGTTCTCGAGGTAGGCCTCCAGCAGCGAATCGTCAAACTCGGCAATGGCTTCCAGCATGGCCATGCGTTTCTCCGCCACCAGCGCGACCAATTCGGCCGGGATCGGCTCCTCGGTATACATGTTGTCTTTCAATTCCTGGCGCCAGACCATCGCCTTTTGGCTGATCAAGTCAACCGTGCCGGCAAAATTCTCTTCGGCGCCGATGGGGACGCACAACGCAACCGGGTTGGTGCCAAGCCGCTCGCGCATTTGCTCAATCGTGCCGAAATAATCCGCGCCGACCCGGTCCATTTTGTTGACAAAGGCGATGCACGGCACTTTGTACTTCTGGGCCTGCCGCCAGACCGTCTCAGACTGCGGCTCGACGCCGCCGACCGAGCAGAACAGGGCGACTGCGCCGTCCAGCACGCGCAGCGAGCGCTCGACCTCGATCGTGAAATCCACGTGGCCGGGCGTGTCAATGATGTTGATCCGGTGCTCTTTCCAAAAACACGTCGTGGCGGCCGAGGTGATCGTGATGCCGCGCTCCTGCTCCTGAATCATCCAATCCATGACGGCCGTGCCGTTGTGGACTTCGCCCAGTTTATAGGTCACCCCGGTGAAATACAGGATGCGCTCGGTCGTGGTGGTCTTGCCGGCATCAATGTGGGCCATGATGCCGATGTTGCGCATGCTCTCTAGCGGAAAACTTCGTTCCATACAATTAGTACTGATTGGTGATTAGTACGCCTGTTATCAATGAGCCGCAAGTATACACAAAACGCGGCAAACTGTCAACTGCATTACTGCTTTCGCGGCGAAAGCAGTAGTAAAAAGGTTCGTCTGCGCTACGGCGAACCTGACGGTGAGGTAGGGCGGTCAGGCACTGACCGCCGTTGCTGCATGCGTGCGCCCGCCGGTGCTACAATGGCGCAGCGACGACCGCGGCGGTCAAGGGCCTGACCGCCCTACCTGTCTGCGCGCTCTACGCCAGCGGCTGCCGTGGGCGGCACCCACCATCAGGACTTACGCGCCGGCGCGCAGGCGGCGGACCAGCAACGAGACGGCAAACACAGCGGCGGCAATCAGTACGATCGTCGCCCCGGTCGCGGTCGCCAGGTAATACGACAGGAGCAGGCCCGCCACACCGCTGGCGCTGCCCAAGCCGACCGCCCACAGGACATAGCCGCGCGTGGTGCGCGCCAGATTCCGCGCCGCCGCCGCCGGCAGCAGCAACAAGGAGTTGATCACCAG
>JAPLST010000434.1:0-23049 GCA_026398485.1 bacterium
CGAGGAAGATGCGCAACAGATTGAAGCATTGCGCACGTCGCCCAAGGATCGCGCCGAGAATCTGATGATTGTCGATATGATTCGCAATGACATCGGGCGCGTGGCCGTGCCGGGCAGCGTACAGGTTCCGACCATTTTCGAGGTGGAGCGCTACGAGACCGTGTTGCAAATGACCTCGACCGTGACCGGCACCTGCCCGCCGGCCACATCGCTGTGGGCGCTGCTCTGCGCGCTGTTCCCGTGCGGCTCGGTGACCGGCGCGCCCAAGGTGCGCACGATGGAAATCATCCACGAGACCGAGCCGCAGCCGCGCGGGATTTACACCGGCGCACTGGGCGTGCTGGCGCCGGGCGGCGCGTGTGTGTTCAATGTGCCGATCCGCACGATCACGCTGGATACCCAGACCGGCCGGGCGGAATTCCATGTTGGCGGCGGGATTATCGCTGATTCATCCGCCGCCGGTGAATATGATGAATGCCAGACCAAGGCCGCGTTTTTACGTGCGCCACGGCCGGCGTTTGAATTGCTTGAATCAGTGCTGCTGGACAATGGCCGGTATTGGCTTGCAGAGCGGCATCTGCAACGCCTGCGCACGACGGCCGACTATTTTGGTTTTTGTTGCCCATGGTCCGCCGTGCAGCACGCGCTGGACGAGATCCGTCGGGTGCATGTGCACGGCGCCTGGAAAGTGCGCCTGCTGCTGAGCCGCGACGGGCAGGTGCAGTGCGCCGCCGAACCGCTGGTCCCGCTGCGCGTGCCGCTGCGCGTGGCGTTTGCGCAGACGCGCGTGCGGTCGGATGATTGCTTTGTGTGCAACAAGACGACGCAGCGCGCCGTCTACGAGCAGGCCCGCCGCGAACGCCCCGACTGCGACGACGTGCTGCTGTTGAATGAGCGCGGTGAGGTGACCGAAGGCACCATCGCCAACATGGTCATCAAGCGCGCCGGGCGGAAACTGACGCCGGCGCGCGCATGCGGCCTGCTGGCGGGCGTCTTGCGCGCCGACCTGCTCGAGCGCGGAGAACTGCACGAGGCCGTCCTGACGCCGGACGACGTGCGCCATGCGGCAAAACTATGGTTGCTTAATTCCGTGCGCGGCTGGATGCCGGCCGTGCTGGGTGACCAAAGGGAATCATGATGCCAACCGGACTTTTTCTGCTGGATGCGCACGCGTACGATTTGATTTATGGCGATGAATGGCGCGCGGCAATTGCCGCACAGGTGACGCTGCCGGCGCCGCCGCTGACGCACGCGGAACTGGCGGCGCACGCCGCGGTGCTGGCGCGCACCGAAATTATTTTCGGCGGTTGGGGCACGCCGTGCCTTGACGCAGCGCTACTCGAGCACATGCCGCAGTTGCGCCTGGTGCTGTACGGCGCCGGCTCGATTCGGCAGGTGGTCAGTGATGCCTTTTGGGCGCGCGGCCTGCGCATTTGCAGCGCGTGGGCGGCCAATGCCGAGCCGGTGGCGCAGTACACCCTCGGCATGATTTTGCTCAGTCTCAAGCGCGTGTTTGCCAATGCGCAGCGCGTGCGGGCGCAGCAAACATTTGGATCGGCCTTGCCGTGTGCGGGCGGGTATCGCTCGACGATCGGCCTTGTTTCGCTCGGCATGATTGGCCGGCGCGTCTGCGAATTATTGCGCGCAATTTCGAGTTGCGCGTCATTGCGTATGACCCGTGCGTGAGTGACGAAGCCGCCCGCGCGCTGGGCGTGACGCTGTGCCCGCTTGCACACGTGTTTGCCGAGGCGGACGTCGTTTCGTTGCACACGCCATGGCTGCCGGCAACCGAGGGCTTGATCAGCGGCGCGCACCTGCGCGCCATGAAGCCGGGTGCGACATTGATCAACACGGCCCGCGGCGCGATCGTGCGCGAAGCAGAGTTGATCGAGGTGCTGCGCGCACGCCCTGACCTGACGGCGGTTTTGGATGTGACGCATCCCGAACCGCCGGCCGCCGATTCACCCTTGTACACCTTGCCGAATGTGGTGTTGACGCCGCATCTTGCCGGTTCGCTTGGGCCGGAATGCCGGCGCATGGGCCGGGTAATGGTTGAAGAATTGCAGCGTTACCTGGCCGGCCAGCCGCTGCATTGGGAAATTTCGCAGGCGCGCGCGGCGACGTTGGCGTAAACAGCAATGGTGCGGCTGTAGCCTAGATCCCGCCACTGGCGCTTTTCCCGCCAGGTCGCTACAATATGAAAGCATAACCAACGCGACGGTGTAGTGACATGTTGCTTGTCGATGAACAACTGGCGCCATTGCGCGCCTTGCAGGTGCCGGAGACGAAGCAGCCGGATTTCGATGCCTTCTGGGCTGAGACCGTGGCGCGCGTCAAGGAAACGCCGCTGCAGGCGACGTTCCAGCCACTGGCCTATCCGGTGCCCGGTATGCGCGTGCTGGATTTGACTTTTGACGGGCTGGACGGCACGCCGGTTCATGGCTGGCTCTTGCTGCCGGCGGCGGCGCACGGGCCGGTGCCGGTCGTGGTGTGCTATCACGGCGCGGGCGGCTCGCGCGGTGAACCGGCTCATTTTGCCTATTGGCTGCTGGCCGGCTGCGCTGTCTTGACCATGGATTTCCGGATGCAGAGCGGGCTGACGGGCTCCCACACCGGCTTTACCACCCACCACGCGCCGTACTGGATGAGCATGGGCCTGCTGGACAAGCGCGCGTTTTATTTTTACCACACCTGGACTGACGCGCTGCGCTTGCTGCAGTTGGCGTTTCAACGGCCCGACCTTGACGCGACGCGGGTCGCCGTCGAGGGCGGCAGCCAGGGTGGCGGCGCGGCGTTGGCCATGGCCGCGCTCGAACCGCGCGTGGCGCTCTGCATGGCGGACGTGCCGAGTATGTGCCGGCTGGAAAAGCGCGTGTTCGACCGCAGCGGTGGTGCCCACAAAATCGCCGACGTGTTGTGCGACCATCCCGAATTGCTCGGGCAGGTGTGCGCCACGCTCAGCTATTTTGACAATCTCAACCTGGCGGCGCGCATTCGCTGCCCCGTCCTGGTTTCGTGCGGCTTGAAAGACCCCGTCTGCCCGCCCGACACGATCTTCGCGGCCTACAACAAGATCACGGCCGAAAAAGAAATGATTGCGTATCCTTTCGGCGAGCACGGCGGCGGCGGTGTCGTGCATCTGCGCCGCAAACTTGAATTTTTGGCGGCGCGCGCTGGCCTGCCTCTCACGCATTGAACACAGGAGAAACCCGATGCAACAACCATGGCAGGTGGGCGTGATGGTGCTGGCGGCACTGGCGTTGCTGGCCGGCTGCACCACGGTGGATACACTTGACCCAGATGCGCCGCAAAACAAAGAATACATCGCCGTGCCACCCGCAATGCCGGCCATCGCAGCGGCAGATACGCCGGTCACGGACCACACCCGCATATGACCAACGGCGTGGCGCGGCTGAGGGTGTGCTCTTGATCGGCATCGGCTTTAAGCTTCTGGTTGCGCATGTCTTCGGCCCTTGACATCGGCGCGTGTTTTCGCGAGGCCTGGCGCGGCTTCAAGTCTTGGTGGATACCGCTCTGCCTGGTTGCGACCGTGCTGGTGGCATTGAACAGCGGCTGGGCGATCACCTGGTATTTTCAAGAAGAGTTGCCGGCGTTGCAGCCCTATCAGCAGGCCGGACAAGCCTATTTCAGCGAAGTATTGAGCGACCCGTTCAATGCGCTTGCCGCCGCCGATCGCATGCTGCAGCGCATTGTCGACATCTCTGACAAATCAGAAACCGCGCGGGCGTGGCAGCAAATCCGCCGCAAAGTCTGGCGCTTGCTGGGCGTCCTGTTCATCATCGTCAGCGCCTTGCACGTCCTGCTGGTGATCATGGCCAAGGCCTCCGTGCACACGCCGCAGGAGCGCACGCTGCGCCGCGATGCGCGCCGCACCGCGTTGCTGACACTCAGCTACGCGGTCATGGCCGTGGTGAAAATTCTGCCGTTTTGTTGTTGCTTTGTGCCGGGCTTGTATGTCTACACCAAATTATACTTCAGTGATTTTATCATTACGGAAACCTCGGCCAATCCGCTGCGCGCCATGGCGCAAAGCTGGCGCATGACCGAGGGCAATTTCTGGCGCGTGTTCCTGTTGTTGTTGATCACCTTGCTGACGCATGTGATGTCGTTGCTGACCATGGGCCTGGCCGAAATTCCGGGCCGGCCGTTCGAGTACACCCTGCGCGCCGCCGCCTACCGGCAACTGCGCAAGGCCGAGGCCGACCAACAGCGCGCGGCATAGAGCCGCTAGCAAGTTGAACATGAGGCCATCACGATTGTATGGACTGTTGGGCGTGTGCATCTGTGGTTTTGCGCTGGTGCTGACACTTCATCTAAGTAAACCACAAGCGCCGCGCGTGCAACATGTGCCCTTGGCATCAAGCGCGCAAGTTATCGCGGCATTGCAGAAAATCAGTATTTCCACATTGATGTTGGAGAATGCAACGCTGGACGAAGCCGGGACATCCCTGCTACGCGACATTCGTACGCACGCCAGCAACGCAGCGGACATTTCTTTGACCTGGTCCGATGGTTCTATTAGTGACATATATTGCAATCTGTCAGACCTTAGCGTGTACGACGCACTCATATTCTTATGTGATGGCTTTGGATCTACGTGTTTGGTAACCTACGCCAACGGCGTTGCGCAGATTCCGCCAGATGTGTCAGACGACGCATTCTTCGCGGCCAAAAAAGTGGCGGTGCGCGCCATCGATGTGTTTTTTCCGGCAAACACCTGCCTGTGGGAAAATATTCTCTGGGATGTATATGCTACCTACCAACCACCAAATGCCTTTGATTGCATGACCACCGAGCAATGGCAATCAAATTGGGTTTATTTTGCAAGCGCCTTGTACGATAGGGCATACCAACAAAAATTGCCCTGTGACACATTGGTGGATTGTTTTGCCTCGGTGCTGAAGAGCAGGCGCGAAAACACTGCAATCTTGCCTGTCTGCGCGTATTTTGTCAAAGCCGGGCAACGACCCGTGTGGATCATTTTCTGCAAATGGGAGTTGGAGAAATTGGATGGATTGGATGGAATTGCGTTTCAGCCTTTGTCACACATTTGCGTCTGGGCGTTGGATGCCGACACCGGCACCGTTCTCAGCTTTGTCACCTGCAACTAACGGTATGCAATCCTTCAACCTTCTACAATCCTTACTCATCACTCGTCAATTTCTGCCGATTGCTGCTCATCAATCACTGCGATTGAAGATTGACGGTCAACGATTGAAGAAGGCTGATGAATATCGAATATCGAACAAGGAATATCGAAGGACGCAGTATCTGCGCAGAATTTCATTATTGGACATTCCGTGTTCGATATTCGTATTCCGTGAACCGTGAACCGTGAGCCGTGAACCGTGAACCGTGAACCCCACCCTCTTGCCCTCATCGCCTGCATCGCGCGCAATGGCGTGATTGGCCGCGCCGGCTCGCTGCCGTGGCATTTGCCGGCCGACCTGCAGCGCTTCAAAACGCTGACGCTGGGCCATTGCCTGATCATGGGCCGCGTCACGTATCAATCCCTGCCGGGCGCGCTGCCGGGCCGGCATGTGATTGTCGTGTCGCGCACGGCCGCGTTTTCCGGGCCGGAAGTCGAGACGGCACGCACACTGGACGATGCGCTCGATCGCGCCTGGGCGCGCGACCCGTTGCCGTTTGTCGCCGGCGGCGCACAAATTTATGCGCAAGCCCTGCCGCGCGTCACGATCATGTACCTGACGGAACTCGAAAAAGACGTTGACGGCGATGTGCGCTTTCCCGCGTGGGATCCACGCGCCTGGCGCGAGACCGCCCGCACTGTCGCACCGGACATAATCTTCCGCACCTTAACGCGGCTCACCCCGTGATGCCATGACTACTCCGCTTTTTCAACCCATCGGCGTCGTGCGCACGCCGTTCACCGACGTGGTCGGCATGCCGATCCAGCCGGCCTATGCCGAGGACGCCCGCGGCGTGGTCGAGGTAGTGCCGGCGTACCAAGCCGGCTTGCGTGACTTGGCCGGTTTCGAGCGCATCTGGCTGATCTATGTGTTGCACGCGGCGAACGACGCCAAGCTTGTCGTCACACCCTTTCGCGACACGCAGCCGCGCGGCATTTTCGCCACGCGCGCGCCGTGCCGGCCAAATCCGATCGGCCTGTCCTGTGTGCGTTTGCTGGCCGTGCACGCGACCCATCTCGAGATTGCCGAGGTCGACATGCTGGACAACACGCCGGTGCTAGACATCAAGCCGTATGTGCCGGTCTACGACGCCTTTCCGGGCGTGCGCGCAGGCTGGTTTGACGCGCAGGCTGCCGACCGGCGCCGGGCCGACGCGCGCTTCACCTGATAATTTGTGCGCCCTGCAAAAATTATTGCACCTCCATTTGCCGCAAATGGTTTTTATCCGCACCACAGAAAATCACCGACATGCGGCGGCTGCACGTACGCCACGCGCTCCGCGCGGGGCATGCAGTTACGGGCTTTAGCCCTGCCAGCGCTGGCGATCCCGCCAGCGGCGAGATTATCGGCGGGCCGGTACGTCGGGTGCAGCTACTTGCAACTTGCAGCCTGCAACCGGTGCCCTGCTACTGGCTGCGAGTAGTAGATGTTCAACGTTCGTCATCCAGTGCCCGCTGTTGAATGGTTGCATAATTACACATTATATGGTATTATATGGTTGTATAATTACATGCACAACAAAGAGAGGCAACCATGAAACGCTTGATTGACGAGCTGCTGACCGCATGGCAACACCGGCGACAGCGCAAGCCGCTGGTCGTTCGTGGCGCCCGGCAAGTTGGGAAAACCTATTCCGTCAGCGCGTTTGGCCGCCAGCATTTCGCGCAGCTGCTGCATGTGGACTTCGAGCTTGATCGGGGCATTCACCGCATCTTTGCCGGCGACTTGCAGGCCCGCCGCCTGGCACTCGACCTCGAAGCCTATACGCAGATACCGGTCGTCCCCGGCCGCACCCTGCTCTTTCTGGACGAGATTCAAGCCTGTCCGCAGGCATTGATGGCGTTGCGCGTGTTGCATGAACAGATGCCGGCGCTGCATGTGATTGCCGCCGGCTCGCTGCTCGAGTTCGCGCTGGAGGACAGCTCGTTTCCGGTGGGCCGGGCAGAGTTCGAGTGGCTATATCCATTGTGCTTCGAGGAATTTTTGTGGGCGACGGGCAACGCGGCGCTGGCGCGGCGTTTGCCCTGTGTGGGTAAAATCCCTGATCTTTCAACGGCGTTGCACGAGAAATTGCTGACGGCACTGCGGTACTATTTCATGGTGGGCGGGATGCCGGAAGCGGTGCAGCAGTATGCCGCCGGCGCGACGCTCGAGGACGTCGGGCGGGTCCATCGTTCGCTGATCCACGGCTATGCGCAGGATTTCGCCAAGTATGGCGGGCGCCTCGACCGCGAGTGCATCGAGCAGGTCTTCCAGCAGATACCCGGTCAGGTCGGCCGGCAGATCAAATACACGGCGCTCTATCCGGAAAAGCGGATCGAGACCATCAAGCGCGCCCTGCACGTGCTGGAACGCACGCTGGTGGTGCATCGCGTGCGGGCGACGCGCGCACAAGGCTTGCCGCTCGGCGCCGACGTGGCGGCCAAGAGCTTCAAAGCGGTGTTTCTCGATATTGCGCTGATGCAAGTTATGTGTGGGATTAGTGCGCGCGAGGTGTTGGCGGCCGGCGACCTGCTGGCGGTCTATCGCGGCGCGCTCGCCGAACAGTTTGTCGGCCAGGAGCTCTTGGCGCGCGGCGGCTCGGAAGACAATCAGTTGTACTATTGGGCACGGCAGCAGCGCAACAGCGATGCGGAGGTTGACTATTTGTGGCGCCGGGGCGCTGCGCTGGTGCCGATCGAAGTCAAGAGCGGTACGTCCGGCCGATTAAAGAGTATGGCGTTGTTTCTGGCCGAGCATCCGCAGTGTCGCACGGGCGTGGTGCTGTCGTCGGCGTTGGCGGAGCAGCCCCGGCGCGCCGCGCTGCAGTTCCTGCCACTGTATGCCAAATTCGCGTAACCCGGGAACCCACCGCAACAAAACAGTTCTCGGTGATCAGTCATCGATAATAAGTGATCGGGAGAGGCCCCGGCGATCAAGCACATTGCACAGTGGCAGTGGGGGTCAGGCGCTATCTATTAACAAAGAGGCAGATTGGTGTCACATGTTTTCAATTAACATTTAACGACGCTTGCGTTTGATCAATACCAAGCCGCTTTGCCGCTTAGTGACAACTATAAGACGGGCGGATGTGAAGCGGCCAATCAATGCAGCGGGCATCCTGTGCGCCGGCGCATAACGCATACGCACCACGCCATGACAGCCAGCGCCGCCGCCGCGGGTTCCGGCACGAGCTCATAGCAGCCCATGTCCACCTGGTCGTTGCAGATGCGCGGATTGCCGTCGAGGTCGGTCGCGGCCGCCATCCACGGCTGGTTGGTGCCGGCGTCAATGCAGGGCGATCCCACAAGCAGCCGGTAGTTGCCCGCGCCCGCGGCGACAAAGAGCGGGTCGTTCGTGATCATGGCCGTGCCGGACACTTCGGGCGTGACACAGGAGAACGCGTAGGCGATATTCTCGCCGGCATCGGCATTCAACGGCTGGTTGAGCCGGAGGATCGAGTTGAGCACCAGGCTGTTCCTGGCGTTTGGTTCGGCCGCGAGACCGCCATGGATGCCCGTGCCCGCCTGATTGCCGGCCAGTGTGCAGCATTCGACGGAGCAGTTGCCCGCGAGGTACACGCCGCCGGCGTCCTGCCCGGCAAGATTGCCGGACACCAGGCAGGTGCGCATGACGACGGCAGTGGCATACACGCCACCGCCACGGTTCATGCAGAGATTGTCCCGGATGGTGCAAGTGGACACCACGCTGGTCAGGGCGGCCATGCCGCCGCCGGAATCGCCGGCCGTGTTCCCGCTGACGGTGCAGCCGGCGATGGCAGAGCGCATGGCGTACACGCCGCCGCCCAGCGTGCCCGCGGCATTGCCGCTGATGGTGCATGCTTCGAGCGTGGCGTTCAGCACGTACACGCCGCCGCCCGCAGCCGCCACGGCCTTGTTGCCGATGATGACGCAGTTGCGCACGGTGCCGGTGGCAAGGTAGACGCCGCCGCCCGGGCCGGCCATCGTGCCGTTGGTGACAGTGAAGCCGTCGAGAACGGCGCGGGGATGCGCGACCAGTGCGCCGCGGCCGACTGCGCCGGTGCAAAGCAGCATCGTGACCCCCGCACCGGCAACGCCGCGGACCGTGTTGCCGTTGGTAAGCATGAGTTGCGCGGCGAGTGGATACACGCCGTTCGACACAAAGACGGACGCGCCCAGCACCGCCGCGTCAATGGCATCCTGGATGTTCGATGCGGCGCTGCACCAGGAGTCATAGGGCCAGATGGCCGCGCCGTTGATGGCGGCATAGCGCGGGTTGTCCGCCGTGGTAAACCGCGTGGGCGCCGAGAACGCGCTCCACGCTCCGAACGAATCCTTGTACCGCACGCGCCAGCAATACTCGTTGAGGACACCAAGCGTGCCGGCCGGCACGGTCACGGATGCCAGATGCAGGGTATCCTCGCCGCTGTCCCAGATGATGGTGGTGAATGCGGTGGTGGTGCTGATCTGCCATTGGCTGGCGGCGTGGGTGGCTGCCGGGCTCGAGTCGGTGAAGTTGGTGGACATGAGCGTGGCGAGCTGGGCCACGCCAGTCGCGCCGTCCGCGGGTGCGACATTGACGGGCGGCGCGAGCGTGGTGGCGCTGATCAGCAGCGTGGCCATGCTGTCCGATTGGCTCAGGATGCGGACGTTCCAGCCGTACTGGCCGGCGACGTCCACGGGATTGCCCGAACCGCCGTCATAACCAAGGCCGGTGTTGGCGCCTAAATAGTAGCAACCCAGCAGGCCCGCAGGCATGACACGCTGGGCACGGTAGCGGAACTCCTGATTGCGGGTGTAGCCCGGCGCCTTGATGCCGTAGAAAACCTTGGCCGGGATCACCACGCTTGAGTCGCACTGCGTCGTCACCCACTTGTAGGAAGACGGGACATAGCCCGGCCCGCGCGAGACGAATTCCGTGCCGGGATAGTAGCCCAGCGCATCGCTGAACGTGCCCACCGCGGGCCTGCCGGCAAATGCAGTGTTGGTATAGACATTGCCCGGCGTCATGATGAACGGCACGGCATTGCGCAGGCTGAAGGCCGCGTCGCGCATCTGCGACCGGCTGGTCACATTGGCACCCTCGTTGGTGTAGCCATAGGCCACCCAGTACGGATCGCGGTACGGATCGGGATGCGCATCCACCAGCAGCAACGTGCCTTTTGGGCCCGCACCCGGCGTGTCGAACATGTAGTTCATCACCTCGTTGTCCGCATACTTGCTGTTGTCGTACCAGACCAGCAAACCGCCGTTCGCCGGGCCGAACTCCCAGCGCGCATCGCCCAGGCCGATGTCGTACCCGCCGCCCGCGTTGACATTACGCCATTGCAGGTAGTAGGCATGCGGCACGAAGTTGGTGGCGCCCACGCATGCCCATGGCGTGGCATAGGTCCAGTTGGTGTCCCCCTGTTCGGCGTTGTCGAAGAAGTTGGTGGCGCCGGCTGAAATGATGGCGACATTGTCCATGTAGGGGCCCTCGTAGACCGTGCCCCAGTCGGTCATGTACCAGAAGCGGACGAGCAGGTTCGAGCCGGCGAAGCGCGCCAGGTTGAACGCTTGCTGCTCGAATGCGGGAAACGTGAGATTATAGCCGGTAAACCCGCCGATGCCCGCGGCGGCAAGGTCGCCGGTAAAGCCGTACAAGCCGCCGATCCAGCCGTCCACATGGGTGGAAATGGTATGGTTGTTGGTCAGCGTCGTCCATGCAGACCCGCCATTCGCCGACACCTGAACCCAGAGAAAATCCCATTCCTCCTCGATGTCATAGGCAAGATCAAAGGTGAGCGCCGCGCCATTGGTGGGAATGGCCACCGGGCTCTTGAGCGTCATCATGGCGTTGGCTAAGTTTTCTTTGCCGCCCCACCATTCGTACAAGCCGCATGGCTTGACGATCCGCGGAATCTGCTGGTCGGGCAGCAGCAGGCGCACGCCGCGCTGCACGTTGGCGCCGCCCGGAAACGCGCTGGCTTGGCCCACCACCACGGTCGTCACGGTGGGAATGGACAGCACCTGCGGCGCGAGCCAGCCCCAGTCATCCAAATTCCGCGGATCGAGGCTGGGTGGCAGAAAGCCGGTGGGGAACCCGTTCCAGTTGTCGCCCATCAACGTCCAGAAGCCAGGCGATGCCACACCGCCGCCATAAGCCAGCAGGTCGGCCGCGCCAAGGTTGTGGGCGTACTCGTGCGCCAGGACGCTGATGCCGCAGTTCTCGGGCGCCATCAGAAATGGACCCACGCGCACGCCGGGCACGATCTCGTTGGTGCCGGCGATGATGCCGGCCTGCGACCACAAGCCGCCTTCGCCATACGCCGTGCGGTTGAGCAAATTGGTGCTGTCGTCCTCGCCCAAGCCGGCATGGATGATCCACAGATGGTCAATCTCACCGTCGCCGTTTTGGTCGTACTGGGCCCAGGGGAACGCTGGATTGGCCGCCTTCACGGCGCGGAGCGCGTCGAGCACCAGCGACTGCGGCGTGCCCGCGCCGGGTATCCCGCCGCTCAGGGCGTAAGCAGGCTGGGCACCCGACCGCGCGCCCGGGCACAGATCCGCGCCGTACCACCACACCGAATTCGTCACGCGCACCCAGCCCACCACGTCGCCCTGCACCAGATGCCGCCCGGCCGACATGTCGTCAAAGTAGCCGCGCACGGACTTGCCCGTGTAGTCGCTGTACACCGCCGAGCCATTGGTGCGCGTGAACGAGAACACGACGCCGTCGCCCGAGACGATGTTCGCGTAGTACGCCGTGTTGAAGTCCGGCGTCCAGATCATGCTGCCCGACGCGTCCTCGGCCGACCAAGGCCGGGCGATCTCGTTGTGCAGCGGGCCGATATAGGTGAAGTTGGTCGGCGTCGAGACATTGTGATTGGTGGCCATGAACACGGATGCGACAGAATCGCCGACGCTGTAACCATTATACTCGGCGGGATTGCACTGGCCAAAGGGATCCCACGTGCTGACGCCGGGCGTCCACGTGAACCTGTTTGTTCCCGCGAACTCGACCAGCACGACCAGCACGCGGTCCGTCACCGACGCGGTCATCTCCTGCGTGACCTCCGCGGCACGACCGCTGCGGACACGCTGGTCGCGGGTGCGCAGGGCATCCCTGTCTTGGGCGCGTTGCGCCGCCATGCGCGGATTGGGCTGGTTGATTACGGCGCTGAATGCAGCGGCCTGTTTGCGCGCAAGCGCCGAGTCAGACGCGGCGCTGCCATCCACGCCATCACGCGGCGGATTGGCCTGCGCGCTTATGGCCAGCAGCACACAAATGGCTATCGTTTTTCCATGCGTCTTCATTGCAGTTCTCCATGCGGTTGATGTACTATAGTATAGCACATGGTCGGCAAAAACGCGAGATAATGTTTTGGTCGATTGATCCCGCCGTGCGCCCTGCCGTTGGCGCGCATGCACCATGGGCGGAATTCGAGGGTTCAGGGTTCAGGGTTCAGGGTTCGGAGCTGCGAATATCGAATATCCAACAAGGAATATCCAATGATGAAGTTCTGCACAGATACTTCGCACTTGGATATTCATCANNNACGGTTCAGCGGTTCACGGTTCAGCGGTTCACGGTTCAGCGGTTCACGGTTCAGCGGTTCACGGTTCAGCGGTTCACGGTTCAGCGGTTCACGGTTCAGCGGTTCACGTGTGGCTGAAACATTATGCATGCCGGCGCGGACACTGCGCGCCGGCCGGCCGCCTCACTGCTTGCCGTGACTCTGCAATTCCACCGGATCGTACGAGGTGTGCAGCGTCTGCAGGTAATCAATGCCTTTCAGCAGACTGGCCTGCCATTCATCGAGATCCGCCCAGTAATTGGCAAAGAAGCGCAAGTGCCATTGCGGCGGCGGTTTGTATTTGAGCTTGTGGATTTCCGCTTTCAGGGCCTCGACTTCGCCTTTCAGTTTCTGGTGGAAATCGCGGGTCAACTCGCGGATCTTGCTGGTGTCCGCGCGCGCCGTGCGCATCCGTCGTTTATTGTCGACCACCCATTGGTTGTGCATCCGCACCCACTCCGGCAGGCCTTGCGGCAGGGCTTCCGGCGGCAGTTCGATCCAATAGGGATTATTGGCCCACAGGCTGATCAGTTCGGTCAGGGTTTCCAATTGCGCTTCGCGCGCCTGCACCAGGCCGGCTTCGTCCGCAAACCGTTTCGGCTGCACCCGCACCCAGCCGGGCACGTTGTCCACCCGATAGCCAAAGCGGCGCGTGACCGTGAAGGGTGTGTTGGTGTTGACCCAGTCGGTGTTGGCGCGCCGCACATAGGTGGCAATACCGAGCACGGCGCCATTGGTGGCGAGGATCGGACTGCCACTGTGACCCTTGACAAACTTCGCGCTGGTCTCGATTTTGGCCGGGCCAATGCCGATCAGCAAACCGCCAATCTGGCGCATCACCTCTTCACCCTCGGCGTTGCCGCAGACCACGACCGGTTGTTGCAAGCCACGCGGCTCATTGATCCATAAACCATTTGTGGGTGGATTGGCAATGGTGATCCGCACCAGGTCGCGATCACTGGCCGCCTCGAATGCCAGCGGCTTGAAGTGCGTGCCGCGGCTGTTGGCGAACGCCATGCCGCGGTTGCCCATCAAGACATGCACATTCGAGTACAAGTAGGTATTGCTGCCGTCGCGGGCAATAAAGCCGGTGCCGGAGCCTTGCGTGCCGCGCACGACCACAATCTGATCCAAGACGGCTTCCGGCAGCACCACGGCGGGCGGGTCGGGGAGGTCGACCGGGGCATTGGTCGCGGCGTTGCCGGCCGCCGGCAGGAGCAGGCTGCCTAGCCAGAGGAGCAGTGCAAGCAGGCGGTGCATGGTTGGTTGTGCGCGCGGGGTGAGCAGATTTACGGAGCCAGATCCGGCGCCGCGCACCATCTCCAAATCATGACTGGCAATGGTGTGCTGCGGGTAGGTATCCAAAGACCCCCACGGCCTTGCGCCGTGGGTGAACAAGATTGAGAAAACCCGCGTGCGCCGGCGCTCTTCCCAATTTTTCCTTCCACCGAGACAAGCTCGGTGGGGAGGCCAGACAAAGATTGCGTGGATCATGGCGTTTGCACGGCGGCGCGCACATCGCCGACGAGATTGCTGACGGCCTGCTGCATGGCGCTGCACATGGCAGCAACCAGTGCCCGGCGACTGGCGTCAGCGCATGGCACACGGCGGACATATTCGCGCTGAAAGACAATCGCCGGCGTGGCAGCCTCGGTGCGCGCGTAGGTCAGCGTAAACGACATGGCGACGGCGCCAAAGCGGTTGTCATTTTCGCGGCGTTCCCCCAGCTCGCGAATATTGCTGTAGATCGCGTAGTCGGGCTTCTGAAACGCGCCGGTGATAAAGACGGCCTGGAAGATGCGGGCCGCCTCGAAATCGCGCACCAGCTTTTCCGTCATTTGCTTGGCCGGGCTGGCGAACCATTGGTCGTAGGCATACAAACCCGCGCGGTGTTGCTCGTCGCGGTACACCAAGGCATCGCGGTCATATTCCGCGGCGATGCGGACCGGAAAGATCATCAGGGACTGCGCCACCGGCGCGGCTTTGGCGGGCTGGGGTGGCAGATAATCGAGCGAGTAATAGGCGATCTCCGCCGCCGGCGGTTTGACAAAGATATTAGCACAGCCGTACAGCAGCATGGCTACGACACTCAGGCAGACCAGTGGGCGAGAAAGGCAGGTTGGCATTATTGATCCCGTTTAACAGGTTGACCAAACAAAGTTTGCTGCGGGCGCGTCTTGAGCGCCTCGCTGAACGAGCGCAGGTTATCCATGGTCTGCTGCATGTCCTGCAGCATTGGCTGCAGATTGCTGTCGACCGTGTAGACGCTGGCTTTTAGTTGCACGGTCAGGCTGGTCAGTTCGCGCAGCAGGCGATCAAAATCTTCCGGTTTAAGATGCTCGCTGATCGTGCGCACGCGTTGCATTGTGGCGGTCGCGTCGGCAATCAAATTGGACATGCCGCCCGAGGTGATGTAGCCATCGAGTTCTTTGCTGATGCGGTCGGCGGTGGCGACGCTGGTGCTCAACTGGACAAAGATCGGTTGCCAGACGTTGGTGGCAAAAAAGGTGTTGATCTGCTGCAGGGCGGCGACCATGCCGGTCGAGATGCCGGCCGTGTCGATGCCCTGCATTTTGGTGTTCAAGGTGTCGAGCAGGTCAAACATTTGCGCCGCGGGATACGAGGGAATCACGAGAAAATCGGATTTGAAGTCCCGCTCCGGCTCAAGCCGTTCGCGGCCGGCGCGCAACGAGAGTTCGACGTACCTGACCCCGGTAATACCGGCATTCTGCAGGCGCGCCACCAGGTTGGTGCGGTGGATCTTGAACGTGCGATTGATGTCCATCACGACTTCGATCAACTTGCCGTCCGGCGCGATCCGGATGGAGCTGACATGCCCGATGTGCAACCCGCTGAACTTGACCGGCGCGGTGCGATCCAGCCCTTGAATACTCTCGGAAAAATAGGTGGCATAGCGGCGCGTGTCGCTGAAATAACGGCGGGCGAAAAAGAGCATCACCACCGCAACCAGCAGGATGATACCCACCAGGAGGAACACGCCGACGCGCAACGTGCGGGCTTCATTATTTGCCATGGAGAGTCCTTGTCATGGTGTGACGGGCAGTAATTCGCGGTTGAAAAACGCATGCACGACCGGATTGGGCGCGTGATCGCGCAGCGCGTCAGGGCGGCCTTCGGCCAGAATGCCCTTGCTGTTCTTGTCGAGCATGATGACGCGCTGCGCCACGGCGAAAATGCTGGCCAACTCATGGGTCACGATCACCATCGTGGCGCCCAGGCTGGCATTAAGCTGCAGGATCAGGCGGTCGAGTTCGGCCGAGGTGATCGGGTCGAGCCCGGCCGAGGGCTCGTCAAAAAAGAGCAGGAGCGGGTCGAGTGCCATGGCGCGCGCCAGGCCGGCGCGCTTTTTCATGCCGCCGCTGATCTGCGACGGCAGATAATTTTCGTAGCCGCTCAGGTTGACCAGCGCCAGCTTGATGCGCGTGATCACCTCCTTGGTTGCCTGCGGCAGGCTGGTGTATTCATCCAGCAGCAGTGCGATGTTTTCGGCCAGGGTCAGCGAGCCGAACAGCGCGCCGGACTGGAACAGCACGCCGAACTTGCGCAGGATGCGCGTGCGGGCCGCGCCGCGGCTGGCGGTCAGGTTCTCGCCCTCCAGCCAGATTTCGCCGGCGAGCGGCTGCTGCACGCCGATCAGATGGCGCAGCAAGGTGCTCTTGCCGCAGCCGCTGGCGCCGACCACCATCAGGATTTCACCGCGCCGCACCTCGAACGAAAGATGCTCGTGAATGAGCTGGTCACCATAGCCGGTGGTCAGGTCACGGACGGATATAAGGACGTCATCAGGCATGCAGCTTAGATATATTGAAACAAAATGGTGAAGAGCGCATTGGCTATGATAATCAGGAAAATGCCGCTGACCACGGCCGAGGTCGTGGAGCGTCCGACGCTCTCGGCCCCACCGCTCACTTGCAGGCCGCGCATGCAGCCCACGCCCGCCGCCAGCACGGCAAAGGCCACGCCCTTGAGCATGCCCTGCATGATGATCCACAAGGACAGGGCCTTGTATGTTTCGTTGAAATAGGCATCCGCCGTCAAACCCAGAAAAGACATGCTGACCAGCGCGCCGCCGATAATGCCGGTGGCGCTGGCGATCAGCAGCAGGCACGGCATGGCGATCAGCGCCGCCAGCACCTTCGGCATCACCAGGAAGCGTTGCGGATCAAAGCCCATGGCCACCAAGGCATCCACTTCTTCCGCCACTTTCATGGTGCCAATCTCGGCGGCAAAGGCCGCGCCAGACCGGCCGGCCAGCAGGATGCCGGTCATGATCGGCCCGATTTCCTGGACCATCGCGATGCCGACCAGGTCGGCGACATAAATATCGGCGCCGAATTGGCGCAACTGCTCGGCGCCCAGAAATGCCAGCGTGACGCCCAGCAGGAAATTAATCAGCATCGTAATCGGCACGGCATCCACACCAACGCGGTCGAGATACAGCAACAGTTCGCGGCGGCGGATTGCGCGCGGGTGCAGCAGCGAATAGCCCAGTGCCATGAGCGCATCCTGGACAAAGAACAGCAGCGCGCGGGTGTCCGCCGCAAATTGCAGCCCGGCCGCGCCCAGGCGCAGGACGATATTCGGCCGGGGCGGGTGGATCAGGCAGACCGGGCGGGCCAGCAGATCCATGTTGAGCAGCGACAACAAGCCCTGCACCTTGGCAGTGGCGCCGGTGAAGCACAGGCGGCGCTGCGTGGCATAGCACGCGCGGTTGATCTCGCACAAGACGGCGGCGCCGGCGGCGTCACAATACTGCAGGCCGCACAAGTCCACCGTCAGGGCGCCGGCCGGCAAGCCGGCCACCGCCGCGCGCACTGCTGCCAGCGCCGGCGTGGCATTGTCCACCGCCAGGACGCCGCGCAGTGCAAGGCACGTGCCGCCGTGGTCGCGGGTTTGGGCAATGTCAAAAACTTGGGCCATGTCCTGTCCATTGTTTTGCACACCATAGTATAGCGACCCGCGCCCGGATTTTCAACCCCGCGGAGGTCGCTTCCACTGTGCAGTAACAAGCCGCAGACGCGACTAGCAGGTGAATGGCCGGCGCGCTTTTTGCTCAATCTTATTCACCCACGATCCCGCCGTCGGCGGGATCGCGGGGGTCTCATGCGCGCCGCCGCAAGCCTGACCCAAGCAACAGCAGGCCCAAGAACACCGCGCCCGGCTCCGGCACAAAATTGGTGTTGAGCCCGAACGGGGCCGAGACGCCGTCATACTGCACGCCATACACATCCTCGACTACCACTTTTACATATGCCTGGCCGGCCGTCGCCGCCGGCACACTCCAGTCATACGGCGCGGCGAGCTGATAATGATAATCCTCGCAGATTTCCTGCCATGGGCCGGTCGCACTTTCGGTCGAGTACAGCAGATAGCTCGCGCGAATGCCCTGCGGCAGCGCGTCGGTTGCCCAGACAATGTTGGTCAGCGGTCGGTCCACGCGCGCGCCGAACGCCGGCTGGCTGACCGTCACCGCCACGGGCGCGCTGTTGGTCGGTTGCGGCAGGACGGTGACGCGCACACTGTAATTCGTGGCGGATGTCGCCGGCCGGCTCGTCGGGCTGGTGTAGGCCCGGCCGAAGGTGAAGTACCAATAGCCCGTCACGCTGCGGCCATACTCATTGGCATCATTGATTGTCAGGGTGTGCGTGTTGCTGCGCGCGCTGCTCCAGAAGTCATACGCCATGTTGTTCGCGCCCCACCAGTTGAAGCGTTTGTAGAGCGGAATGGTGTCCTTCTGCACGCCGAACTCGACGCTGCGCCCGGTGCTGACATTGATTGTCACTTGGGTCGTGCCGGGCGGGGCATACACCTCAAACGTGAACCAACCCGCCAGATCCACATTGGTCTGCACCAGCGTTTGATCACTGCCCAGCGGATACGACGCGCGCTGCAAATTCAAAAACATGGTCAACCAGTTCATCAAGTGGCCCTTCCACAGGCCGACTTTTTGCGGCATGTGCCGGAACCACCAGATTTTATGCAGATGATTGTCGCCGTTGCCCCATTCACTGCAATTCATCATGCGCGGCGCGTTGGTCATTAGCGGATAGCTGTACCACGCATCGGCATTGCCGTTGACATAGGTCGTGTTGCCCCAATTGTACTCGCCCACCGAGTTCGGCGCATAATGAATGTTGCCGCAGTGAATGTTGTTGGCGGCATTGGCGCTGGCGCGCGTAAACAGCGCAAAATCATTGATGTTGGTGTAGGGTGTGTCCACTGTACCAGGGTAATCTAACAGATAATTCCAGAACCACGCGCCCAGCACGCCTTCACAGCCGTGCCCGAAATTTTCCATGGGCGTGTCGGCCCGCTCCATCGTCGGAAAACTGGCCAAGAACATCCGCTGGTTGCCCAGCTCCTCTGTGCCATCGGAATTGCACTCATACGCGCCCGGGCCGAACAAGCGCGTCTCAAAGCAGCCCATGTAGGGAAAACCATACACCCAGACTTGATCCACGGCGCCGGTCTCGATCATGGTCAGCAGCCACGGCACGTCGGTTTTGAAAACTTCATAGTAATCAATGGTGTCGGGCGAATGCGCGCCCTGCCAGCCATTGGTGTAAATCGCCCAATAGGACAAGGCGGTGTAGCGAAATCCGTCCGCTTTGACCGGCCAGATATTCAGATTGGTATTGATCACCAACTCGCAGCGCACCATGCCGGCGCTGGCGCGGTCCCACCAGTTGGTATGGTCGCGCGCCATGACCAGCGGATCGGACCAGCCCGTGGCAACGTTCAAGCGCGGCAACCCGGGCCGGTTCGACATGATCGGATTGTACGCAATCGCGGCAATCTTCATCCGTAAATTGCCAACGGCATGGGCCGGCGAAACAATTATGAGAACCAACAGGCAAGCAAGGACGGCGGCAAGGAGACGCATATTTTTACTCAGCAGGGTGAAAATGGTATGTTAAGCTACACTCATCATAACACATTATTAGAGTGAAGTCAAGCCGGCGGCGGCGGCATGGCCCTGAAATTCCGCTATACGGAATATGGTTCGCCGCCGTGGCGCAGACGACCCCTTCGTTCGGCGCAGCCGAACTTTGGAGTGCGGGAGCCGCGCGCCCGCTTTGCATAGCCGAGCCGTGCTCGGCGCAGGATGGTCCGCGCTACCGGCAGCATGGCTGCACCTTAATTTACTTCGTTGCGAAGTAAAGTATTGCGCTCCTGCTGCCGCTGCGTGACCATCGCATAGGCCAGATAATACTTGTAAATATTACTGACGTAGCGCACCGTCTCGCGGCCGATCACCCGCGCGGCCACCACTTCGACATTGTGAAACCAGATATTTGAATTCAGCCCTTCCGCCGCCGCCTGCGCGCGCAAACCGGCAATCCGCCCCGGGCCGGCATTGTACGACGCGAACGTGAACAGCGTCCGGTTGAGCGCGTCCATCGCCGCATCCTTGAAATAGGTGTCATGCAGCCAGCGCAAATATTTCGTGCCGGCGTGAATGTTGTTGTCCACCTGGTCAATCCGCGCAATCTTGATCTTCGGGTCGGCTGCGGTCGCCGGCAGCAACTGCATCACGCCGATCGCGCCATGATGACTGCGCGCGCGCTGATCCAGCATCGACTCCTGGTACCCCAGCGCCGCCAGCATCAACGCGTCAAAACCGTAGCGCGCGCCATACCGGCGGAACATTCCGATCGTCGCGTCAAACTTCTTCAGCTCGGTGCTGGCCACCGCATTGGTCACATAGGTGATCGAGCGCAAATAGCGCTGCATGATGACATTGCCCGGCAACGTGCCCTGCTTGTGCGTGCGCACAAAATCGTTGACCAAGGCTTGCAGCTGCGGGCTGCGCGGCCGCAACGCCCAGGCAATCTGCCCGTTCTGCCGCACCGCCACGTTGGTATGCACCACCAGTTGCGGCAGGACGCGCGCCCAGAATTGGGCCAGATAACTGTCAACAATCGTCGCGGGAATCAGCCCGGCATTGACCATCTCCAGAATGTCCTCGTCCTCCAGATTTTCATTGACCAGCTGGATCTGCACCGGCGCGCGCTTGGCCGCGCGCAGCCGCGCGTTGAGCGCGGTCAGACTCTCAAAATAACTGCTCGAGCGCCGCACATACACCGGCTGGCCGGCCAGCTCCTCGGCCCGCGCCAGCGCCGGATGTTGCCGCGTTGTCACGACCAGCTCGTTGATGCCGCTGGCCAGTGGATCAGCGAAGGCAACCATTCGTTGCCGCTCCGGCGTGATCGTCAAATTTGCGGCGGCAAGGTCGCCGCGGCCCTCGACCACGCCACGCAGCAATTCGTCGCGGCGCACCGGCACAATCACCACGTCCACGCGCAAGACGCCGGTGCGCAGGCGCTGGTTGACAAACGTTTCAAACTCGCGCAGCAGGTCATAGGTCAGCCCGCGCTGCTGGGCGCCGTCCAGAAAATAAAAGGTCTTGCTGTAGCACACCAACACGCGCACCACCCGTTTGCGGGCCAGCACCTCGAGATCGCCGCACCAGCGCTGGGTGGAGCAGACCAGGCGCTCGACCTCCGCGGCGACCGTGTCCGCCGCCGGTGCCGCGTGCAGTGGCAATGACACCAGCGCCAGCAACGCCGTCATGCCCAGCACACAGCTCCTCATAGTAATCGTCTCATAATAGAACCTGCATTTGCAGCCTGAAAAAACAGTATATCATATCAGCCGCAATCATGACAAAGAGGGCAAAGAGCGCCAAGCCAGAGCAACAAGAGACCGGCTCTTGGTGCAGCCGCAGCAATAGTAACAAGGAGTAAATGAGTGCATGAGCCAGAGCAGCAGGCAGATGCATTTTGAATGTTGTTGCTGCTGGCAATCAACAAAATTTGTTGCTTGCGCCTGCCTCCTTTACTCCTTTACTCTTTGTTAAATTTCTTTTAGATGAATACTTCGCCGGTGAAGGCCGGCAGCGTCACGCGCCCGTGGGCCACCGTCAAGCCTTGCACGCGGCCCGCGGCCGCGCCGTGCGGCCAGCTTGGCAACCATGTCAGCGTCTGCGGCGCGGCACTGCTATTCAGCATGACCACCGCCGTCTGCTGCCCGCTGTGCCGCGAGAACACAAGCACGCCGGTTGTGTCGTCGGCCAGCAATGTGGTATAGCTGCCGTGCGCCAGCGCCGGCGTCGCGCGCCGCAAGTGAATCAGCGTGCGGTACCACGCGTGCAGCTCGTGATTGAACGCCACCGGCTCGGGTTGGCGCACACGGCCATGTGGATGACATTTTTCAACATCATAGGTCAGCTCCGGCCAGACCATCGGCTTGCGATTGCACGGGTCGTTCGCGCCCCACATGCCGGCCTCGTCGCCGTAATAGATCATCGGCGCGCCGGGATACGTCATTTGGAACAGCACCGCCAGCTTCTGCCGCTGCAGTGCGTCGGCGCGCGGCGGGCTAAGATTATAGTGCAGATCGTTATGCACCTGCGTCTTGTGATGGTACGCGCCCCAGTCGCGATAGTGCCGGTCCGGATTGACGACCGCCGAGGCGAAGCGCACACAGTCATGACTGCTGAGCAAGTTCTGCATGACGGCCGTGTGCGCGGCAGGATAGGCATGGCGCAGCGCGGCCATGCGCCGGTCGAATTCGCCGGCTGAAATCTTATCGCGCTGGTCGCTGAAAAATTCCGCCACGCCGAACAGAAACGGATAATTCATCAGCGCGTCAAATTCATCGCCCTGCAAATACTCGGGTGCAGTCTCGACCAGTTCGCCAACCGTATAGGCCTCTGGATTGAGCGTGCGGACGAGCGCGCACCATTCTTTCCAGAAGCCATGCGGCACGCAGAAGGCGACGTCGAGACGCCAGCCGTCAATGCCGTCGCGCGCGTGGCCGCTGACCATCGGCTGCATCCAGCGGCGCGTGCAATTGAAAATATAATCGCGCACGGGCGCAGCCAATGACCCGTTTTCCTTGCGCAATTCCGGCAGTGTGCGGTGGCCGAACCAGCCCTTGTACGCAAAGCCGTCCGGCAGTGATTTGTCCCAGCGCTCAATGTCATACCAGCCGGTATAGCGCGACGCCTGGCCGGCGTGGCGCAAGTCCTGGAACACAAAGCAGTCGCGCCCAGTGTGATTGAACACGCCATCGAGAATGATGCGCTGGTCGCGCTGGTGCGCCGCGGCAATCAAGTCGAGCAGCAGGCGATCCGCGGCGGTCCAGCCCCAGGTGGCCGGGTCATCCGTTTCGTGCGCGGCAGCAATCATGGCGGTGTCACCGGCCGGATCGGGCCCGAAGTGCGGATCAACGTGGTGATAACCATTGCCATCATATTTATGCGACGAGCGCGCCCAGAAGACCGGCGTGAGATACAGGGCATTGACGCCAAGATCCTGCAGATAATCAAGCCGTTCG
>JAPLST010000434.1:23132-28564 GCA_026398485.1 bacterium
ACCGACTTGAAAAACCCACCGAGCTGCTGTTCCCATGGATCGAGCGCATACCAATCGCGCGTCCAACGCGACGGTTGCCAGCCGGGAATGTCAGCGCGTTCGAGCGTGGCGGCGGTCGGATCATTGTTCGGATCGCCGTTGCAGAAACGCTCGGGAAAGATCTGGTACCAAACGGCGTCGCGCGCCCAGTCATGTGTGCTCATCGGCAGTGTGTGGTTGGCGAATTGATGAAAAGGACTTGAAATAGGATTTAGTATCGAATGGATGTGCAAGACAACCAAACAAGAACCGCAAGAAAGCTATAGTTCAGCAGTAGGCCGACCAATGCAACGACCAACATCTTTCTTGATGTCAATTTTGTCAGACTGCTGCGTGCGGCATGTCCATATACAATGCCAAATGTGGAGGATAGGAGCATGAAGCCCAAAAGCCCCCAGCCAACTGAATCAGACAGCCTGACTCTGACAACTTGATTTAATACCGTTGCATCAATCAGTTTGTGCCACGGCACAACAATCATAAGCCCTGTGAGCACCGCTGGCATCACGCCGAGACAAGCGCTTGCCACGGCCAACCACGAAGTGAGGGAAGCCGCGCGTTGCGCATCGCAGTTGCCTCGCCACAACCTAACTAGTGGTATTAGCAACCCAAACGCCATAATGATCACAATGACAAGCAAAGCGCCTTTAAATGGCCGGAATCTGTGCAATTCTGCAGGAATGGTGCACTCTACCGTACCATTGGTGCCGAGAACATAGGTGCCACCAACAGGACAAACAGGCATTTTCAAGATGTAGGCAGGTGCAAGTAAATTGAGATTGGTTATGTTTGTCACACCCTTCTGCTGAGCAAGCAGAGCAGCCATCTCAAGAAGTTGGCAGTTGCTCTTGCATGTGGAACATCGTGTTAAGGTTGCCCGACATGGCAGCGGGAGCAGGATGCAGACAAGTGCAATCAGCAGTGCGGCATGGCGCGTGATTCTCATGGCACTAGTGTAGTGATTTAGGCGGCGATTGGCAATCGGCACGGAGAATAGCGAATATTGAACAAGGAAAGCCGATGTCATGCCGCATGCTATAAATTCGTTCGCGGCGAACGAATTTTTTCCTCCTCTGCCACCGAATACCGAACACTGAATACCGAATACCACGCAGTATGACTCTTTGACACCACCATGCGGAAGGACTACAATAGCGGCATGCGGATCATCGAGATATTTGAATCATTGCAGGGCGAAGGCCTCTGGCTGGGCATGCCGTCGTGGTTTGTGCGGCTGGCGGGCTGCAATCTGGCCTGTGCCTGGTGCGACACGCCCTATGCGCGCGACGCGGCGGCCGGCACAGCCCACACGCTTGCCCAAGTGCTCGATCTGGCGCGCATGGCGCGGCCGCAGCACGTGGTCATCACCGGCGGCGAGCCGACGCTGGCGGGCGACGAGCTGATCGCCTTGTGTGCCGGTCTGCGGCGTATTGGCAAAGTCGTCACGGTCGAGTCGAATGCAACCATGTTTGTCGACTGTAATCCACCGTTAATGTCGCTAAGCCCAAAGAGTGAGGTGTGGCATGACGACGTGCTGGCGGCGTATGTGCAGCGCGGCTATTGCGTGCAGGTAAAAGTGGTGGTGCGCGATGCGGCCGAGGCGCGCGCGGCGGCACAACGCCTGCTGCCACTGGCGATCCCGCGCGAGCGTTTGTTTCTGATGCCCCTGGCGCACACGCGCGAGGAACATCTGTGCGCGGCAACATGGCTGGCGCCCTTGTGCGGCGAATTGGGCGTGCGGCTGGCAGTGCGCGCGCAGGCACTGCTATGGAACGGCATGCGCGGGCGATGACTCTTGAACATCGAACATTCAACATCGAACGTTGAACTGTTCAGCGGCGGCGGCGGCCTGCACCGCACCGGTAATCGTATAATTATAAATTATTCCGTTGCGGAAGAATTTCCATGAAACTACAGAAGACAAAAACACAGTACATCTGCCAGGAATGCGGACATGCCTGCCCGAAGTGGCAGGGCCAATGCCCGGCCTGCCAATCGTGGAACACGTTGCTGTCGGAAGTTGTGCCAGCCACGCCGACGAAAGGCGCGCCGCGCATGGTGACGCAGGCAGTTGCGCTGAATGAAGTTTCCTTGGACGAAAGCGTGCGGCGGCAGAGCGGCATTGCGGAATTCGACCGCATTCTTGGCGGCGGCCTGATTCCCGGCCAGGTCGTGCTGGTGGGTGGCGATCCGGGCATCGGCAAGTCCACCATCTTGCTGCAAGCCGCCAACGCACTGGCGGCGGCGGATGCGCCCTTGTTGTACGTCAGCGGCGAAGAATCGCTGGCGCAGACGAAATTGCGCGCGCAACGCCTGCACGTTGACAATCCCAATATTTTACTGATGGCCGCCACCGATATTCGCGCGATCCTCGAAGAAGTCGCGCGGGTCAAGCCGTTCGCCGTCGTGATTGATTCGATTCAGGTGATGTACGACAGCGAGTATCCGAGCTCGCCGGGCAGTGTGACCCAGGTGCGCGAATGCGCCGCACAACTGGTGCGCTTTGCCAAAGAGCACAATGTCGCGGTGCTGATTGTCGGGCATGTGACCAAGACCGGCGCGATTGCCGGCCCGCGCGTGGTCGAGCATTTGGTCGACACGGTTTTGTATTTTGAGGGCGAGCGCCACAACATTTACCGGATTCTGCGCGCGGTCAAGAATCGCTTTGGCTCGACCGACGAGATTGGCGTGTTTGAAATGACCGGGCGCGGGCTGATCGAGGTACCGAATCCGTCCGCGATCTTCTTGGCGCAGCGCCAGACGCAGCGCAGCGGCTCGGCCGTTGGCACGGCGATTGAAGGCACGCGCCCATTGCTGATCGAGGTGCAGGCGCTGGTGGCGAGCTCGCCGTTCGGCATGCCGGCGCGCAAGGCGGTCGGCGTCGATGCAAACCGGATCACGCTGCTGCTGGCGGTGCTGGAAAAGCGCGTCGGGATTCATGTCAACACGCAAGATGTGTTTGTCAGCTTGGCGGGCGGGATTAAGTTGACCGAGCCGGGACTTGACTTGGCGTGTGTCGCGGCGATTGCCTCGAGTTTTTATGACCGACCGGTGCCGGACGACACGGTTGTGATCGGCGAAGTCGGCTTGGGCGGCGAAGTGCGCGCAGTCAGCCAGATCGAGCGGCGCGTGATGGAGTCCAAGCGGCTCGGCTTTGCGCAGTGCATCTTGCCGGCCCACAACCTGAAATCCTTCCGTGAAAAGGGCAAGGCGCAACTGCAATGGCAGGGCGTCAAGCTGGTTGGCTGCGAAGACGTGCGCGCCGCGCTGCAAGCGCTGCTGGGCACGGACGCAGTAAACGCTGAACGATGAATGCTGAACGCCGAACGATGAACGATGAACGATGAACATCAAACATTGAACGCGGCACCCGCCGTCAAGCGCGATAGGCAGTAAATGACGAACGACGAGCGACGATGGATGACGCAAAAGAAACTTTGCTCTTCGTTTGTTTGTGACGCACGCTGACTGCGCCTAAATCAATCGCCATATCGCGCCGGCCGAGCCAGCGTCCAACGCACGAACCAAGGCGCGCCATTCCGTTTGAACTAGTGTAGTGAGTCTAACGCTTCATTACATTTGACCACTACGGCAAAATCGCAAAATCCCCCAACCCTCCCGCCATGTGGCGGGACGGCGTAAGCGCCGCCAGGTGGATGGAGCGCTTGCGCAGGCGCTGTATGGTCTCCCTTTGGGTGGCTGGCTTTGCAGCGGCTTGGAGTCCCGCCAGCGGCGTGGATCCCGCCAGCGGCGGGAGAGATGCAAGAGGGATTTAGGACAATGATGAAGGCCATACTGCTTTTGACAGTTCTGATTTGTCAAGGTATCAATGACGCACTACAGTTAGGTGCCAGACAACAAAAAAAGCGCGGGCTTATTGGGCCCGCGCTTACCGTAGGGTTAGCTACGATTCTGTTTACTTCCCTGCCGGCGTTGCCTGGGTGGTCGGCTTTCCGGCCGCGACCCATCCTTCAATACCGTCAGGGTACTTTTGTACGGCGGTGTAGCCGTATTTGACCAAGGTCTTCGCCAGTTTGGCGCTGGCCGGGCATTTCGGACTGGTACAATAGACGACAACCTTGGCGCTCTTGTCCGGCAAGGCCGCGGTGATTTGTTCCGCCGTGGCATCAGCGGGCACGGTAATCGCGCCCGGAATGCGCTTGCCGTCGTCATACTTGGCGGTGCGCGCGTCCACGACCACAACGGTGCCCAGCAGGCCGGCCAATTGATCAGTGGTCACATGCGTGACCTTTGCGCCCTTGTCGCATTTGCCTGCGCCGGCTTTGTCGCATTTGCCCGCGCCGGCCTTATCGCATTTGCCCGCGCCGGCCTTATCGCATTTGCCTGCACCAGCCATGTCACATTTGCCTGCGCCAGCCTTGTCACATTTGCCTGCGCCAGCCTTGTCGCATTTGCCCGCGCCGGCCATGTCACATTTGCCTGCGCCAGCGGCGCACTTGTCGCCGCAGGCTGCCTGGCCGGCCGCGCTACAGGGTGTTTTAGCCGCCGCACCGCAAACGGCTTGATCGGTGGCGGGGGCGCCACTGCTGCCGCAGGCTGCGTCGCCGGCATAGACATAGGCAGAGAGGGCGGTGATGGCGAGGGCGCCGGCTATGGTCAGTTTCAGATTTGCTTTCATTGTTGGTATCCAAGTTGATTAGGTGTTGCTACTACAAAAGTAAAAGCAGGCTGCGTGCCAATATATAATATTAAGGTACCGATATACCACAATTACCCCGTCTTACTTACCTAACTGCATGTTTTTCATTTGGTTATGAAAAATGCGCGCGTGGCACACACGACCATTCGCGCAAGCCGGCCCGGGCAGTTTTTGCGCAGCCACAAGGGGCAAGCGGGTCAAAACGAACCAATCCGATAATTCTTTCGCGGCGAAAGAATTAGAAATGAAGGACGCTGTCTTGGCCCAAGGAGGCAGAGCATACCAGCCCAGGGCAATACCCCATACGCGCTAAAATAGTGCTGCAAGTCCCCCTTTTGTAAAGGGGGCGGGCGCGCAGCGCCGGGGGATTTAGTGTCAGTTCGCGCGTGAATGCAAACACATAAAAATCCCTCCATGGCTGCGCCGATACTCCTGTCGCCGTTGACGGAACGGCGCAGACGTTGCAGGGAGATTGGATTTCTTGGTTCTGCCGCCGCCGCCGCCTGATGATTTCGCAGCCTGCAGCGCTGGTTCGTTCTTTCTCAGCACCGAAAACCGAATACTGATTACTGAATAACTAATTCGCCGCGTGGTTGCTGGCTCTGCCCCTGCCGCTCTGCCTCTGCCACTGAACACCGAAAACCGAAAACTGAAAACGGCTGCCACGCCACGTGCCTAAGTTACAGTGTTTACTGGATCATCCGCGCGCGCTGCGCGCTTTTTTGACACGCGA
>JAPLST010000126.1 GCA_026398485.1 bacterium
GTGCGGAACATGGGAAAGTCGGCATTGGTGATCGTAACGGCATTGGCAGAATATGACGCCGCGATGAAGCCGCCGGGCATCAACAAGCCGGACTTCTCCAAGTAGCCGGACTTGGTTGCCAGATGCATTTCGAGAAGGCCGCCTTGATAGGCATATTGCAAAAACCAGGTGTAATTCGCGCTGACGACGTCATAGAAATCATTGGACTGGGAGGACACCAGAATGACCTTGTCAAACGGCGTCAGGTCAACCATGCCCATGTCATTGGTGCTCAAGATCGTGTAGCTGATGCCGTTGGTGGCGAGCAGATAGGGCAGGAGCGTGCTGTCCCAAGGATTGAACTCCTGAAACAAGGCCACGTTGCGAATGCGATTGGTGCAGGGGAACGGGCGCGGATAGACCATCTGCGGCGCGCCCGGCGTGCTGGACGCGGCGCGGTTGCCGGCGCGGGCGTTCACGCGCGTGGAAGCGGCTGGCTGTCGGGCCGGAATGATGCGGCCGGTGCCGGCCTCGACCAATGCCGGATGTGCGGCGCCGAGCTGCGCGAGGATATCGTGGCGTGCGGAGATCGGGGTGCCGCTGCCGTCCGTGCTGATGCTGTTGGCGCAGAACGTGGTGGTGGCCTGCAGGGTGGCGGCAACGGAAAGTGCCGTGAATAGACGCAGTAGTGTCATCGATGTCTCCTCAAAAGGTTGGTGAAAGTGTAGCATGTTGCCCCGCAATCCGCAAGGGCGGGCGACCCCGGTTTCGGCGACTGGTATGTAAGGAATGATCCATCCGAAGTAGGGCAGGCTACCCAGCCTGCCATCTCCGAATTCGCAAGGCCAGTGGCAGGCTGGGTAGCCTGCCCTACCTCAGCTGCGTAACCGCTTGGTACACCCTCCCTGCGTTGACGTGCATGCGCCGGCGGCGGGATCGTTGTGGTCTGGCAGAAGAGACAATGAATATCGAATATCGAACAAGGAATATCGAAGGCCGAAGTATCTGCGCGGAATTTCAATATGCAACATTCCTTGAATGCCGCCGGCAGGCAAGGTCGCGGCGGTTTCAGCTCACCCACCCGCCCAACCCGTGTTCGCGCTTGCGATCGGCGTGTTAACTGGGGTTGCCTTTGCTGCGGTGTTGGCACTGCCGGATTTGGGCGACTATCCCTGGCGTGCGTCAGAACAGCACGTCGGCCATCCAACTGACCTTGATGCTTTTGACCGACGTCTCCAGCGCAGGCATGGCGGCGACCAAGGGTGCTTGCGGGCCCCAGGCCTCGAAGAGATAGACGTGCCGCGGCGTGATGGTGAACGCGACGAGATAGCCCGTGTTTTTACCGTTGATTTGCTTGACGCCATTGAGCAGCATGGCGGGCTCGCCGTCATCCAAGACGAGTGCGCGCGGCGGCGTCATGCTAAGGTCGCGCGTGGTTTCGAGCGTGCGCTGGACAAGCGCGGCCCAGTAATCAAGAGTCCCGCCCTTGACATTCTCTTGCCGGGTGACTTTGATGCAGACGCTGTCGGTTGACACGGCCCGCGTCAACCACCGGCTTTCATGGTATTTCGTAAAGCCTTGGGGCAACGTGCATACAACCCCGCTGCCTTCTTCAATGGCATAATTCGTGGTGTGTGTGCCTTGCGTCAATTCATCGGCCAGCTCGTTCACCCACGCGACCGGCGCGACGGCTGCGCCGGCCGTGCTGGTCGGCGTCACGGGGTCGGGATTCGCAGTGGTGGCGCAGCCCACCAGCAGGGCGGACAGCAGCAGCAGTGGCAAGGTCCTTCTCATTGCAGTACTCCCCGTCAACAATAAGAGACAGTTAGGTGGCCATTAGCACATCTTGGCGGCGAACGCATGGCCGGTACATCGCCTGCAAGCCCGGTTTGCGGGCCTAGTATACCAAAAGCCGGAATTTCAGCATGGCCCGGCTCCGGCGCCGCGGCACATTGGCACGCGGGCATCGCCCACGCCGCTCAGTCAAGCCAGTCACTCCACCACGAGTGGGTGCAGCTCTTGAACGACGTTTCCAGCGCCGGCATGGCGGCGGCAAATGATGCTTGCGGGCCCCATGCTTCAAAGACATAAACATGCCGCTCGGTGGCGGTGAAGGCGACCAGATAGCCCATGATCATGCCGCTGAATTGCTTGACGCCGTCGAGCCACATGGCCGGCTCGTCATTGTCGAGCGTGACGGCGCGCGCCGGGCGCATGGCCAGGCCGCGCGTGGCTTCGAGGCTGCGCTTGATCACCGTGGCCCAATAGCCGAGCGTGGCGCCTTTGACATTGTCATGGCGGGTGACGGTGAGGTACACGCCGTCGGCCGAGACGGCCCGCGTCAGCCATTCGTGCTCGTAGTATTTCGCAAAACCGTTGGGCATGACGAAATCCACGCCGGTGCCTTCATCCACCGACGTCGTGGCATGGCGATCACCTTGGGACATGTCGCCGCCCAGCTCGGCCACCCATGCAAACGGCACCAGCGGTTGCACCGCTTGTTGCGGCACGGGTGAATTCAGATGCACCGTCACGGTTGAATAGGCGACCTTGTTCTGCAAAAGTTGGAGTTGGCCCTTGAGTTGCTCGATGGTTTCCGTCAAGCGCGCGAGTTCTTTTTCAATGGCAATCGCCTCGGTGACATTGGTGGCGCGCTCGAGCAGCGCCGCCACACGCGCGCGCAACTCCTCGGCGTTTTTCAGCCGCAAGGTCAGGTCGCGCATTTGATCGGTCACGTCATGACCGGCAATTTCCTTGGCGGTGACATCGCCGAGTTTCTCGAACTCCATGATGACCTGGTCAAGTGTTTTGGCCGGCACGCGCACAATGATGGTGCTCGCATCCATGGACTGCATATAGCCGCCGCACTGTTCGGCCACGGTCCGGATGCTCTTCTGCGCCGCGCGAATGTTGACGACCACGAGCGACAGATGCGCGTCATAAA
>JAPLST010000059.1 GCA_026398485.1 bacterium
GCGATCACCAATTACGTGGATTTGCAGGCATTGATCCTTGAAAGTGGGAGCGACCTCCGTGTCGCGAATGCTGTTGTAGATGAAACATTGGGGCATGGAAGCCCCTCCCACACAAACACCAATTCAACCGCCAAAGATTATAAATTCGTTCGCGGCGAACGGATTTTTTCCAGGGAAGAATACACCGAGCTCGCGCAATTATACTTCTGGACGCACCAAGACCGGCCGGGCTTCAAGACCGTTCTCGACGGCATCACCTTACTCGGCATTGACAATGATCTCGGCATCAACGACCCCATGGTCAACTGTTTTCTCAACAACATCATGCGCGCGGACGATGACGAGATTCAGCGCTTTTACGACCTGCTCGGCTATGCCATTACCCAGGCCCGCGCGCTGAGGGGAGATGAAAGATATCTCGCTTTTCTTTGCAACGCAAGAACATTATTCGGCAACGTCTATGATTTTCTAAATCCAGAGGACGACCTGGAAAAAGTGCAAACGAGAATAGAGGATGTAAAGAAGCAGTTGGCGCAAGGTGCGGATGTGTTGAGAAGTGAAAAGGGGGCAAAGGTCAGGGGTCGTGTGCCAGGTACAACGAAAACACTCCATTTACAAAGTTGCCACATCGGTGCATCAGGAGAGGTAGAAGAACTGCCGGAAATAAGATTAGAAAACTTGCTCATGCAAGCGGATTGGTATTATAATGCTAAAGAATACGTTCTTGCAAAAACAATGTATGACCGCGCGGCTGCATGTGCAACCGGCTCTGTGACGCAGATCAAATATGACGGCACGACAGCAAGAAACGCGGCAGCCATTGGTAAAACTCGCTGTACCTTATCCATGCCAAGCCCAGCAAGGAATGGTCAGGGCAAAGCAGTCATCAATCACCAACTGTCATCCGGCGATTATGTATTTGACAGATCAATGCGTGCCGCACTAGTTATTCTAGAGCAGGCCCAATTAGCAACAAATGGTACCCAAGGCGTCCGCGATGACGCAAAAGTAGCGACGCAAAGCTTGTCGCCATCTCATCCTGCCGTTATTAGCTACTTAGGCAAAGAGATTCTAAGACTTATCACGCTCTCCGAGTTTGATCAAGCCATTCGCTGCTGTATCGTTTTGGAGCAGTGCTGTGGTTTCGTTTCATGCGACATCTATGTAAAGTGGGGGGCTATCTTGGCAGGGCGTGACCAGAAGGACTGTACATACTCGCTGTGGTTACGCGGGCTGTCACGAACACTGAACGATACTGAGAGGAGAACGTTGCGTGGCCTTTGTGCCCGGTGTCCGGGCTGGGCAGGCTACGCCGATTTGTTACAATACCCGCGGATAGTCGCAGGAAGTATGCTTGCCGGCACGCTGGCAGAATGGCCCCGTGGTGTACAAGATTTGCGGGATGTCATTGAATGGCGCCAGAAGCAAGGCCAGACAGAAAGTCGCGTGCGCAGCGCGCTGCGCACACGGGATATGCACTCCATCACCAGCATGGTGATGCAGGCTGTGCTGACGGGGCATGGTTATGATGTTGCCAGCATTCTCCTGCAACACGGCATGACCAACGAAGCTGTTTCTTGTTATGTTTCGACAATGGCCAACAGAATGAGCATTGCCGGTTTGGCAGGTCCTGCGGCGTTTGTATTTCCCTCGCCCGAATCACTCGCCATAGATAGGCTGATGCCGTCCCTTCCCACGAACGTGCTGCGGCGCTATGTGTTCTGGCTTGCAGTCAACAAAAGCCCCGGCCGCAGCAACGACCAGACAACACAAGATAGATTGCGACAATGCCTTCGCCAAATAGCAGCACACTATCCGTATGCGACTAACTTCCCCACTCCATTTCTACGTGACTTATGACACACCACATCAGAACAACGCTTGGCCTTGCTTTGTTCATTTGCGCAGCCTTGGTTATCATAATATCGTGCAGCAAAGAGCCAGGCAAAAGCACGCAATCAACGAATAAAGTGGAATCTGCTGCAGGTCGTGACACGGCAGTGACAGATGCCTCATGCACGCTTGGAAAAAAGAACACGAAATCTGCTGTTCTAACAAAGGAGACTGCCGCAAATAAAGTTGAGGTGAAGGAACTCATCGAACAATTCAATGAGGAATACCGGCGCGGTGGCGGACGAAGCGCCAAGACGATGCAAACGGTTAGATATTTTCAGTCACTCCGCACAAATGATGCGCTGAGCGTGGAACAGAAAATGCGCATGACACAAGGCTGGATTGCTAACCACATGGGTTACATTGGTGCACAAGGGGCCTTGTTTTGTCTCTACTCAAACATTATTCATGACACGCGGGCATCTGCTCAAGATCGGGCCACGGCGTTACAAGGGTGTGGTGAAATCTATTTATCTTTCTATCACGACGGAGAAGCGCAGCAAGCTCTCCAAATGGCATTATCTGGCTACGAACAGGAAAACAACCGCCTGCAGATGGCAAGAACACTGGGGATCATGGGCGAACTGTATGCGGAGCACCAAAACAACGAAGAACAAGCATTGGCCTGTTTTCAGAAGGCGCTCGAATATGGCACGAATCTTCAGGATTATGATCCCGCTAACGCGCAACAAAATGCAATTGGCTGTCTCATATATTTGAATCGATTAGAAGATGCAGAGCGTCTCGTTAATGAGTTCATAAAAGCAAATCCGAACAATGAATGGTTACAGAAGCAAAAGACAGATATGGATATCATGAAAGGCCCGCCTGCTATGCGTTCCTATCGCGGAGGCGCCGGAGTAAAAATACATTGTGGGGATTATGAAGAGATTCCCGGGATCAAAACGGTCGTGGCCGAGCGGGATAATCTGAAAACAAGGGAATTTCTAAGACAAATGTTGAACTCATTGATAAAGTTGGAGCAAGAGGAATTGAAATAGTAATGCTGATTGAGCACTGCAAAATGGCGCTTGCTGCGGCGGCAGGCTTCTTTCTAATGGTGCCGTGCAGCGCAGCCTCCACATCGGCAACCCATGCTGCCAGCGCGACGAACGCCGCCCCACCGGCTGCCTCTGCCCCGCCGATCACTGATTATCCCGCCGGTGGCGGGACTCCAAGCAGCCGATCACTGATTACTGATTTCCCCCTCCTCCCCCAGTCCGTCCCGGCCTTGTCCATCCAGAGCATTCTCCAACTCGCGCGTGGCTCCGCCTGCCGCGACGCCGCCAAAGCCATTGAAGAAGGCAACATCAGCGCCGCCCTGTCTGCGCTCGACGCGCTGACCGCCGGCGCATTTCACTGGCGCGGCGCGGTGACCAACGGCTACCAGCAGGGCTTTTTCGTCAATGCCCTGCGCGGCTACTGTCTTGAACGGACGGGCGATATTGTCAAAGCCTATCGCGCCTATCAGAACAGCCGCGCGTATTTCGACGATCAAGCCGCCGCCGTGCAGTGTCCGGAGCCGCGCTTGGAAGTATTTCTCGGTCTTGGCCGGACTTGCCTTGTGGCCGGCCGCTACACCGACGCATTCAACTGGCTCGACCTGGTGCGCCTGGAAGCATCGGCCGATCGACCTGGTGCGGCTGGAAGCGTCCGCGACTCCGCGCATCGCCGCGGCGGCCGATCGCGCGCTGATCCGCCGCGCCATCGAGATCGGCGACTACCACGATGCCATCACCAATTTCTGGGATTTGCAGGCATTGATCCTTGAAACTAGAAACTTGAAACTGGAGCAGAGCGGGAGCAACCTCCGTGCCGCGAATGCTGTTGTAGATGAAACATCGGGGCATGGAAGCCCCTCCCACACAAACAGCAAGCCAACATCGAACATTCAACATCGAACGCTGCTTGGAGTCACGTCAACGGCGGGATCGAACGTCGCAGCAACCGAAGATTATAAATTCGTTCGCGGCGAACGAATTTTTTCCAGGGAAGAATACACCGAATTCGCCCAGCTCCACTTCTGGACGCACCAAGACCGGCCGGGCTTCAAGACCGTGCTCGACGGCATCACCTTACTCGGCATTGACAATGATCTCGGCATCAACGATCCCATGGTCAACTGTTTTCTCAACAACATCATGCGCGCGGACGATGCCGAGATTCAGCGCTTTTACGACCTGCTCGGCTATGCCATCACCCAAGCCCGGGCACTGAAAGGCGATGAAGAGTATCTCGCAGTCCTATGTAAATGCCGCATCTTGTTGAGCAAAGCCGCGCCTTTTCTTCCGAGCGAAGACGACTTGAGTCTCGTTTCGCAGCGCATAGCGAAGGTGCGACGAGAACTGGAGCCACGGAATTCCGTTCGTGCATACACAAGCCGCACCTTGTCACGCGACCAGCGGATTTCTACTATAGCAACGCTCGGCCAGAATACGACCGGCGCGGGGGTCAACCAAACAGGGATGGAAGCGCAACCGTATGTTGTGGAGGATCAACTTATGGCTGCCGATCTTCTTATCAAGGGGGGCGGCATTGCGGGCGCTTCCCATCTTTATGAAATATGCGGACGGGGTGCGACGGGCGCATTGGCACATATGGTGTATGACGGCACTTCGGTGCGCAACGCACTAACACTGGGTGACATGTACTGTGCGCACACAAACGCCCAGCGCAAGATCAAGAAATTCCGCACGGCATACCAAGCAAATGCCATAGTTGTGCAGGATGGTTCGTTGCGAGCGGCAAGTGCACTTTTGCGCACGGTAAACATGGACACTGCAAATGCGAAGGAATCGTGGGAACGCATCAAGGAGCTGTCCCAGGCAGTGCCTTTGGCGCAGCCGGAACTCTTGACTGCCATGACACGTTTGGCGCGCCGTATTGCCAAGCATAAAGAAACAAACGAACTTGCGACCCTCATCGACATGTGGCGTGAGCACACACGCCGCGCGGGCTATACTGACTATACTATGACGGCAACGGTTTTAGGCGTACTGATTGCAGGCGCGGACACGCGCGCGGCATTCAACGTAATCCTTGCTGCATTGCAGTATAGCAAAGCGAATGATCAAGAATACTGGTTTAAAGACAGCATCGAACTGTGGGCTTGGGCGGATGATAGTGGGTTGCCTTCATATGGCCGCATGGCAAGACTCTTCAGCGTGCGCCTGTACTTGCGCAGGGGCATCCATATTTCGGAGTTTCTTCCGGATTGTTTGCTGGCATTTGAAGAATCGGCCTTGCCGAATGAACAGACATTTCGCGCGTTGGTCGCGTCGGGCTGCAACCAGGAAGCTATTGCTCTGCTTTGCAAGGATGGCATGCCTATGACCCAGCCAGGCCATTTTCTTACCGCAGCCCAGTGTTGGCTGGCGCTCGGTCAGACAAACCAAGCCTTCAATGCGAGTCTCACGGCATATCGCCTGCGCGGCGCTTATGCACAACGTTATGGCTGCAAGTGCTTCACGTATGCGGGGCGCGATTGTGAACTGCTTTCACAACTGATGCATGGTGCGGATCGCGTCGCGCTTGCCAGATATGTTAACCTGCTTGACAACGCAGCGCGACTGCCCCTGGCCGGGAGCGATGCAAATGGCACACGCGCACGACATGATCTCGGCCTGGCAAAACAATTGTTGAATAATCAATGAGCGAGGGCTTTATGGTCACCCATCTTGCTGTGCCTGCCCATATGGTACCAAAAGGAGCATTGCTCCTGTTGACCGTGTTCGCTGTGTGCTCGTGCACACGCTGTGCGCCAGTACAGAAAGCTGCCACGCAAGCGCACCAGCAGAAGGCCGCTGCCGCAGTCCGCGACGTGGCGCCCGAACATCAACAAAGTGGCGACGTGGTGGCATGTCAAGCGCCTGATGGCGCGACCGCGGCGGATGCGCGCGCCGTGAACAACGCCGTGGCGTCGTTTGCTGCCGGATTGGCAGCCAACCATCCGTTGCGCAAGAGCGTTGTTTACTGGAGCGCCGCTGATTGGCTGCGGATGAAAGAGCAACTGCGCGACCCGTCCGACCAATTAAAGCGCGCGTTTTTGGATTGCGTGTCACAAGCGTTTGGCAATGTTGACCCTCTATCTATCGCAGACGCATTCAGCACCATTGCATCTAATCTTCTGGATGTTGCTGACGCTACGCATGACAAAGCCTTTGCCAACGCCCTTATCTCGCATGCCTCCTCAATTGAACAATTTCGCGGCGATTATTCCCGCGCCCATGATTTGGCACAACGGGTGATAGAACGCGCCGCACTCGGCGAGCCGTGTGATCCTTTTGTTCTGATGTTTTGCAGAAATAAAGTTACACTAACGAGCGCGCAGCAGGGGCTGCAATCTGACCGTGAGCGCTTCATCATGGCGTACGCCGAGGCCAACATGTATCTGTGCCTTGAAGCGGGAGAAAAACAACCAAACCAGGCGCGTATCAAACAAGGCTATGCTGTGCTCAAGAGGATGCTTGAGGCACCCTATATGTCTGAAAGTCAAAAAACAATGGTGCAGCACAGTGTGAAAAATATTGAACAATTCCACCCGTATGTCCTCGATCCTTAATTATGCCATGAAGGTGACTGTGCGGTATAGAGAATGGCATGTTATCACTGCAATGGCTGTTGTCTTTTTGCTAGCACA
>JAPLST010000098.1:0-12284 GCA_026398485.1 bacterium
GATCTGACGGCACGCCCGCGGCGCATTGCCGCCACAGTGACGGCCGGCGCCGACGCGTTGCGCCTCTATCCGCCGCACGCCACCTGGGATGCCGCGTATTACACCGGCACGAACACCGCGCCGGTCTGCCGCTTCATCACGCACACCACGCGCGCGCTGGCCAGTGTGCCGTTGCGCACCAACGCCAGCACGCGCGTCGTCTTAACCCGGAAGAACACATGATACATCACTATGGTGCGCAGGTGCGCCAGTGTCTGGGCGTCTGCCTGGCTGTTGCCGGCTGGATGCTTGCCCCGCCCGCCGCCGCCGATGCACTCGATCAAGCGTACTGGCGCACGTTCTACATTCTGCCCATCGGCGGCTATGACAACACGCCGGGCAGCAGCAACTATCTCGGCTTGGTGCGCGAACGGCTGCTGGCGCAGACGGGCGGCGTTCAGCCCGCCAATATAAAAGCCGGCTTTTCGATGACGGCCAATTTCATCAGTTCCACGTACGACAGCTATTACGACTATCTCTACAACCCCGCCTACGCGCCGTGGGAGATGGACACGTACGTGCCGCTGGCCTGGGCGCACAACCTGCCGTACGGCGTGCATTTCAACGGCACGCCGTGGGCGGACCCGGCGGACCAATCCATGGAAGTCTTGTCAAATTACCTGGAGAAGAACGCGGGCGGCGCGCTCCTGCAACGCGACCGCCTCGGCCGCATCCGCCGCAGCGCCGTCACCCAGGAACCGACCAGCAATGAATACTATGACGGCTTCGGCGACATGCTCGAAATGCAGCTGACGCTCTCGCGCAACGCCACCGTGGTGCAGGACTATATGGCGCGCAATTGCCGCGTCGCCATGCGCCTGCTCGGCTGGCACCGCGAGCAGCATCCCGACCTGCTCGTCTTTGCCAGCATGTCCAGCGAATACAGCCAGAACGCCAATGCCAACAGCGAATATTGCGACTACAGCACCTGGTCGCAACAAGAATTCCGCGACTGGCTGGGCGGCACGGGCCTCTATGCCGGCCAGGGCCAGTACGCCAGCCTCAGCGCGTTCAATGCCGCCTTCAGCGGCGCCAGTGGTTTCCCCTATCCAACCTGGGCAGCCGTCACCCCGCCCACCACGGTGGACTGGAGCACCAGCACCGCCAACGGCCGCTGGTGGAACCAGTGGCACGCGTTCCGCATCATCCAAGTGCGCAACATGGTGCAGGCACAAATCCGCTGGAGCCGGCAGGCGGGCTGGAGCCCGGATCAGCTCTTCGGCCATCAGATTCCATTTGATCCCGCGTCGACCGACAGTACCAAGCGCAAGATCGCCTCGCCCTGGACGACCGCGTTCGTCGACGATGGCGGTAACGGCATCACGACCTATGGTACCGACGCCGCCAACGCGACGATCTTCAACGCGATGTATACCAACGACCACAGTTGGGGTATCTTTGAATGGAACCGCCTTGACGCCAGCATGGCCGTCAATCTGGCCGCGCTGAATGCCGTCTGGAACGGGCGCGCGCACCTGCTCAGCCCGTATAACTGGTATGGCCAGCCCACCTATCAAATCCTCGACAAGCCGCTCCAGGCCGCCTTGGCGCAGTTCATCTATGAGCGCCGCACCAACGTCTGGACCGGATTGAATTATTGGGAAGTCACGCCCGTCGCGCGCGATGCCATCTGGGGCATGAACGAGGCCGGCGAGATTGAAAACCATTCCGGTGTCTCGCAACTGCAGGTCACCAACGGCGTGCTGTACGGCACGGTTGACAATGCCGACGCCTTGCTCTGGTGTGCCGTCGATGACAGCGCGCACTATGTCATGGCCGACAACTATCAGGCCGCATCCTTCCGCCTCTATCTGACCAATGCCGTGGCGGGCACCGGCAAGCTCGTCTGGGTTGACGAGGCGGACGCCATGTACGCGCTTGATTTCACGGCCCGGGCCGGCTGGAATGTCTATCACCTCAATCTCGCCAACCACGCGGCCTGGCGTGAAAAGCGCATCAAGGCCATCGCGCTGCGCCCCGGCACGCCGCCCGCCGGCAGCGCCTTCGCCCTCGACTGGGTGCGCCTCGAGGCACAGCCGTGCTGGCATTTTGACAACGTTAACGAAATCTATGGCGCGCAAAATCTCGGCGCGCTCGACGTCAGCGGCGGCAGCGTGAATGCCATCACCGCCACGGATGACGGCTACTTCTATCTCGCCACCGACAAGCGCGACCCCAGCCAGGACGCTGACCGCGCCGGCATTGACGCGGACTATTTCACCCAGGTGCGCGTGCGCATGAACTCGTCCGCCAGCGGCATGGGGCAGCTGTACTGGTGGCAGCGCGGCAGTCCGGCCTTTTGGCATGAGTTCCCCGTCCAGGCCGGCACGCACACCTATGCGATTGATCTTGCCGTGCAGACCAATTGGGCCGGCACGGTGACGCGCTTGCGCCTCGATCCCGTCAATATGCCCGGCGCGACCGTGCAGGTCAGCTATGTCGCCATCACGCCCCGCCTGCTGCCGCCGCGCATGGCCAGCGATGATCTCGTCCTGAACACCTGCGCGCCCGTCTTTTTGTGGGACGGCGCAGTCGAACCGGATGACCCGGGCATCACCTACACCGTGCAACTTGCCGATGATTTCTTTTTCACCAATATCGTCTACGCCGCGGATGGCGTGACGGGCGACCGCCATTATTATGCCGGCGACCTGCGCGACGGGCTGCACTGGTGGCGCGTTGGCGCGACCAGCGCGACGGGCGCCCGCGCGCCGTGGCCGGTGCCCATGCCGGTCTTTCTCCGCCCGTGGACGTTCGACCGCAGCGCCGATATCTGGCTCGCCAACGATTGCAGCGCGCCGCTCGTCACCAACGGCATCTGGCAGACAACCACGACCGGCGCCGATCCGTACCTGTACTTTAACATCGGCAACGGGCGCGGCATCAATGCGGATCTCTACAAGGTCTTTCGCTGCCGCGTCAAAGTCGGCACGGCGGCGGCCAACGGCGCGCAATTCATCTTCTTGCCCCGCGGCGGCAGCTACCACGCGGTTGATCTCACGTTGCCGGCCGACAACCAGTGGCATGACCTCGCCATTGATTTGCGCGCCAATCCGGACTGGACGGGTGCCATCCAGTATGCGCGCCTGGACCCCGGTGCCCAGGCCGGCCTGACAGTCGCACTCGACTTGGCGTGCATGATGCCAACCAACGCGATGGTCACCAGCGCCACATGGGATGGCGGCGGCACGGACAATAGTTGGGACACGCCCGCCAATTGGGTGGGCAACAATGCGCCGCTGAGCGACGCGGCGGTCGTCTTTGCCGGCGCCACGCGGCTCGCGCCCAGCAATGCCGCAGCCGGCCGAAACATCAGCGGCATCACGTTTGCCAACGGCGCCGGTGCGTTCACCGTGGGCGGCGCCACGCTGACCAACAGCGGCAATATTGTCAACCACAGCGGCGTGCCGCAGGCAATCAGTCTGAATCTTGTGGCACGCGGTGCGGGCTGGCAGGCCGACACGCGCGGCGGCGACCTTGTGCTGCAGGGCGTGCTGGCCGGCAACGCGACCGCGCTGGTCAAACTCAGCAGCAACATGCTGAGCCTGGCGCACGCGGGCAACACGTATAGTGGCGCCACGATCGTCAGCGCCGGCACCTTGCGCGTCAGCGGGCGCACGGGCAGCGGCGCCGTCAGTGTCGCGGGCAGCGCCACGATCGAAGGCAGCGGCGTGGTGAACGCGCCGTTGACGCTGGCGTCCGACGCGACACTCGCACCCGGCCCCGGCCTCGCGACGCTCGCCATCAACGGCGCGCTGCTGTGCAACGCCGGCGCGCAATACGCCTGGCAAGCCGCGGACGCAGGCAGCGCGGATCTCGTGAGCGTCACGGGCACATTGCATCTGCCCGGCGCGCCGGACAGCATGACCGTCAATGTGTTCCGGGCCAGCGGCACGCCCTATGGCCCGTATGTGCTGTGCAGCACCACCACCGGCATTAACGGCGCAAGCAACGCCGTGCGGCTCGTCTATCACGACGGTCTGGAAGGCGCGCCGCATCCAGCGGTGAACAGCACAACCCTGACAGTGAACTTGGTGCCTGAACCGGGGGTATGCTGCGCCTTGGCCTTCCTCGGCCTGCTGCTGCTACGCCGTGCCTGATTGACCATGCGGCACTTTATTTTCTGTAACATTTAATGCACTAAGGCCGACACGATGAACACGACACCGCATCTCTCACGCAGCGTTATTGCAGCACTGGGTCTGCTGGGCGCGCTGCCGCTCGCCGCCGCCAACGGCACATGGACCAGCGCCACCGGCGGCACCTGGAGCGATGCCGCCAATTGGGCCAGTGGCACGATTGCCGACGGCGCCGACGGCACGGCCGCGTTTGCACCCGCCGCGGAACTGAGCGTGACGGTGGACACCGCGCGCACCATCGGCGCCATCAGCCACGGCGGCCCGGCGCGCCTGAATCTGCAGGCACCCGCCAGCGGCCCGCTCACGCTGCAAACCAGCACCGCCGCGCCGCTCATCCAGAATGCCGCGCTGCAGTTCATGCTGGTGCCGCTGGCCGGCACCCAAGGCTTCATCAAAAAAGGCGCCGGCCGCCTCGTGCTGCAAAACCAAGTCACGCATGCGCTCAGCGGCACCCTGTGCGTCGAGCAGGGCGAGGTGCGCCTTGACAACGCCGCACCCGCCATGCCGTCCATCGCGCAGGTCGTCGTGACCAATGCCGACAGCGCCGTCCGGCTGCATGTCGTCAGTTCAGGCGACACGAATGCCACTGACGTCTACGCCTGCCCGTTCCGGTTGTCGGGTTACTATGGCCTGGCCAGCGGCCCCATGGCCGGCATGGGGCCGCTCTTCGTTTATGCGGACGGCCTCAACGCCGCCGTGTCCAACATCGTGTTGACCCGGGAGGTTGACACGTTCACAACCATTGGCCAACTCGGCGTGGGTGGCGGCCTTGAGTTGCGCGGCGAGATCAGCGGCGACTGCCCCCCGAAATTCCTGGTCAAAGCCGGTGCGAAAACCTTTGATTTTATTGGCTCGAACACCTATGCCGCGGAGACCACGCTGGAAGTCGCCGCGGGCGTGGGCACGTTCAATTTCCGCGGCCCGCAACGCATTCCGCACGGCGGCGTCTTTCCGCAAGCCGTGTTCCTCTCCGTGGCCGCAGCCGGTGCCACCACCGTGCTGGATATCCATAACAATGACATGCGCCTCGGCTATACGGCCATCAACGGCCCCGGCATCCACTACTTGCGCAGCACGGGCGGCGGCAATTACGGCGGCGTGATCACGATTGACAATCCCAATCCGGCCAATGACTATGGCTTGGTCATGAGCGACGGCGGCACCTTGGTGCTTGAATCCGGCACGCTCTTCTCGCCCACTGAACACGCGGCCATCCGCGACAACTGCGAGTTGCTGGTCAGCGGCGGCTACTACTACTGCGGCTATGAAATCCTGCTGGGCCACGGCGGCAGTGCCACTGGCACCGGCATTGTCACGGTCGCCAATGCCGGCGTCGTCAGAAATTTCGTCTGCCGCAACGGTGATACGGGGGGCGGTCCCGGCTTGGTCAATCTCGATCCCGGCGGCCGCTTCGAGACCGCCGCCATGCGGACCACCGCGAGTGTGCCCTATGGCATGGTCAGCTGCAACGGCGGCATCTTGTCCGACGGCGCCTTTGGCGACTGGAACGGCAGTTACGCTGATTGGATTATGACCAACATCACCGTGCTGGTCAAAGCCGGCGGCGCGCACATTGAAGTCAACAACGCCAGTGGCCGCGCCCTCCTCAGAATGCTGGAACATGATCCGGCGCTGGGCGCCGCGCCCGATGGCGGCCTCGTCAAATACGGCCCCGGCCACTTGACGCTCGGCGCCAGCAACACCTACACCGGCCCCACGATCATCAACAGCGGCATGGTCTATTTCACCGCGGCGGGCTCGTTGCCCGACCGCTCCATGCTGCTTCAGCTTACCGGCGGCGCGTGCGACATCAGCGGCTTGGACGGCGGCACGCTGGTGCTCGCCAACGGCCGCACCCTGGCCGGCAACGGCGTGCTCGGCGGCAATCTTGAACTGGCCAACGGGGTGGTCACGCCCGGCCCGGGCATTGCCGCGCTCAGCATCACGGGCGGCGCCACGCTGCAGCCCGGCGCGCGGTATCAATGGGACATTGGCGCGGCCGGCAGTGCCGATGCGCTGATCATTGACGGCGCGCTAACCTTGCCCGCCGCCGTCAATGTGGTCACGGTGCAGGTCGGCATTGCCAGCGCACCCGACGAGAGCAACACCTACGTCATCTGCAGCGCGTTCGGCGGCATCAATGGTTCCGCCGACAGCATCTTCATGCACTACGGCGCAACCGGCATGGTCGGCCCTGAACACCCGCTCATTGTCGGCACGGACGTGGTCGTCGCCCTGGCGGTGCCGGAGCCGGGCGTCGTGCTGCTCGGCGTGGCGGCCCTCGTCTGCCTGTACCGGCGCCGCCCTTGACAAAGTGGCCATTTTCTTGTTGTTTTTGCCAGATGATAATGCTATCTTATTTGCAAAGCATGGCGTGGCATGCGAACGCATGCGCCGCCGCACTAACCAACCCGTACCTCAGGGAGACACTATGAATGCCAAGCTGCAGCACCCACGTATGACGCTCATGGTTGCAAGTTTGTTCATCGCGCTGCCGCTCGCCGCCGTCAACGGCACATGGAACGGCGCCACGGGCGGTAACTGGAGTGACACCACCAAATGGAGCGGCGGCACGGTCGCCGACGGCGCGGACTTCACCGCCACGTTCAGCACGGGCGGGAATGTGACCGTGGACACTGCACGCACGATCGGTAACATTACCCACAGCGCCGGCGGGCAATTGCTGCCGCAGGCACCGGCCAGCGGCCCGCTCACGCTGCAAACTTCCAGCGGCACACCCGTCATCGAAAACCAGACCACCGCCAACGACATCATCAAAGTGCCGCTGGCCGGCACCCAGGGCTTCGTCAAAAAGGGCAATCAGCGCATTGCCTTGTGGAACGAGGCCGTCAACCCCTTGAGCGGCGACATCCGCGTCGAGCGGGGCGAGTTGCGCTTTGACAGCGCCGGCGCCACCCTCCCCGCCGTTGGCCAGGTCGTGGTCACCAATGCCAACAGCGCCGCGCGCCTGCATCTGACCGTGAGCGGCGATCCGATGTCGGTCTACCCCTGCGCGTTTCGCCTGTCCGGCTATCTTGGCTTGACGACGGCCAATCCCGCCACCATGAATTCCTTCGGGCCGCTTTTCATCAACGGCGCCGCGCTGGAGGCGGCGGTGTCCAACATCGTGCTCACGACGGACGTGAGCGCCACCACGCGCATCGGCCAGGGCGGTGTCGGCGGCAAAATCGAGTTCCGTGGCACCATCAGCGGCGCGGGCGCGCCGGAATTCTTTCTGGGCAGCAGTTCCGTCAAGACCATCGACTTCTTCGGCTCAAACACCTACACTGCGGCAACCACTATCCGTCTGTCCGACGCCAATGCGCGCGCCACGTCCAACCTGCGCGGCCCGCAGCGCCTGCCAAAAACTGACTTGCTGATGTATGTGCCCACCGGCGCGGTGTCCGTCATTGACCTGCGCAGCAACAACCAAACAGTCAAGATCACCGAATGCAACAGCGGTGGCACCACGATTATCCGCAGCACCGGTGGCGCGGGCGTGTTGACCATGGATAATGGCGGCAGCTATGGCTTGGTCATGAATAATGGCGGCAAGTGGGTGGTCGAATCCGGCGGCGCGTCCACGCCCGGGTACGTCGCCAATCGCGATAATTGCGAGATCGTTGTCTCCGGCGCCACCTTCACCTGCGGCCTCGAAATCCTGCAGGGCGCCGGCCAAGGCAGTGGTATCGTCACGGTGGCCGACAACGGCCTGATCAACAACTTTGTCTACCGCGCCAGCTCGGACGGCCCCGGCGTCTGCAATCTTCAACCCGGCGGCACGCTGCAAGTGAGCGCCATCCACACGGACGTCAGCACGCAGACGGGCACGATCAACTTCAACGGCGGCACCTTGTCCGATGGCACATGGAACGAGTGGGGCACCAGCTACACGGACTGGATTAAGGGCAGCGGCGTCAACGTGATGGTCAACGCCGGCGGCGCGCGCATTGAAGTCAACAACATCAATGGCCGCGTGATCAACAAAGTGCTGCAGAATGGCGGCGGTGGCGGCGGGCTGGTCAAGCTCGGCGCCGGGACGCTCACACTGACGGCCAACAACACCTACACCGGCGCGACTATTGTCTCGAACGGCACATTGCGTGTCCATGGCAGCATCAGCGCCAGCAGCGGCGTGACGGTGGATGGCGGCGCCATCGGCGGCACGGGCACCTTGGCGGCCACGACCGTGCGCGCCGGCGCAATCATCGCCCCCGGCGCCAGCGTCGGCACGCTCACCGTCGCCGCGCTCACCATGGAAGCCAACAGCATCTGTGAATGGGAAAAAGGCGCGGGCGTCAACAATGCCGACAAGATCGTCGTCAGTGGCAATCTGACGATCAACAGCCCAACCACGATCAAAGTCGTGCCGTTGACGGGCGCGACGCCAGACGGCGCGGGGGTGACCAACACCATCTGCCAGGTCGGCGGCACGTTGACCGGCTTCAGCAATCTGCAACTCGACTTGAGCGCCACCCCGGGGTGGTCGGGCGCGCTGGTTCAAGACGGCCAGAATGTCGGCGTCATCTTGATGCCGGAACCCATGGCCGGTCTGCTGCTTGGCCTGCTGGCCTTGGCGGGTCTACGGCGGCGCTAAGCGACACCCTCATGACAGGACAGAAAAGCGGCGCCCATGCGCCGCTTTTTTTTGCGCGCGGTTGACCACCAACTTGCGTTGTGCTATACTTTTCACAATGAAACGCCAACGCCAAGATTGGCCGCCATCTGCGGCGCTTACGCCAGCCCACCTGAAGTGGGAGCATGTCCCTTCCCGACCCGATTATGATGTGGTCGTCAAGGATGACCATGATCCCACTCCACCGCACACCCATGAATTTGACGAGTTGGTCGTCATCACCGGCGGCTCCGGCCTGCATGTGATCGACAACGAGCAGTATCCGCTGATCCGCGGCGATGCCTTCGTCATCCGCGGCGAACATGTGCATGGCTTTCGCAACGTTGAGGGCTTGCGGCTCGTTAACATCCTCTTCTCGCGCGAGCGCTTTCAGGCCATTCAGGAGCAGTGTCGCAACCTGCCCGGCTTTCGCGCCCTCTTTGTGCTTGAACCGCAATCACGCCACACCCATCGCTTTGAGGCCAAGCTGCACCTGTCACCGGCCCAGTTGAATCATGTCATGCATCTGATCGAACTCCTGCAGGAGGAATTGCACACGCATGCGCCCGGCAGCGCGCTGATCATCGAAGCCTTGGTGACCGTCACCTTCGTCACCATGTGCCGCTATTATTCAAGTGCCGACTCGGGCAGTTGTCACGCGCTGATCCGGATCAGCAAAGTGATCCGCGACTTGGAAGACCATTACGTCCAGAATCATTCCTTGGATGCCATGGCGCGCAGCGCCGGCATGGGCGTGCGCTCATTCCGCCGCGCATTCAAGCTGGCCACCGGCTGTGCGCCCGGCGTCTACCTCCTGCGCCTGCGCATCGAACGCGCTGTCCAATTGCTGGCCCAACCGGATGCCAATGTCACCAATGTGGCGCTCGACGTCGGCTTTGACAACAGCAGTTTCTTTGCGCAGCAGTTCCGCAAGATCATGGGCGTCACACCGCGGGTGCATATCGCGCGCCAACGCGCCCTGCAGCCGTGAGTGACTTAGTCCCGGCCGGCCTGCTGGCCCCGCCGCAACTTGCCATTCTATAGTAACGTACCATGTATACCTACCGTTTCTACAACGACTATTCCGAGGGCGCGCATCCGCGCCTGCTTGAGCTGCTGGCCAGCACGAATGACCAGCAGGAAGACGGCTATGGCAATGATGCGTTGTCGCAACAAGCGACCGCCCTGCTGCAACACGCGCTGGCGCAGCCTGCGGCGGCCGTGCATTTTGTGTCCGGCGGCACACAGGCGAATCTGGTCGTCTTGGCGGCGCTGCTCAAACCCTACGAGTCGGTGATCGCCGCCCAGACCGCGCATATCAACGTCCACGAAGCCGGCGCAATCGAAGCCACCGGCCACAAGATTCACGGCGTGGCCACGCCGGACGGCAAGCTCACCCCCGCCATGATTCAGGCGGTCGTGGCGCACCACACCGACGAGCACATGGTCAAGCCACGAGTTGTGTTCATCTCGCACGCCACTGAACTGGGCACGGTCTATAGCAAGCGCGAACTGGAGGCGCTGGCGCAGGTGTGTCGCGACAACGGCTTGTATCTGCATCTCGACGGTGCGCGGCTTGGCCCGGCGCTGGCGAGTGCGGCCACCGATGTCGCCCTGCCGGATCTCGCGCGCCTGGTAGATGTGCTGTGCATTGGCGGCACCAAGAACGGCGCGCTGTTCGGCGAGGCCATCGCGATCACCACGCCGGCGCTGCAGGAGAATTTCCGCTATCACATGAAACAGCACGGCGCGCTGCTGGCCAAGGGCCGCGTGCTGGGCGCACAGTTTGTCGGCCTGTTTCGTGACGACCTGTCCCTGGCGTTGGCGCGGCATGCCAACGCGCTGGCCGCGCGTTTGGCGGACGGCCTGCGCCAGCAGGGCGTTCGCTTTCTGGTACCGGTCATGACCAACCAGCTCTTCCCCATCCTGCCGACAACTCTTATTCGCACGTTGCAAGAACACTACGGTTTTTATGTGTGGACGCCCGTCGACGCCACGCACGCCGCCATTCGTCTGGTTACTTCATGGGCGACCCCCGAAGCCAGCGTGGATGCCTTCCTACGCGCCGTGCAACCCTGATGATTTCATGATCATCCACATCAATTACTATGCTGCGCTGCTCTGTGCCGGCGCGGTGCTGCTGGCCGGCGCTGATGACGCGTTGCGTGCTTGGCACGACGTCAAGGGCCGCGCCATCACCGCCAAACTCGTGGCGTGCGACGGCACCACGGTCACGTTGCAGCGCAAGGACGGATTGAAGAGCAGCATGCCCCTCACCCAGCTTGCGCCGGCGGATCGTGTGCTGGCGACCGCCCAGGTTGCACGCACCGCGCCGGACGCGCGCATGGCCCTGGCCGGTACCGACGGCGCACCGGCTACGGTGCCCGCGCCGGCGCCGGCGCCCGCAACGTCCCTGCCCGCTTCGTTCTCGTTGCGGCCGGAGTACAAACGTCTCGGCCTCGATGTGGGCGATCAAGGCCGCCGCGGTTCGTGCTTGATCTTCGGCGTGATCAACCCGCTCGAATTCCAACTCGCGCGGCGCGGCAACAAGGTGAAACTCTCCGAGCGTTTTACTTCGTGGGCCGCCAATACCGTGCGCGGCAAGACAGCCGGCAGCGAGGGCTATTCAACCGCCGACGTGCTCAACAGCATCAAGCAGTATGGGTACACCACCGAACACATGTTTGGCGCGGAGTATCGCGACAAAGGCAATGTGGGCCGCCCGGACAAGGATGCGCTGGCGGATGCCGCCACCCGCCGCAACGTGCAGGTTGCCTTCTTTGGCCTGCAAAGCCTGACCACGGCGGACATTCAGGCCATGTGCGCCACGATCACCGCCAGCAATCCGGTGACCTTGTGCCTGCAATGGCCGCAGGAAATTAAATTCGGTAACCGCAAACTCATCCGGCCATGGAAGAAGGCGGCTGGCGGCCACGCCATCATTGCGGTCGGTTACGAGTTTGACAAAGACAAGCCCGGCGGCGGCATGTTTGAGGTACGCAACTCGTGGGGCGACAACTGGGGCAGCGACGGCTATGCCTACTTGTCATTCGAGCTGCTGCAACAAAATCACCAGTGCGCCTTCACGATCGCGCCGAAGTGACGGCAACGGTTTTCAGTCAAGTGGAGGGCCACGCTCCGTCGTGGCCGCTGCAGCACGGACGCAAATGGAGGGCCACTCTCCGTCGTGGCCGCTGCAGCACAGACGCAAATGGAGGGCCACGCTCCGTCGTGGCCGCTGCAGCACGGACGCAACGGTGTGCGTCCCTCCACGAACGCAGCATGGAGGGCCACGCTCCGTCGTGGCCGATGCAGCACAGACGCAAATGGAGGGCCACGCTCCGTCGTGGCCGATGCAGCACGGACGCAAATGGAGGGCCACGCTCCGTCGTGGCCGCTGCAGCACGAACGCAGCACGGAGGGCCACGCTCCGTCGTGGCCGCTGCAGCACGGACGCAACGGTGTGCGTCCCCCCAGGCAGCACGAACGCA
>JAPLST010000098.1:12293-14061 GCA_026398485.1 bacterium
CGTCCCTCCAGGCAGCACGAACGCAGCACGGAGGGCCACGCTCCGTCCGCACCGATCACTGTTTACCGACTACCAGTTCAGCCGCTGCATGGCCGGGTTGCCGTGCGCAGCGCGGCCAGCACGTCCGGCGTGAAAACCGGCGAGCGGTACGCCAGCAAGCTGTTGTTGTGCCACAAGGGTTCGTCAGCGATCGGCACGCGCGACTCCACCACCGCCGCCGGCCATAACGCCGTGCCCGGGATCGGCGAGTATTCCGCCAGCTTCGCTTGCACCCCAAACTCCTCGCGCACACACCGGATCGTCGCGCGCACTTCCTCAATTGTCTGGCCGGGCAAGCCCACCAGAATATACATGCCAATCATCTCGCGCGCAAAACCAGCCGCCCGCAATGCCTGCATGCAGCGCGCAACGTCCGCCGCGGCATACTTCGCGCCAGTCATGCGCACCCGCGTGGCATGGATCGTTTCCATGCCAAGGCGGATCGTCGTGACCTGCGCCGCCCGCATTGCGTCGGCGATCTCTGGCGTCATCAGGTGAATGTGCATCGCGTTGGGCAAATGAAAACGCAGTGGCCAGCGCTGCGCCGCCGCGTGCCGGAGCAGCGGCACAAAGCGCCGCGATGCATTGACCAGCAAGGCGTCGTCATACAACGCCACATCTTTCACGCTGAAGCGCGCGCTGGCCGTCTCGATTTCATCCGCCACGTGCTGCCATGTGCGTTCCTCAAACTGCGGATAGAGCTGGTGCGCGACGCAGTAGTCGCAGGCATTGACGCAGCCGCGCGAGGTGCGCACCGGCAGATAGCGCAGCGCGGGATACAAATCCAGCGCCGGCGAAGGCAGTCCGGCAAACGTGTGCCACGCGGCCGGGATGGCGCGCCGGTACCCAATTTGTTGAGCCACCTGCGCGGCGATCTTGACGATGTCCGTGCTGGTGACCACGCGATCCGCGCCGCTGTGCGTGCCGGCATGCGCCGGGCAGGTTTGCGCATAGATGCCGCCGAGCCAGACTGGCGTGCCGGGATACAACCGGCGCAGGAACGTGATCGCGTCCTGCACGCCGGGATACACATAGGTAAACTGAGATGTAATTAATATCAGTTCGGGCGGCGGCACAGCCGCCAGCAATTCTTGCGCGCGCTCGTGGGAAAGGCCATACCGGTAATACCACGCATGCGGCCGCGGCGTGAGCGGCGGCGCCGCCGCCTTGCGTTTCATATATTGGGCCGTGCCGTATTTCTTCAGCACGGGCGGCGCAATGTCGGCCGTGTTGTCGGCCGGGCCGTACTGCTGCACATCCAGATAATCAAGCAACGTGACGGTGATGCCCAGCGTGCGCAGCGCCGCGCCGATCTGCAGCAAGCCCAGCGGCTTGGCCCACAAGTCAAGCGCGGCGTAGTCGTACAGCGGTGGATTGACGAGCAGGACGGACATACACTATCGCGGCGAAACACAGATGCCAGGCTGGAGCCTGGCGCTCCCAGGATAAGCGCTGCTCCAGCGCCATTCTTCTGCGCTTGTCACCAACCCTGCCTTGACTGGATTCTCATGAATGTACTTTATGATCGTGGTAAGGTGTTGCTCATTGCGAATGAAGCGGTCCCAATATTCGCGCTGCCACACCCGGGAGCGTAATGCTTCATGGGAGCGCCAGGCTCCAGCCTGGCTCTGCGCTTGCGCTTGCGCTTCCGTTTGCGTTTCCGTTTGCGCCTGCTTCTGCCGCATGTATTCTGCGATTCTCCTTCCGCTGAACGACTTCCACGAAGCGA
>JAPLST010000098.1:14098-20245 GCA_026398485.1 bacterium
CGGATCAGCACATGCACATGATTCGGCATCACTACCCATGCCAGCAATTGATACCGTTCTCCATTGTGATGCCAAAACACTTCTTGCACTAATTCCGCTATTGATGGTTCTCTCAGCACGCAGCTGCCATGGCCAGCATCAATCCATGCCTCCAACCACCGGCGTCGCTCGGCATCCATATGTTCAGGTATAACATCGTGTAATTCAACATTCAGCCGCGCCACAACATCGTGCGGCAAACTGTCCGCCAAATGATACGTTACATGTTGAAGCAGCAGGCCTGATTCGAGATGCGGCATGTAGCCGCGCGAATGCCAATATGAGTCGGAAACCATGGTGGAGGTCCAAATTTTATATTCATGCGCAAACGCAAGGCCAGGCTAGAGCCTGGCGCTCCCATGCGCAAACGCGGAGCCAGGCTGGAGCCTGGCGCTCCCATGGCGCGCCCATGGCGCTCCACTTCACCGCTTGCGCAGCAGGACAACGTCCTGAAAATAGACGCCGGGCTGCTCTTTCCAGTTGCCCGGATAGATGCGCTCGACGCGCAACGCCGTGCCAGCCGTCAGCAGAGCCAGCCCGGGCGGCGTCACGCCCACGGCCACTTCCGGGCACGCGGCCCAGGTCGGGCACAGCCACGCGCCACTCTGCGAGCACGGCTTGTCGAAGACCCACCAGCGCTTGTCAGTGGTGTGATAGCGCGCCACACGGTCGGTGCGCAGCGGCAGGCTTTGCTGGTAGGCGTCATCCAAGACAAAGAAAGTTATCAGCGCCGCGCCGCCGGGCCGCAGCACCCGGTCAATCTCCTTGAAATAGAACACGGCATCGTCTTCATTCAGGTGCGTCCAGACCGACAGGGCCGTGACCATGTCAAAGGCGGCATCGGCCACCGGCCAGCGCACGCGGTCGCGTGCCTGGCCTGCGGCATATTGCTGATTATAAATCGGCAGATGCACAAACTCAAAGTGTGGTTCGCGGAAATGGCGGCGGCAAAAGGCAAGGTCGCGCTCGCTGACATCCAGGCCGACATACCGCCCGTGGTCGCCCAGCCACGGTTCGGCGGCCAGCGCCAGCAAGCCCGTGCCACAGCCGGCATCCAGAATGCAATTGTCAGTGGGGCGCGGCAGGTGGGCATGCAACAGTGTTTGGAAGATGCCGGTGACGTGGCACCATTCGCCATAGGCGCGTTTGCCGCCGCGGCGCTGCGGCAGATGCGGCACGCGCAAAATGTTGCGTGTGCGCAAGACGCGGCGCTTGTCCCGCGCGAGAAACAGCACGTCAGCCAACAGATACGGCAGATCCAGCACCGCGCGCACCCATGATTTGAGCATGGTCAGCAATGATTGCATACCTAATCCCCTATGAAATAATATCCGTGACTTTGTGTTCGTGCTGGCCCAGCTTGAGGTTGGCCATGCGCGCCATGTAAAATAGCCAGAGCGACATGCGATTCAGCACATGCAGGGCGGCCGGTTCGAACGGCGTTGCGTGCGACGCATGCCACAGCGCCAGTTACGCGCGGCGGCACATGGCGCGCGCCACATGGAGCGCCGCCGGGCCCGATCGCCCGTCATATTGAATGAAGCCGGCATCCCCGGCGAACTGGTCTTGGGCACTGGCGATGTTGCGGTCAATCATGGCCAGCATGGCCGTCAAGGGCGGATGCGTCTCGAGCGCGCCGCGCGCGGCCACATGCGCCGAAAGCTGGTAAATGAATTGCTGCACCGCGACGATCTCATGCCGCGAAGTCTCGTCCAAATCGAATGACAAGGCCAGGCCCAGCATGGCATTGACTTCGTCCAGCGCGCCCAGCACGGCAATCAGGTCGTTGGTTTTCTCGACGCGGCCGAGGATCAGGTCGGTCGTGCCGTCATCACCGCGCCCCGGCGTGAACTTCGGCGGCATCGCTGTGTTGTTGTCCTTGTGCATGGCTACCGCTTGAACTATGAACTATGAACTCTTCTTGGCTATAAAAATGAATTGCCGCAATTCATTTTGCACAAAATAATTTTGCAACAAAATCAATTTTCCCTGAACCGCTGAACCTTTGAACCCTGAACCCTCTGCACCTACATCCGCTCCACGGCGGTGATGCCCAGCATTTTCAGGCCATTGCGCAGGGCATGGCGGATCATGACCGCCAAGGCCATGCGCGCCGCCGCCAGCGCGTCGTCCGCAACCACTATTTGATGCTGATTGTAATAGCGGTGAAACAGCTCGGCCAGTTTCTCAAGATAGGTCGTCAGGCGGTGCGGCTCACAGCTCAGCGCGGCTTGCTGAATGATCTCTTCGCATTGCGCCAAGTGGCGCACGAGATCCTGCTCCTCGGGTGCCGTGAGCAGTGCGCCGTTGACGGTCGCGGCGTTCAGTTGCTCCACCTTCAACTGTGGTTTTTCTTCCGCGCAATGGCGCAGCACCGAGCAAATCCGGGCATGCGCATATTGCACGTAAAAGACCGGATTGTCGAGTGACTGCTTTTTTGCCAGATCGAGATCGAACTCGAAATGGCTGCCCAATTTGCGCATCACAAAGAAGTAGCGCGTGGCATCCACGCCGACATCATCCATCAATTCATCAAGGGTGATGTAATTCGCCTTGCGGGTCGACATCTTGACGATTTCCCCGTTTTGCACAATCGTCACGAATTGATGAATGAGGACGGTCAGCTTGGTGGTGGCATAGCCCAGCGCGCCCAGGCAGGCCAGCACGTCCGGGTAGGTCGTCAAATGGTCCGCGCCGAAGACGTCAATCATCCAGTCATAGCCGCGCGCGAACTTCTCGCGATGATAGGCGATATCCGGCAGGCGATAGGTCGGCTCGCCGGTGGACTTGACCAGCACGCGGTCTTTCTCGGCGCCGAACTGCGCGGCTCGAAACCAGACGGCGCCGTCCTGCTCGTATGACAGGCCGCGCGCGGCGATTTCATCCAGTGTCGCCTTGATTTTGCCGTCGCTGTACAGCGTGTGCTCGTTGAAATAGATGTCGTGCCGCACGCCCATCCGGGCGAGGGTCGCCTTGATCATGGCAAAGGTGGCGGCAACGGCATAGTGTTTGAACAAGGCAAGGTCGTCACTGTCGCGCAACTGCTCGCCGTGCTCTTGCAGCACCGTCTTGGCGATGTCAATGATGTATTCGCCCTGATAGCCGTTTTCCTCGAGTTGCTCGGCGCCGCCCAGCAGTTGGCGATAGCGCGTGCGCACCGAGCGTGCCAGGACATTCATCTGGTTGCCGGCGTCGTTGAAATAATATTCGCGGGTGACGTCGTAGCCGATCGCCGCCAGCATCGTGGCGACAATGTCGCCGATCGCGGCGTTGCGGCCATGGCCGACGGTCAGCGGCCCGGTCGGGTTGGCGCTGACATACTCGACATTGACGCGCTTGCCGGCGCCATGCTGGCTATAGCCCAGCTGGTCACCGCGTTCGAGCAGGCGCACAAACACGCGCAGGCCGGCGTCCGCCGCCAAGGTCACGTTGAGAAACCCCGGGCCGGCCACGGCGCAGGTGCCATCACCCGCCATGCGCTGGGTGACCAGCGGGCAGAGTTCATCGGCCAGTGCGCGCGCATTGCGCCCGAGCTTTTTGGCAATGGCCATCACGGCCGCACACGTGAAATCGCCGTGGGACTTGTCCTTGGGCACCGATGCCGTGACGGTCGGCATCTCGGCGGGCGTCAGATGTTGGGCCTGCCACCAGTCGCGCATGACCTCGGTCACTATTTGTTCAACGTGAGCTTTCATGAAAACCGTGGGTGGCGTGCGTTACTTGAGCCCCTTGCTGCCGGGCTTGACCAACGGCATGCCCTGCGCGCACAGGGGGCACTCCCCTTGGGCATACGTTGCGACTTCGAGCGTCAACAGCGCGCGAAACGGCACGTCGAATGTCGCGCGGCCATTGCTGCGATCCACAATCGCCGCCACGCCCGCCACGCGCACGCCGTGTTCCGTCAACATGCGCGCCACTTCCTGGGCCGAGCCGCCGGTGGTGACGACATCCTCGACCACCAGCACGCGTTCGCCGGGCTGCAGCACGAAGCCGCGCCGCAAGGTCATTTCGCCGTTCTCGCGCTCCGTGAACAGCGCCCGTTTTTGCAGTGCGCGCCCGACTTCATGGGCGATAATCACGCCGCCCATCGCGGGCCCGACCACCACGTCAATCGGCGTGTCCTGAAACAGCGCGGCAATGCCCGCGCCGCAGGCTGCCGCATGGGCGGGGTATTGCAGCACTTTTGCGCATTGCAAATAGCGATTGCTGTGCAAGCCGGAACTCAAGACAAAATGGCCTTCCAGCAAGGCGCCGCATTCACGAAACAGCGGTAACATGTCCATCGTGCATCCTTCGTAGTTCATCCAGCAAGCGTGCCACGGCGTCACCCGCGGCAACGTTGCCGATCGGTTCTCCTTTGCAAAACAACATGCCCGCATCCGCGCCGCCGGCAAAGCCCTCGCCCGGCCCGTTCACGACGCAGCCCATCACCGCCACGGTGCAGACCATCTGCCGCAGCGCGGGGTCTTCCGCCACGCGCCGCTCCAGTTCTTCCGCAATCGCGATCACATCCACCTGCGCGCGGCCACAGGTCGGGCAACTGATGATGTCCGGCCCGTATGGGCGCAGTTCCAAGGCCTGCAAAATGCGGCGGCCCACGCGCACTTCCTCGAGCGGGTCGGCGGTCAACGAGACGCGCAGCGTGTCGCCAATCCCGCGCGCCAGCAAGGCGCCAATGCCAATGGCCGACTTGATCACGCCGCCTTGGCGGGTGCCGGCTTCGGTCACGCCAATGTGCAGCGGATAGGCGCAGCGTTCGGCCAGCAAGGTGTACGCCTCGATCGTGGCCGGCACATGCGCGGCTTTGACACTCAAGACGATCGCCGTGCAACCGGCGTCTTCGAGCAGGCGCGCTTGCGCCAACGCGCTCTCGGCCATGGCCGCGCCCATACTCAACTCACCAGCCTCCACGCGCGCCAGCAGTTCGCGCTGCAAACTGCCGGCATTGACGCCCACGCGGATCGGCACGCCACGCGCCTGCGCCGCCTGCGCCACCGCGCGCACCCGGTCGGCCGCGCCAATGTTGCCGGGATTGATGCGCAATTTGGCGATGCCGGCGTCGAGTGCGGCCAAGGCAAGGCGGTAATCAAAATGAATATCGGCCACCAGCGGCACGGGTGCGACGCGCACAATCTCCGGCAGGGCCGCCGCCGCCTGTGCATCGGGCACTGCCAGGCGCACAAGGTCGCAGCCGGCATCCGCCAGCGCCGCAATCTGCGCCACGGTTGCGCGCACGTCGCACGTGTCCGTGGTGGTCATGGACTGGACGCTGATCTGCGCGCCACCGCCGATCAGCTGCGCGCCGACGCGCACCGCCTGCGTGCCGTGCCGACTCACTGCTGCGTAAACCAGCCGTGCTGGAGGAAGGTTGTGATCAATGTCATGGCCGCGGTGTCACGCGTGACATGGTCGCATTTGACCGCCACGTAGGCGACATCCCGCGCGCCGTGCAGCAATGCCGGCGGGGTGTACAGCGACGCAGCCACCACTTGATTATCAAGCTTGTCCATGGCCGGCGCCAAGGCGGTGCTGGTGACGATGACCCCATAGGGAATCGGTGGCAGGCCACAGCGGGCGGCAAAGCCGGCCGGCCCCTCGGCCAGTTGCTGCAGCAAGGCGCCATAGCGGCGGCGCCCGAGCCAGCCGGGCTTGTGCGTGCGATACTTATCCGAAGGGTGCTGGGGATCGGCGACGATGACACAGCGGCGTGCCGGCAAAATTTCGTAATGCGTCAAATAAAAACGTTCGACCAAGCTGCCGGTGCCAAAGCCGACGAAACTGACCGAATGCGTTTTTTCGCCACCCAGCACATCGCGTTCGACGAAGGCGGCCAACGTCAGCGATGCGCGGTCAATTGTCCAGTCGCGGGCGGGGTATTCAAAGACATGGGCGCGCATGCCATGTTGCTCGATGCCGGCCTTGATCAGCGCCATGCGGGCGAGGACGTCATCGATCCCCGGTACCAGCACAATATGATGATTTCTGCGGTCTGTACTCACTAGTAATCCTTGATTGTGTTATGCTGGCGAAGTATACCATAATTGCCGTCAAAGCACAATGCACAAACAGTTCTCGCATAAGGACGGAAGAATGGAAGGATGGGGCAGC
>JAPLST010000043.1:0-1665 GCA_026398485.1 bacterium
CACGCCCTTGGCGCGGGCAACCGTGCGCAGCGCCTGCTCGGTTTGCGATACCGGCCGCCACGGCAGCGTGTCCAGGTCGCGCGCCGCGAGGTATGCCGTCTGCGCACCGGCACGGTCGCCGACCGCTGCCAGTGCGCGCCCGAGCAGAAACCGGGCGCGGGCATGGCGCGGCGCCAGGCGCACTGCCGCGCGAAATTGTTCCGCGGCCGCGCCGGGTTGCTGTGCCAGCAGCGCCAGGCCGCGTTCGAGCAAGGCCGCGAGTTGCTGCTGCTGCGCGGTGTCCAAGCCCGTTACATCGTCCGTGCCGAGCGGCGCCAAGTCCGCTTCGTTGCCGGCGGTGGTGCAGACCATGGCGGGGACCTTGGCCGCAGCCAGTTGGTCAAGCATCGCGCCTAGGTTCTCCGCCAAGTTGCGTGCGGCGGCCCGGCGCAGGGGTGAATCGGCCGCGATAAACGTGCGGCCGATCATTTGCTCCATCAGCGTGCGGTCCTCGTTGTTCTTGGGATGTAGCACCGCGCCAAGTGCCTGCACGATGGCAAGGCCGCGCGCCGCGCGCAACACGCGCTGCATGGCCGGCGGCAGCGTCCCGACGGCATTGATCGAGCCCGTCCCGTACGCGCCGAAAAACTCGTTGTTGCCGGTGTAGAAAATAAACAGGTCGGGGGCAAAACGCAGCGCGTCGCGCACTTGATACACCAGCGGAAAACTCGCCACCGCCGTCGTCCCGAGACTGATCACTTCGACATGCCGCCCGGTCCAGACGCTGCTGAGCATCTGTTCGAGAAAAGCGCCCATGCCAAGGTTGCGCGGCTGCGGATAGCCCTTGGCGGCCGACTCGCCAATGAGGAAGATGCGCACCGTGTCGGGCGGCTTCGGCATCACCAAGGTGGATTGATCGGCGTAGCCCGGCCGTTGTGGATTGGCGAAGAAATACGGTTTGGCCGCGGCCGGCTCGACCAGGCAGAGCGTTTCGCCCGACGGCAACCGGCCCGCCGCGCGCATAAAAGCCGGATAGCCGCCCCAGCCCGCCAGGCGCAGTGCTGCTTCAACAGCCGCCAGAACAAGGAACGGCAAGAAAAAAGTGAGGCCCGTGAACAACCAGCGCTTCGGGCCCCGTAAAGGCACACGAGCCGCGGCCGGGGGCCGCGACTCGTGTGAATGTGCATGCCGGATCACGTCGCGCAAGGCGTTGGCGTGAATCCGTGTAACCGACCTGTGCTTAGCGCGTGCGCCGCGTCAGACGCAGGCCAACCAGCACGCCCACGCCCAACAAGCCCAGCGTCGCCGGCTCGGGAATGGGAACCACGTAGGTGTCAAGGTACGGCGCCTGCGACGTGTAGGGGCCGCCCCAAGAGGTAATGCTGACATTCGGATTGGCCAGCGCGTCCACCGCCGAATCGGCGCCGCCGCCACCCGTGGAGTAGGCGTCGAACGCGACCACGTCGCCACCAACCAGATTGAGGGCACTGCGCGCGACGGTGCAACTGATGATGCTTTGTACACCGGGCGTGAAACTGTACGCCGTCAAGGCGCCCGTGCCGGTCCACGACGCCGTGTTGGTGTCATAGCTCCACAACTGCGAGCCGCCGCCACCATCCACCCACGTGCCGATCCAGTAGTTCATGCCATAGGGTGTTGCGCTAACATTGGTAATCAGATTGATGG
>JAPLST010000043.1:1697-2231 GCA_026398485.1 bacterium
AGAACTTGCCCCAGTCAGTCGTGGCAACATTGCCGTTGAGCGTCAGGGCTAAGATCAGATCGGTCGGGGTGCTGGTGACTTCCATGCTGACGATGTCGAGCGTGCCACCACCCGTGGCGATACCGGGATCGATATCGCCGGTGGCATCCGTGTAAGTGACGGCCTGAATGTTGGCGGCCAGAGCCAGCACTGCCAGAACTGCAAGCAGCTTTTTCATACTATCCTCCTGTGGGTCGGTGAGTACATTAAGCATTGCGGCGGTTAGCAACCACCGCTTCGTATCGTTACGAACATTATAGCAAAAAGCGACCGGATTTGTCAAACGACGGCGTGCGGCGTGCAGCACATCACTAAATTCTCGTGCGGCGCGAGAATTTATGGTGGCAGAGGTGCAGAAATTGTCGGCGGTTCCGTGCGTGGTACCATCCGTCGAAAGACGTATCTCTGCCCGTAGCCGACGCACGGCGTGCGGCGTGCAGCACATCACGCGGAACGCCGTTCCGCGGCTACATCACGGACGCTATCAAGCCAATA
>JAPLST010000167.1 GCA_026398485.1 bacterium
CGGCATCTGCCGCAACCTTTTGCTTAACCACACCAAGGAACCTCATCATGTCAACCTCATCTCACTCTTCTTCCACGTTCATCGTGCTCGGCATTGCCCTGCTCGCGTGCGCCAGCGTGGGCTATCTGGCGATTCGCGCCCAGCGCACCGCCACGCGCCTGGAAAACCGGCTGGTGCCGCAACTCGACACGCTGGCCGCCCAACTTGCCCGCACCCAGCAGCAACTTGCCCAGCTCGACGAGGCGCTTGCGCAGGCAACCCAAGCAGCGTCCCGCACGATGCTGGCCGCCGTCGCGCCGGATGGCGAGCAAGGCATGGCCGACTCGCTGGTCGCGCTCGAAGGCTCGGTCTCGCGTCTTGAACAAATCATGGACACAACCGGCATCGAAGGCGCGGCTACTAATGCCATCGTCGACCCCACTGCCTTAAGCGCCATGCTGGACGAATACACGCAACGCAAGGAAGTGCAAACATTGCAGCAAACGATGCAGAAGCGCAATGCCGAACAACACCAGACCGACAAGCAAAAATACGGCGAGGAAGTGGCCGCGCTGTATGAAAAAGCCCGCTTCCGCTGGGGCCGCGGCCGCGGCCGCAACAACAACAATGGCGACCGGGATGCCGCAATCAAGGAACTCACCGAGAAATATCCGGACTCGTATGCCACCGGCATGGTGCTGGCGGAAACCGCGGTCGGCGCCATGTTCCACGGCGATTATGCCAATGTTGAGAAATATTACGATCAGATCAGCAACAATCGCAATTACGAAGGGGTGGTCACCGACTGGGGCTTTGAAGCCGTGCCTGTGCTGCAGTACAACCTTGCCCGCCATTACATAGAGCAGAACCGCCCAAACGACGCCGTCAAGTTGCTCGATTCGCTGGAGAAGAACTATGCGCAGTCGCTCCTGCCGCAGATGGGACGCGGTCCCGATCACACTCCGCAAACTGCCGCGCGCGCGGCCCAGCAACTGCGCCAACGTTTGCAGCATTGAGCATCGCGCGGCATGACTAGTGCGCCGCCGACGGGCGCGCCGGATCGCCCGTGGATACCCCGCTTTTGGTATGGCATGGGCTGCGGCGCATGGCTGCGCGTGCTGGCCCGGTATCACTGGGCCATCACGCCCGCACGTGTGCCCATGGCACTGGGGATCGCCAGCGCAGGTGTCTTTAACGCCGCCATGGCCGCCGTGCAACACGCGCGTTACGGCCGGCGCATCGCCGCCACACCCCTGCGCGATGACCCTGTCATCATTGTTGGTCACTGGCGCAGCGGCACGACGCTGATGCACGAATTGCTGGCCTTGGATGTGCGGCATACGTTTCCCCATACCTACGCCTGCTTTGCGCCAACTCATTTTCTGGCAAGCGAGCGCATCGTCGCGCCATGGCTGCGCCGCTTGCTGCCCGACCGCCGGCCAATGGACAACATGCCCGCCGGTCTGCCGCGCCCCCAAGAGGATGAATTTGCCCTCTGCAACATGGGCATGCCCTCGCCCTATCTCACCATGCTGTTTCCCAATCAGCCGCCGCGCTATGATGACTATCTGGATTTTGTCGGCGTCGCGGAGGCGCCGCGCAAAGCATGGCTGGAACAGCTGCTGCACTTTTACCGCGGTGTCTGCCTTGCACGGCCGGGCCGCCTGGTATTGAAATCACCGTTGCATACGGCGCGGCTGCAGCTGTTGCTGCGCGTATTTCCAAAAGCACGCATTGTGCACATGGTGCGCCAGCCGCACGAGATGTGCGCATCCACCCTGGCCTTGTGGCGGCGCTTGTATCATGATCAGGCGCTGCAGCAACCAGATTACAAGGGCTTGCTGGCGGCAGTGTTGCAGACCCATGGCCGCATGTATCGCGCCTTTAATGCCGCAACGGCGATGATGCCCCCCGGGCAGTGCTGCGATGTGCGCTATGAAGAGCTGCGGCGTGACCCGTTGCGTGCCGTGCAGCGCGTCTATGACGTTCTTGAACTCGGCGCATTCGACAAGGTGCAGCCGGCGCTGGAGCGCTACTGGCAGACGGCGCAGCACCATCAGCGCAATGCGTTTGCGCTGGATGCAGCGGCGCGTGCGCAGGTGGATCACGCGTGGGCTTGGTATTTTGAGAAATACGGGTATGCAACGTGAGCGACTTCTGTGCCGCAATTGCTGCCTCGGCACCATCCCTTACTAATTTTCTCGTTGCGAGAAAATTATTTGACATTTAAACACCAATATGCTATATTATCCCCGCGCCGGTACCGTGCCGGCGCTGCAAACCAGTTTTTACCATAGCCCATGGAGTTTCCAATGAGCGTCCTCGTCTCCCAGCCCGCCCCCGATTTTACCGCCGCCGCCGTCATGCCCGATGGTGCCATCAACGACGCCTTCACCTTGTCTAAACTGCGCGGCACGTACGTCGTCCTGTTTTTCTGGCCGCTGGATTTCACCTTTGTCTGCCCGACCGAAATCATTGCGCACGACAAGCGCATCAAGAGTTTCAAGGAACGCGGCGTCGCCGTCGTCGGCGTCTCCATTGATTCGCAGTTCACGCATGCTGCCTGGCGCGAGACGCCGGTCGAGAAGGGCGGCATTGGCCCGGTGCAGTTCCCGATCGTCGCCGATGTCAACCACAGCATCACCAAGGCGTATGGCGTCGAGCATCCGGCCGGCATTGCCTTTCGCGCCTCGTTCCTGATCGACAAGGCCGGCATTGTCCAGCATCAAGTGGTCAACAATCTGCCGCTGGGCCGCAATGTTGATGAGATGCTGCGCATGGTGGATGCCCTGCAACATTTCGAAAAATGCGGTGAAGTCTGCCCGGCCGGCTGGCACAAGGGCGAGCAAGGCATGACCCCCAACGCCAGCGGCGTGGCGGCCTACTTGAAGAGCAACGCCGGCAAGCTGTAATGCAAGTGCGTCCGCGGGAATGGGCGGGTGTGCCGAGACCCCCACGATACCGCCGTTGACGGTATCGTGGGTGAATGAGATTGAGCACAGACGGAGTCGCCGGCGTAAAGCGCGGACAGGTAGGGCGGTCAGGCCCTTGACCGCCGCGGTCGTTGCTGCGCCATTGTAGCACCGGCGTGCGCGCGCATGCATCAACGGCGGTCAGGGCCTGACCGCCCTACCTGACCTTCCGGCCATGCACGCGCAGGACCCACAATAGATTTGGCTGTGTCAGGTTCGCATTTTCCGCTATATCGGAATTTCAGAAAGGGGATTGCAGCGGTGGCGCCGGCAATCACAAGTTGCTATACTTAATGGCAACGTAACCATTACAGGAGATCTTGTATGCGTACAAATATTGGTCAGAGCATGATGGTGGCGGGTGTCTGCCTGTGTCTGAGTGCCACGCTGGTCGCTGGCGCAAGCCACGCTGATTTGGCCGCCTTGCTGAAGGATCTGAAGGGCTGGCAGGCTGAGCCGGCCACCAGCATGGCGATGGATGTCGGCGGCGACACGATGACGACGGCCACACGCAGCTACACCAAGGGCGAGGCGACCTTCTCGGCGACGGTCGTGGTCAGCAAGGGCGCCTACACCCAGTCAAAGATGATGGACATGAAATTCGAGTCGACGGCGGTTAAAGTGCAGGTCGCGACGATTGACGGCTTCAAGGCGCAGACGACCTACACCAGCGCGGACAAGTCCGGCATCCTGATCGTAGTTCTCGACAAAAACGACAAGACCAGTCGCGGCGCACTGGCAACGTTTGCGTGCAAAGGCATGAGCGAGGCAGACGCACTGGCACTCGCAAAACAATTCGATTGGAAAAAGCTGCA
>JAPLST010000312.1:0-1345 GCA_026398485.1 bacterium
GTCTATGAAAAAAGGCGCGACCGGCTGGTTGGCCGGGCACAGCACCTCGTTCAACTCAAGATACAGATCGCCGGCCGGCTGCTGGGCGCGCACCGCGGCGTTGATCGCGTCGATCACATCCCAGCGGCCCAATTTCTGCGGCGCCTTGATGATGCTGAAATAGGCGCACGGCAGGGCCGCGGCGTGCTGCGCGATGATCGCACGGCAGCGGGCGAGATTGGCAATTATCCCGGCTGCGGACACGTCTTGGTTCAGATCATTGCTGCCACAATAGATGCCGACGGCATCGGGCTGTTCCTCGACGAGCACGATGACCAGATGTTCAACCCAATAAGTTGTGAGCGTGCCGCCCACGGCGCGATTGACAACGTGTGCGCCGGGCAGCAATGCGGCGGTGGCAGACCATTGTTCCATGATGGAACTGCCAACCAGCAGCACGCGGCGGCGCGGCGTTGCCATGGAACTATCCTGCATAAGGGCGTCAGGTGGCCAGCATATGTACGACCAAGGCCGCGCCCTTTTTCAAGGTGCGCACGCCCACGGGAAAAAAGACCAGACCGTCAGCCATGCAGAATGAACTAATATGCGCTGAACTATGATATTCGACGGGCACAACCGTGCCGGTTTCAGTGAAGGTGACCGGGATGGTTTCGCGGCGCTCCGTGTTCTTGCGCTGCAGGCGCGCGTCCAAGATGGCCTTGATCACGGGCGGCTGGTAGTCGTGGCCCATCAATTTGTACAGAAATGGTTTGAGCAACAGTTCGAAGACGGCGAAGGTGGAAACCGGATTGCCGGGCAGGCCGCAGCAGAATTTCCCGCTGGCGTGCGTGCCAAAAATCACGGGCTTGCCGGGCTTCATCGCCACGGTTTCACACAAAAGCGTGAAGCCCAGCGTCTTGAGAATGCCGGGCACAAGATCCAGATCACCGACCGAGACGCCACCGCTAATCAACAGCAGATCGCTGGCGCGCAGGGCCGTGCGAATCCGCGCGGCAATTTCATTTTTGGTATCTTTAACAATGCCGTAATGGCGGGGCACGCCGCCAACGGCGGCGACTTGGGCCATTAATTGATGACTGTTGCTGTCGCGGATGGCCGCGCCGCGGATGGCATGGCTGGGCGGCACCAATTCCGAACCGGTCGCGAGAATGCCGACGCGGGCGCGCCGATAGACGCGCGGCCGGGTGCAGCCCAGCATTGCGAGCGTGGCGATGTGCGGAGCTTTGAGCAAGGTGCCCGCGCGCAGGACGACCGCGCCTTTGCGGATATCCTCGCCGGCCCGGCAGATATTCGGCGCGCTGGCGCGGCCGGCAAAACGGATCGTGTGCTCATCAAGGATGCGGAC
>JAPLST010000312.1:1395-3512 GCA_026398485.1 bacterium
CGGCGCCGGCCGGAACCATGGCGCCGGTCATGATCTTTGCGCATTGGCCGGGCCCGAGGCGGCGCACAGTTGGCAGCGCGCCGGCGTGGATTGTGGCGATGACGCGCAACGCCTTGTGCAGGTCAGCGCGGCGGCAGGCATAGCCGTCCATGGCGGATTTGTCAAAGGGTGGCATGTTGGTGCCGGCCAGAACATCCCACGCCAGCACGCGCTGCAACGCGGCGCGCAGCGTGACATGCTCGGTGCCGAGCGTGACGGCAGCCTGCCGGATGCGCGTCAAGGCGCAGTCAAAGGAGATCATAATCGGGTTCATCAGATTAAATATTGCTGTGCGACAAAGGATGTGGCGCAGACATAGATTGGGGGTGTGATGTGGCAGGCGAGGTGCGCGAAATCCCCCGGCGCTGGCGCGCCCGCCCCCTTTACGAAAGGGGGATCGCAGAACCACACTGCATTTGCTATCAAACGTTCAGGAGCGATCACTATTCGCCAGCCCGTCTGAGTTTCTCGGCGATGCGCCGCAATTCTATTGTTGTTGGCTTCTCGCCACGCAAGGTGCGGAAGAAGACGGGCAGCACTTTCACCAGCTCTTTGTCTTGCATGATATCGGCGGGGACTATGCCTTGATCTGCTGCGGCAAGATCAAAAAACCGATACCAATCATCGCTGCCGGCGCTGATGCCGAGGACCGTTGCGTAACGCTCAAGAATGACATGGCCCTTGGGCGGTTGGATCAAACCGCGTTCCATCCTGCTGATATTTGCCGGATCACAGCCGGCGCGTTTGCAGAATTCGCGCAAGGTCAGGCGCCGACGTTGGCGACAGGCCTCAAAGAAGCTGCCGAAACGGTACGGTTCAGATTTCGATTCGTTCATTGCACAGTCTCCACGGCTGTTGTAATAATTATACAACATCAGATGACGTTTGTCAAGTGCAGTGGTGAGCCGTGACCCTCTGAAATTCCAAATCTGCTGAGTTTTAGGTTGAAAAGAATTAGGTTTGAGAGAGAGCAGTATTCGGTGCCGCGCTGCATCGATCACCGCGTGCCGAATACCGGCTTGGTGTGGTCACGCCGCCTCTACCAGTGCCGTACCTGGCGCGTATGGAGCAGGCAAGTGCGGCACGCATAGGCAGGCGGTAGACAGGCGGCGTGGATTCTGCCGCCGACACTGCCCCTGCACCATCCATCCATCCATTCATCCATCCTTCCAGTTCCACCAGTTCGGCATTTTTGTATAATGGATGCAACATTGAACGAAGGAGCCGAAGTATGCACCGTCTGCGCGTTTTTGTCTGCTCGAATACCCACTGGGATCGCGAATGGCACACGCCCTTCAGCGTTTTCCAGATGCGCTTGCTGCAATTGTTTGACCAGCTTACTGCGCTGCTGTTGCGCGACCCCGCCTACCGTTGCTACAACTTCGACGGGCAGACGATCGTGCTTGAAGACTTCCTCGATTTCCGCCCGGAAATGGCGGATACGCTGCGCGCGCTGGTCGCCCAGGGCCGCATCACGGTCGGGCCATGGTATGTCCTGCCGGATGAGTTCATCGCCGGCGACGAGGCGCTGGTGCGCAATCTGCTGCTGGGCACGCAGCAGGCCGGCGCGTTCGGCGCATGTTCACGCACCGGCTATCTGCCGGACATGTTCGGCCACATCGCGCAAATGCCGCAGTTGTTGCGCGGCTTCGGCATTGACAACGCCATTCTGTGGCGTGGCATTTCGGATGCCACCCTGCCCAATGAGTTTGTCTGGCAGGCGCCCGACGGCAGTCGCGTGCTGACCCATCGCATCAACGAGCGCGTCGGGTATGGTATTGGCTGGTTTGGCCAATGGCCGATCCATTCGGCGTTGGGTGTCAAACTTGACCCGGCCGTGTTCAAGCAACCGGCCGCCAAAGCCGAATGGTTTGTCAAACTCGTCGAGCACATTGCCGCGACGGCCACGACCGATGTGGTGTATTACCCGCACGGCACGGATCACACGTTGCCGGATCCGGAGACATCCGCCTGGCTGCAGATCGCGCGCACGCTGCGGCCTGCATGGGAGATTCAACATGCGTCCTTTGATGAATGCATGGCCGCGTTGCGCGCGGCGACGCGCGCGGCAACCCTGC
>JAPLST010000304.1:0-1874 GCA_026398485.1 bacterium
ATGTCGAGCGCCGGCTGGACACGCAGATGCTGGTCATTGCCGATGCCGCGCGCGCCGTCGCGCTGGCCGGCGTGATGGGCGGCGCGAACACGGAAGTGACCGCAGCGACGACCGACATTCTGCTGGAGAGCGCCTATTTTGACGGCCCGTGCATTCGGCGCACGGCAAAGTTGCTGGGCTTGCAGTCCGAGGCCTCGGCGCGCTTCGAGCGCGGCGTGCGTGGCGCGGCGCTCGAAGCCAGCGCGCGCGCGGCACAGTTGATGTGCGACCACGCCGGCGCGACCGCGCTGCGCGGCGTCGTGGATGTGAATTACACGCAGACGCCGGCGGCCTTCCCCTGCCGCTATTCGCGCTGCGTCAGTTTATTGGGCTTGGCCGTGCCGGCGCACGACGCGCGCAATGTGCTGGATGCACTCGGCTTCACAATTGCCGTGGATGCATGCGACGAAGATTTGTGGCAGGTGACGCCGCCGGCCTACCGCGTTGACTGCGCCGAGGCGCCCGATCTGGCCGAGGATATCGTGCGCGTGCTGGGCTATGACACGGTGCCGACCGACAGCTCGGCCACGTTTCATGACGCCGCCATGCCCGCGCCGATTATCCGCTGGCGCGAACAGGTGCGCGCCGCACTGGTTGGGGCCGGGCTGCACGAAGCCATGACCCCCAGCTTGATTTCGCCGGACACCTTGACCGCCGCCGGCGTCCCGACCGACGCGCCCGAATTGCGCACGGTTGGCTTGGTCAACGCCATGACCACGGAACAATCCGTCCTGCGAACGCTGCTGTATCCCGGCCTGATCAAGGTCGTGCAGCGTAACACGGCGTTCGGCGCGCCAGCCGTGCGCATGTTCGAACTTGGCCGCGTCTATCGCCCGAAGGCAGCGGGCGCGGGCTTCGAGGAAGAAGAGCGCCTCAGCATTATTCTGTGGGGCACCGCCACCGAGAAAGGCGTATGGGACAGTGCCCGCGAATTGGATTTTGGCGATGGCGTCGCCGTGCTCGATGGACTGCTGGCCAGCATGGGCGCGCAGGCCACGCGCGCGGCCGCGGCGCGCGCCGGCTTTCATTCCGGCCGCACCGCCACGGTGACCCTTGCGAACGGAACGGTGGTGGGTTTCATTGGCGAACTCGAACAGCGCGTGCTGCGCACCTTGGATCTGCGCGGGCGGGTCGTCATCATCGAGCTGCTGGCTGAACCGCTGTGCGCCGTCGCGCATCCGCTGCGCCGGTTCACGCCGCTGCCGCGCTTCCCGCTGGCCGAGCGCGACATCGCCTTTGTCGTGCCCGACGCCATCACGCATCAGCACGTGCAGGAAGTCATTGGCAGTACCGGCGTAACATTGGTCACGGCCGTGACGCTGTTTGATGTCTATCGCGGCGAACACGTGCCGGCCGGGCACAAGAGCATGGCTTATCGCATTGGCTATCGCCTTGCCGGCCGCACGCTGACGGACGCGGAAATTGACGTGGCGCACCAGGCCATTGCGGTGGCGCTGACGACGCAACTCGGCGCGCAGATCCGCGTATAAATTCGTTCGCGGCGAACGAATTTATATGATGCACGGCTGCGTGAGCGGCCGCAGGACGCTTTCTAAATTGTCGTGCGGCACGAGAATTTACGGCGAACGAATTTGTAGTGCGGCACTGCGCCTTCCGTTCGATGTTCGATGTTCGATGTTCGATGTTCGATGTTCGATGTTCGATGTTCAATGTTCGATGTTAATTCCGTTCGCAACGAAACAAATTACGGTGTACCGTGCAGATTCGCCGCACGGAGGCAGATCCCGCTTTGCAGAGGTTTTCGGTTTTCAGCTGCTTGGAGTCCCGCCACCGGCGTGGATTTTCAGTTTTCGGTGCAGCATCCAGCATCCAGT
>JAPLST010000304.1:1884-7457 GCA_026398485.1 bacterium
ATCCAGTATCGGCCTTCTGATCACCGACGTACTGACTATCCCGCCGTTGGCGCATGCGCGTCAACTTAAGCGGCTGGAAGCTGCTTCTACGACAGATGTGCCTCAAACTTCGCTATAAGATGCGGGAGCCGCATTCCCTTGTGGCGCTCCTGCCACGGGAGCTGCCGGCGTCGAGCGCGCAGACCGGTAGGGCGGTCAGGCCCTTGACCGCCGCAGTTGTCGCTGTGCCATGGTAGCACCGGCGTGCGCGCGCATGCAGCAACGGCGGTCAGGGCCTGACCGCCCTACCTCACCCTCCGGCCAAGCACGCGCAGGACCCACAACAGATTAGGCGACGTCGATTTCGCTTTTTCCCCTCTAACGGAATTTCAGACACATGTGCTTGTTAAGTTGACGCGCATGCGCCGTTGGCGGGACTCCAAGCAGCCGACACACCGCTTCCATAGTTCCTTTTTCGGTTTAAGCGCATGTATATACTTGTATATTGCCGCTTGACCCGTGCGCTGGTTTATGCTATACTTACTGCTAGTTAACATTGATGGCTGGCTTGACGCAGGCTGCACGCGCCAACGGCACAACGGTGGAAATATAACCTAAGGATATAGCATGAATCTGCGCCTGCGTTCGACAATCAGCTACCTCCGGCGTTATTTAGCGCTGGGCATTATTCTTCTCGGCGCCGGCGTGGCTACCGCCGACCCGCAGGGGCTGGAGCGCTACCGCCAGCTTGAATTGCTGCCGCAGTTGTCGCCCGCCGAATGGTGCCTCGGCGCCTCCAGTTGGGATCGCACCGGCGGCAATAACGACCGCGGCAATTTTCTCTATCAGTCGGGCAGTGAATACGTCATGGCGGAGTTGAGCGGCCAAGGCGCGTTGTACCGGCTGTGGGTCACGGGCCAAAACGGCGGCGCGTTCTTGCGCGTATATCTTGATGGCGCGACCACGCCGCAAGTAAACACCACGTTTAACAATCTCTTTGCGGGCAATATTGCGCCGTTTCTCGCCCCGCTGGCCGGCAACAATGTTGATTCCAGCGGCGGCTTCTATCTCTATCTCCCCATCACCTTTACTAATGCCTGCCGCGTCACCACGACGGACAGCAATCCCTACTACAATCTCGGTTTTGTGACGGCGCCGGCCGCGACATCGCTGGTCACCTGGACCGGCGCGGAAAATTCGAGTGATGTGCGCACCCAATGGACCAATGCGTCTGCACCGGTGGGGACGTATGCCAACACGCGCGCCATTACCAGCAGTTTTGCACTCGCGCCCGGCGCAGCCGTCACCATCGCCGCTGTCAGCGGGCCGCGCTGCATCTCGAGCATTCAACTGGTCACGCCCTCGCTCGGGCAACCGAACAACGACCCGGTTACCGTCACGGATGACGGCCGCGCGCACAAGGGCTATTCGCGCTTTGTCATGGCGGTGCAATCAAATGCCAGTGGCGCAACCTTGGTGCGCCGCATGGACTATGGCATCGCGAACCAAAAGGCGAATGTGTCCATTGACGGCGCGAGTGCCGGCGTCTGGTTCGATTCGAATGGCTATGGCAGTTGTTTTTATGACAGTCATTTTCAGATCGCCTCTAATTTGGTCGGCGGCAAGCAATCGGTTACTGTTCAGGTCTCCTTTGTCAGCAGCGCGATTGACTGGAATGAATTTACGTACTGGATGTACTCGAGAACCGGCACCGTTGATGTGCTGAAGGACACCCTGGATGTGGGCACGTCGGTGGCGGCATTGGCCAGCGAAGCCGCGCACGGCTACAGCATTTCCAATCAACAGTGGGCGGGCACGCGCACCTTCGCCTATCTCGATCTGACCATGCCGGAAAATTATGTGTTGTCCGGCGTGTGGATGCGGGCCAGTTGGGATGGCCTGCCAAATGCCGTGGCCGCGCCACTCGGCTTTTTCTTCGGCATGCCGTTCGGTGTGCGCGAAATGCACGGCCTGATGCTCGGCGTGCTGACCAACGAAGCGCGCGCCTACAATTATTTCCCCATGCCGTTCACGTCATCCGCCACGATCGTGCTGACCAACGCCGGCAATGCCTGGGCGTCCAATCTCTGGTGCGAAGTGCGCCACAGCGACCTGCCCGCCGCACTTGCAAACTTCGGGCACTTGTTCGCCAGCTACACCAATAAAAACGTCATCGGCGGCGATGGCCAGGATTATATGTTTCTCGATGTGACCGGCTGCGGCCATCTCGTCGGCGTCGTTCACGCCATGAAAGGCACCGGTTCCAGCCGCGTCTATCTCGAAGGCGACGAGCGCTTCTATGTTGACAACTGCCGCAGTCCCGTTATTTACGGCACCGGCACCGAGGACTACTACAATGGCGGCTGGTACTTCGACCGCGGCCCGTTTTCCCGCCCGGTCCACGGCAATCAAAATCACATGATACCGGGCGGCAACGACTGGACCGCGTGCTACCGGCTGCATCTGGCGGATCGCATTCCGTTCCGCACGCGCCTGCGCGCCGGCATTGAGCACGGTCACGCGAATGATACCAGCGCCAACTATGCCAGCCTCGCGTTCTGGTATGGCACGCCGGACCCCGCCATGCAACTGATCGACAGCGTGGACGTCGGCAATACAGCCAGCGAAGCCGCGCACAGTTATACCAATTACGGGGCCAGCACACTCTACTCACTCACCGCCGGCTATCCCGGCAATTTCGCGACCACGCTCATCACCGACACCGGGCGGGTGCATACCGCCATGAACTCGTTTATGGTTGCTGTCAGCAGCGGCGCCGGCTTGATGCTGCAGCGCCGCGCCGACGCCGCGCTCACCAATCAACGCGCCGAGGTGTACTGCAATGGCAACTTCTGCGGCACCTGGCTGCTGCCTGGTTACACGCCGGCCAGCACGCGCTGGTATGACGACACGTTTTTCATTTCGCCGCAGGCGCTGCCCCCCGGCGCGACGCAGGCCTTGATTGCGCTCACACCCGCCGGCGGCCAGCCTTGGTCGGAATTTCGTTACGATGTGTATGCCTTGCCGCTGGGCGTGCCGGAAGGCGGCCTGCTGCCGCTCTGCCTGCTCGTCGGCTGGCTGGTGCAGCGCCGGCAATAGTCTCAGCGCTATCGCTAGACGTCTTTGCGGTGGCCGATACGCAAAACGAGCACAGTGTCATCATGGAGTGCATAGATGACCCGATAATCACCCACCCGCAGTTTGCGCAAACCCGCGAACGCACCGCGCAATATCGGCTGTGCATGCGCGTTCCTGGATAATTCATGTTCCAGATCATCCAGCACGCGGCGCGCGACATCCTTGCCGATCTTCTTCAGATCGCGCGCAACCGAGCTTTTGTAGGTGATGTTAGTGTAGTGTCTCATAAATAGCTTGACAATTCAGAACTGTCCAAACCGGCTGCCTTCGTCATACCCTAAATCCCTCTTGCATCTCCCTTTTCCAAAGGGAGACCATGCAGCGCCTGCGCAAGCGCTCCGTCCCCCTTTGGAAAAGGGGGGGTGGGGGTCGCAGCCGTCCCCCTTTGGAAAAGGGGGGTGGGGGATTTTTTGCGATTTTGCCTTAGTGGTCAAATGTAAAGATAGAGTTAGAGACACTACTCTAGATGCCAAGCTTGCTCCGCAATGCTCTGCTGGAGATTACCGCATCGGTATGGTCGCGCAGGCGATCCACGGCGATTTGCAGCTCGGCATGCTCCGCTATATAGACCTCAAGTGCTTTCTGCACGTGGTAGGCGCGCGAGCGTTCGGTCTCCTTGGCAACGCCCGCGAGTTGCCGCGCCAGCGGCTCGGGGAGTCGGACTGAAATGGCTGTACTCATAGTGCACCTTGTGTAAACATTGTATTACATTGTACACATTTTCATCTGCCATGTCAAATAAAAAGGAATATTCCTTCGCGACGAAACAATTTTGCGAGAGAATTCTGCGGCATTTGTGCTTTGGCACCGCGCGCCGGCGCCGGCAACTGACAATGCCTGGCCCTCTCTGTCGCGAAGACGGCACGCGCCGCTCTCCGCCTGTCCCTTATCAACGGGGCAGGGTGGACAGCTTTGACGTAATCAGGTTTACAAAAAAGACCGCCTTCTCAAACAATGCCTTGGCTTCTGTCTCCGTAATCAGCCCCGCGACGTCGTATATTGCCTGGTTGCGTTTGCCGCGCATGCGGTCAAAATACGTTATCAAATCTTCATATTCTTTGCCAAACGCGACGCGCATGAAGGCAAAGGTGTTTTTGTGCCCCTCGGCACTCGCCGGCCGGTACCCGTGTGCAAACATGTATGCGCGCGCGGTTTGCAGCACGGCGTTATAGGCCACCGCAAAGCCCCAGTCCCAGTCGGATGCCATAATCTTGCGCGCGGTGGAGATATCTCGCGCGGCACGCTCCATCGCACGCGCAATCTCGTCTTTGGAAATACGCTGCTTCTTGATCCTGCCGCTCTTGAGCAGCTCATCGTATCTCATGGGCATCTCCGATGATCAGGATCTTGCTGCCGGCGAGAACGCGTGCCAAAAATCCCGTCTTTTCTTTTGCGCGCAGGGTGGCCTCGCGTGGCGTCAAGAGCGTGTAGTTCACGGCTCGATTGATGCGCTGTTCCGCCCGCGCGATTGCGCGATGCAAGCCAATCTCATCCACGTTCCCCACCACAAGCAGGTCAACATCACTCTTGTCAGTGATCTCACCCGTTGCATGACTGCCGAAGATGAACGCGGTACTTATGTGCATGCGCAGCGGATGCAAAGCCTGTTCGACGATCTCCGCGACGCCCGCCGTCTTAACCATCAGCATGCGTAGTTCGGGAAAGACAGGACAGACGGGGTTTGCTTGGAAGTGAACCTGATTTCCTTGGCGCGTTCGGGTGATGAAGCCCGCATCGGCAAGCCGCCGCAGCTCGCGCTGCACTGCGCCGAGAGCGGCACACGCCTGCCTGGAAATTTCGCGCAAGTGGAACCCGCGCTCGGCATGGCAATACAACAACGCCAACACCTTGCTGCGTGTTGCGCCCAGCAGCACCCGCGCGAGTGCGGGCGCAGAAGCCGGTCGCGTCGCAGGAGAAATGCCTATCGTACTCATATTGATTACAATTGTAAGCTGTTTGAGTACATTTGTCAAGCGCGACACCGCGCACCGGCGCCGGCAACTGCAGACGCGTGCAAGAATGGCAGCGGCCACTGCGCGACCTTCTCTGTCTGCTTTACTTTAGTTCAGGCGTGACGACGATGGCGCCCAAATCGGCATCGGTAGAAAACGGTCCGGCTTTTTGAAGCTCTTTGGTGCTCCGCTGTGAACTTATATGAATGCTGAATTGCGCATTGGGCTGAATGCCGCTCCACTGAAAGTGCCCCTCCTCATCCGAAATACTATCGTTACTAACAAAGTGGAGCGGTGAAGAGTTGGGATCTTGTTGCGCGATGCTGCCATAGGCGTAAATGTGGACATTGGCAAGTGGCTTTCCACTTTTGTCAACAACGGTGCCGGTAATTTTCAGTCCTTTATTAACCATAAGAATATCGCCCAGGTCAACGTCGTGATCGGAAATTGTGACAGAGCGCCTTTCCGGCAGGTAGCCGTCCACGCGTATATCTAATTCAAACG
>JAPLST010000304.1:7488-10256 GCA_026398485.1 bacterium
GGAAACATCGGCGAGAGGCAAAATTCGCCCGTGTCTCGATCTTGTATGGCGTAAGGAAAAGACCATTCCAAAGGCTGATTGTTTGCATCAACGACGCGGCCGGTAATGCGGTATGCGGCCGGAAGATTTATGCTCAAGGGCGGGCCGTTGGGCGCGACTGCTGTAATGACAATATCGGTGGATGGAATTGTGAACGGCGAAAGCCAAACATCATAACGCAACTGCGGATCGAGACCTTCAATTAAAAAATGGCCCTGGTAGCCTGCGCCGTACTGCAAAGCACGCCGTTCACCTGGCGTGGACGACGTAATCGCGGCATGGGGCATAAAGTGATCTATCGGCACGCCGCCGACAGTGACCGTGCCTTCAATGGTGCCGGTGTCGTTGCTGGCATTGTTGACATACAGTTGCACCGGCGCGTCAGCGATGATAGTGACATTTGTTTTCAGATAGGTCACATCGTTTACGCTGAAACCACTGGATTTGCGGATGTCAATTGCATAGCAGCCGGTCGGCATGGTGTTTATCCATGCGCGCTGCGCTTCAAAAACAAAGTTATGATCGTCAAAGGCGCGGTAACTCTCATTCGACGCAGCACACCGGCACGTAATGCAGATCTGATCACGCTTGACCGGTTGAGAAAATATAATCTCAAGCATGCCGCGCGGCGGCAAAACCAGCAGTGTTGTTGCCACTGCACCCGGCGTTAGCGCGAGCGGTTCACTGCGCGCCATGTTTGCATCTTCTCGGCCATATACACTACCAAAAGACCTTTGCGCCGCATCACTGCCATCCATGCCGCACGCGTATGCCGTTACCGGGCTGATATGCACCGGTACATTGTTGAAGAGCGTCTGGCCCGCGCTTACGGATTGGATCATAGACTCTTGATGACGCTCAATAATGGTGGCGCGGTTGGCTTCGAGGCGCACCATGCAATTCGTTGCGGGTGAACCATCGGCTTCAACCACGTTGACGAGAACCTGCGCACCGGCAGACATGTACACAACCGGCGACGGTAATTGGATTGTTCGGCTGTACGGCACATAGCACAGGCTGGGTGCATAAAGGATGTGCGTAAATCTGAGAAAGGAGGCCTCGTTGCTCATGCGCACCAAAAACAGGCCGTTCGCATCCGAGAATTGCGAACAGGTGCTGCTCTGCTGGCCATATTCAGAACCGGGCATAATCAGCACATCCGGGATTGGCATGTGGGTGGCTATGTCAATGACCTTGCCGGTTATGACCGGTATCTCGCTAAACACCACGTCGAGTGTTTCGAGCTGATTCTCACGAATAATTCTTTCGCGCTTTTCGCGGAGATGTTCCGGCGCATCAAAGGAAAAAGACAACGCCCCCGGCGCAATGATGCCGGATAGATACGTGCCGTCGGCTTCAATCGTCAACGGCAAATATATTTCCCCTTTGCGCCATTCCAAGGTATGTGTTTGCACAGAAAAATAATAGTGCGCCGTCACATTCGTGGCCGGCATGCCACCGCGCATGAGGAATTGCCCGGTCAAGCGCGCACCCTCAGTTTTTATGGTGAGTACAAGTTCCTTGGGCAGCGTGGCGCGTTCAAACGGCCCGGCCATGCTGACCGCAAATCCGCTGCACAACGCTTTCACCACAAACCGTGTAGCGCCTTTGATGGTTGTAATGGCAAAGGCGCCATCGGCATTTGCTACAGTTTTTGTGTCTGGCAACGCATTTGTCGCGCTTGATTCTTTTTTGTTCCACTCATCCGGTTCGGTGCGCAGAACTTCCTCGGCCCAGACCGTCGCGCCGCTGGCTGCGTTGCCATTGTCGAACAGAACGACACCGTTGACGAGCCCGGTTGGCTGGGGTGTGCCAAGGACGACCGGCGTGAAAAGATTTGCGCGCGTTGGCAGGGCGCGATTTGCATCAGCGGAACGTGAGCGCGCCGGCGCGTGCGCTGCACGAGGCTGCGCGGCAGGTTGCGGTGTGCGCTGACATGCAGCAAAAAGCATGATCAGCATGACGGATACCAAACGCAGCATCCATGTTCCTTTGTGCATTTTCAACAAAGAGTCAAGAAATTCCTTCGCGACGAAGGAATTTATGGTGCGGCATTCCAACCAAAATCCGGCGCGCTGGTGGCTCCTCAGGGCATGAATTGCGTCATAAAATTGAGATAGCCTTGCCGGCCGCAGTTCTTGGTCCACATTTGCACAGACTGCACCAGCCGCTTGAGACAGAGGAGCAGCGTGGGCACATCCAGCGCTTTACCCACTGGGATGTCCGTCGTGGCCCCTGGTAATGTGGCCCGGCCCAGACGCCACTCGCACATGGCCTTGACATCCCGCAGCAATTCGGCCTCCAGTCCTGACGGCGCCTCGGTTTTGGCGTCGCGGCCCCTGACTTCGGCGGTGTAGCATTGCACCAGCGCCTCATACGTGCGCAAGACCGCGTAATCCGTCATGTCCGGGTGACGCCGGTACAGGATTGCAACGGCCATCTCTATGTTCTGCAGGACATCCGTATGTTCTTCTTCAATCCGCATCTTGCACCTCGGTGTGCCGAACTATTCATTTTAGATTGTATCTACTCAAAGACAATCGAACTGCACCTACTGTAGCTGATTGACCCGATGCTGTCAAGCGCTCGCTGAAAGTCCTAAAATTCCGATATAAGGGAAAATGCGAACCTGACGTAGCCAAATCTGTTGTGAATCCTGTGCGTGCGTGGCCGGAAGGTGAGGTAGGGCGGTCAGGCCCTGACCGCCGTTGCTGCATGCGCGCACACGC
>JAPLST010000274.1 GCA_026398485.1 bacterium
AAAGCGGACATTTTCGAACACCCTATGTCAGGAGTTCTGGACTCTCTCTGCAACCTAAAACCTGAAACTTTTTAACCTTATACTCAGCAGCAGCGCGTGGCCACATTACAGAGGTGAGTTTGCAACCTAAAACCTTTCAACCTAAAACCCAGCAGCAGCTGCGGCGCGGCGGCTGAATTGTCCGCAGATTACACAGATTACGCAGATGCAAACAAGGGAGCGGCAAACCATTGGCAGCAAAACAAATCAGAGTAATTTCTGTGGCAGCACAACAAATCATGATGCCGTGCTGCATTTTCCGCTTGATAATCGGCGGCATCTGCGCCATCTGCGGAAAATATCTGGTGTGGCGCTTTCAGCCGATCGGGAGATCGGCGTTCCCGGGACAGCGGCGGCGGCGCGGCATTATTACAAGGAGTAAATGAGGTATGGAGCAGACGGCATTTTCTTGTTGGTTGCAGAACACAAAAATGTTGATTGCTGATTGCGGCTTCTCATTTGCTCCTTTACTCCTTGTAAATTTCTTTTGCAGCACAACAAATCATGATGCCGCGCTGCATTCTCAGCTTGATAATCGGCGGCATCTGCGCCATCTGCGGATAAAATCTGGTGCGGCGCTTTCAGCCGATCGGGAGATCGGCGTTCCCGGGGCAGCGGCGGCGGCACGGCGACGGAATTGTCCACAGATTACGCAGATGCAGTGCAGAATTTCAAAACTAAATAAACCAACAATGAGTAACGTAGTAAATGAGGTATGGAGCAGGCCGCAGTTTGTGGGTTGCAGAACACAAAAATGTTGATTGCTGATTGCGGCTTCTCATTTGCTCCTTTACTCTTTGTTAATTTCTTTTTCCGCAGATAAAATCTGCTGCGGGGATTTCTGCCGATCGGGAGATCGGCGTTCCCGGGGCAGCGGCGGCGCTTTCAGCCGATCGGGCTGCTTGGAGCTGGCTGGCTAGTCCCGCCAGCGGCGTGGATCCCGCCAGCGGCGCGGAAGACGGCGTTCCCGGGCGCGGCGATGCGCTGCAGGACTTTTGCGACGGCGGCGGCGACGGTCAGCTTGGTGGTATCGAGCGTCAATTCCGGCTGTGCGGGCGGTTCGTACGGATCGCTGATGCCGGTGAAATTCTGAATCTCGCCGCGGCGCGCACGGGCGTACAAGCCTTTGACATCGCGGCGCGCGCATTCTTCGAGCGGCGTGGCGACGTATACTTCGATGAAGCGCGAACACATGGCACGCACGGCGTCACGCGCTTCGCGATACGGCGAGACAAACGAGCAGACTACCAGCACGCCGTGCTTTTCAAGCAGATGGGCGACGAAGCCAATGCGGCGAATGTGTTCGTCACGCTCAACGCGCGTAAAGCCGGTGGCGGGAAACATGGCGCGCACGCGGTCGCCGTCGAGATACTCGACCGCGATGCCCTGCGCGGCACAGGCCTGCACGACATCTTCCGCAATCGTGCTCTTGCCCGAACCGGACAGGCCGGTGAACCAGACAACGCCGGGCTTGTGCGTCCGTGGTGGATTCTGTGGAAGGTCAGCGGCCATCTTTCGCCTGGCGTGCCGGTTGGACAATGCCGACCGCATCCAGCGTGATCTGGATGGCCGGATCGCTGACGGGCATGAGTTCGATGCGGGTGAGCGTGCCGCGCCAGTCAGTCGCGCGGCCAAACGGGAAGATGTGCGTGTACCATTGATCATTGACCGGCACCTGCACGCTTTGCTCGACGACCGATTCCTTGCCGGCCTCGCTCAGCGTGCAGCGCAGGCGCACGGTCGTGCTGATGTTCGGGCCGCTCAGGCGCATGCGGCAAAATGCGACATCCAGCTCGCCGGCCGTGGCGATCGGCTCGGTCGGCGCCCACAAGACGGGCAGTCGTTTTTTCGCGCTGACACTGCACCAGACGCCGTTCTGCACCACGCTGCGCGCGGTATTCGACCAGCTCAGCGCGTGAGCGGCATCACTGAAGTCCCAATACGCCACGCCCTGTTCGAGGCCGAGCACATCAAGGGTGCAGCGCATCTCGTTGGTCACGTCCGGCAGGCAGACGCGCATAGTCACGGGATAGGCGCCGGGCACGGCGTCGCGCGACCAGACGCGCCACGGCAGTGTGCGCACGGGTTCGTCGCCGCGCACGAAGAAGGTCTGGGTGCCATGCGGCCGGCGCGTCAATGTTGATGGTGCCAACCACGGTGGCGGCGCTGAAATTGCGGATGTAGACTTGGCCGTTGAATGTTTCGTGCTCGATGTAATCGTGCAACGGCGGGTCGAAACTGGCGACGGCCGGCGGTGGCGCGCCACGGCGCGGACGCGGCGCCGTGCTGAAGGCGTCAATCAGTGCGCCCTGCTCGCCGTAGACGCGCGCGGTCAGTTGCGTGGCACTGACGGTGCAGACCACGTAATGGTACAGCGTTGTGGCCAGCACTGAAAATGGATTGGCAAAAACGCGGCCGGAATAGAGCGGCGCGCCGGAACTGCCGGCAATCACATAGGCCGTGCCGGCATAGGCATTGCGATTGTAAAGGTGGTCATGGCCGGTCAACGACAGGGAGACATTGTAGCGCGCCAGCAGCGGCACAAGGTCGCGGCGGAACTCGATCACATTGCCGTCGCGGGCATGATTGCTGCCGGTCAAGGGCGAGACATGATAGGCCACAGCAATGAAGGGCGCATCGCTGCCGGCCAACTCCTGCGCACACCAGCGGTACTGCGGCGAATCCAGATCCAGCGGTTCGTAACAATTGAGGTGGATGAAATGGACGGGGCCTTGGCGGTAGCTGAAGTAGGCCTGGCCATGGAATTGCGAGCGGGCGCGGTAATAGATCTGCAGCCAACTGCCGGTCACGTGGGGTTCCTCGTGATTGCCCCAGGCGACCAAGACCGGCATGGCGGCCAGGATCGGCGCGCCGGGCACGAACCAATCCGCGAACCAATCCTGATGCCGACTGCCCTGCCCGACGATATCACCCGTGTTGATGGCGAAATCGGCGGGGATCTTGGTGATGCGGCGGGCGATTTCAGCGAAGGGTTTGTTGCCCGTGCGATTGTCGCCGAAGACGACAAAGACGAAGTTCGAGCGATGGGGATCCAAGGTGGTGAAACGCTGCCAGGGCTGATCACTGCCGCTGACGCGATACTGATAGGCGACGCCCGGAGTCAAGCCGCTGAGGGTGACGCGCTGGATGTGCCCGCACGCGGCGCTGCGCACTTGGTGGTTGGTGTCGGGCGCGGCGAGCGTCAGCCAGCCATAAACATTGTTGCGCGTTTCCCAGACGACCGTCGCGTTGGTGGGGCCGATTGTTTCGACAAAGGGCGCGACGACCAGCGCGTTCGGCGCAAGCTTCGCGGGCGGTGCAACGCGATAACTCGTGCAGCCTACCAGCAGCAGGGCTGCCAGCCACAGCAGCGGCCGGGCCGCGCCGCCGCTGCGCAGAATATTCGCCACGAAGACACGAAGACACGAAGGCACGCAGACACGAAGCAATCCGCAAACGATGCTGGATGCTGGATGCTGGATGCTGAATGCTGGATACCGAACACCGAATACCGAACACTGAATACTGACTTTACGGCAGCCTTGATTGAGTGCAGGCACGGTGTTATTCCGGTTGGAGCGGGGCAAGGGCTTCTTCGAGCAACAGGCGCAGCGTGTCGCGTGCCTGCGCTTCGTGATAGGAGGCGCGCAGCGTGCGGCCCTTGGCGGCATCTGATAATGAACGCAGTGCGCGCGGCATGACCGCGACGCGATAGACCGCATTGCTGATGACATCCAAGGGCGTGGGATACAAGCGCCCGCCGCCGATCAAGGGTGCGGCGCTGGCCGGGTCGCGCAAGCTCAGCAGATCGTTGCCATAGAGATCGCAGACAATGATGGTCTGGCCTTTGATCAAGAGCGTGGTCGCCTCGGCCGCGCGCATGTCGAGCATGCCGGCGGTGTTGCTGGTCACCACATCCGGCAGCCAGGCAAAGTCGCTGCCGGTCGTTTTTTGGAGGGCTTGGCCGCACGCCCGGGTAAGGAACTCGCGCGGCCGGCGCATGCGGCGGATCAGCGGGGAATCGCATTCACCCTGGTCGCAAGCCCACTTGGCCGTGAAATGCATGGCGCGCAGATAGTGGGCACTGGCGACGCGCAGCAACAGGAGATCCGGCGGGTCGTCGGCGGGGTAAAACCAATCTTGCAACCAGGCGGCCTGCGCGTCAAAAAACGCCGGTTCCGAAGATGCCCAAATCCAGAGCAAGCGCTGGGGCGCGGCCGGATTATACTGACACAGCCACAGGCCGTTGCTGGTTAATGGTTCCGCAACCCCGTTGATCTGCACCTCGCGCGCGCTCAATTTGGTGATCAACTGCGCGCCATAATTGGCGACGACTTTATTCTCGGTGACGCCGCCCAGGAGAATCAGATTGCAGCGCATGACGTCTGCATCGGTCACGTCAACATCAGCTTTGACGGCACAACCGCCATGCTGTGCCGCGCGCGCGACAAAACTCCAGCGCGCAATGGCATGGGCGCAGGCCAGCATGTTGGAGACGCAGCGCGGGTCACCGCCGGTACCATACACAACCAGCAGCGGCTCGCCGTCGTAGAGCGACTGCCAACTGCCGGAACGATACGCGCGCACGGCGTCATCGCTCAGCGGGGCGGTGCGCGCCACGCTATAACCGTTGCTGGCATGCACGATGAAAATGTTGGTCGGCAAGGGCGCGGCCACTTCGTGCGTCCGGCCATTCACGACCACGGACAGCAGCGATGCGGCATCCACATAACGGGCCGGCAAGGCGACCTCGGCCAGCGCGACATTGTCCAAAAACATGACCAGATCATTGGCGGAAAAGAAGCGCGCTTGGGCCGTCGCCGGCTGGCGCGGGTCGATGCGCCCGCGACTGCGCAGCCAGTAGGCTTGGGCATCGTTGCGATAGACACTTTGGAGCACCACGTCCGGCGGGGCCGGTTCGCGACGTTGATTGACCAGCCAGTCGAAGACGCGCAGATTTTCGGCCGAGCTCTGCAAGCGGTAGCCGACATCGGGCAGCTCGGTGTAGAGCGTCGGATAGGCGCGCGCCATCAGGTATGCCGCCGCCGCGCGCGAGAACTCGACCGGCACGACCAAGTCTTTTTCGCCGTGCATGATCCACAGCGGCAAGTTGCGCACATTGGCCAAGGTCAAATCCGCGGAATAGCCGTTCAGCGGGACACACGCGGCAAACAATTGCGGCCAGAGCACCGACAAATGCCAGACGCCATAGCCGCCCATGCCATTGCCGACGAGATAGACGCGATCCGGATCGACGGCATAGAAGTTGGTCATATATTCAATGACCTGCAGGACATCGCGCGCGGCCAGGCCGACATAGCCGCCCATGCGGCCGCGGCCATGCGTGCGCACGGCGATATAGGTCGGCCCTTTTTCCTGGCGCGGGAACAGGGTGGAGAAGTCCTCGTCGGTGTCATGCAGGAAGACGACCAGCGGCGCAGGCTGGCTGGGATTGTAGAGCGGCGGCAGATCCACCATGAAGGGCTGGCCGGAGCCGTCATCGGGCGAGACATAGGCGGCCAGAAAGGCGCGGCGCTGGCCGGCGAAATAATCCTGGCCACACTGCAGCTGTTCGAGAATGCGCTCGATTTCCGTCAGCAATTTCTGGGCGGGCACATCCGTGCTGCAACGATCCACATTTGAGGCGCTGTTGGCCAAGTCAAAATAATAGCGCAGCAAGCCGGCATGTTTGGCGGCCAGGCGGGCGGTGCTGCTGGTGGCGGACAAGGTTTGCATGATCTGGGCGGCCTGCGCGCTGAAATTGGTCAGGACCGTCATGAGCGGCACGGCATAGATTGTCATCGCCACGTGCGGCTCGGTACCGGGCAAACCTTCCGTGCGCGCCTCGAGCCGGCAGCTTGGCAGGAGTGCCAATGCTTCCGGCACGGCCACCGTAGCACTCGGTTTGGCAATGAACGCCTGGGTGACGGCACCCGCAATCCATGCGCCGCTGATATGGTAGGTGAAATCCGTCAAGGATGGCACGGTTGAGAATTGCGCACGCACCGTTTGCCACGCCGCGGTCGCGCAGAGCAGGTCAACCACCAACTCTTCACTGATGGTCCGGGCCAAGAGCTGGCGGTGCGTTCTGCGCGTGACAAAGCGCGCCGAAAACTTCCAGGCGCCAAACACATCTTCCGCCTTGATCAGCAGGCGATGCTGGCCTTTAGACAGCCACACGCGCGTCCAGCTTTCATCCGGCACATAACCGCGCTCTTGATTTACCTCGAGCACCGGCGTGCCGTCAAGCCACGCACGCACGCCATCGTCGGAGCCGATGCGCAAATAGGCGGTTTCATCGGCCGGCACATCCAGCGTGGCGGCTGCATACGCGACCACTTGTTCGGGCATGCCGAACAGGCTGTCGAGATCAATTTCGCCGCTGGTCGAGACAATGTTGGTAACAAGCACCCACGGCCGGCCGGGAATGGTCATGGTGGTGGAGAAGACGGCTTGCGATTCGCCGCCGATGCCCTGCAGATAGTCGGTGACCAAGCCAAGCCGCAGCATGTTGGTGTCGCCTTCGCGCGGCTTGTTGGGGAAGGTGCCGACCAGCAGCCAGTTGGTGATGTAGGCGCCCGGCGTAAAGGTCACGACAGGCGCCAGATCAGCGCTCGCGGTCACGGCCCACGCGCACAGCAGCAGTGCTGCGCGGCACGCCGCGGTTGTGTACCTCCGGTTGCTCATTCCGCTTTGAATCTCAAATCTCAAATCTCAAATCCCAGACTTCCTGCCGCGCACGGCCTCAGCGACCGTTCGTGCAATGCCGGCCGCATCCAAGTGATATTCCTTGTACAATTCGGCCGGCACGCCGCTGGAGGCGTACTGGGTCACGCCCAACATGCGCACGCTGCACGCGACGCCTTGCTGCGCCAGCACTTCAGCCACGCTGATGCCAAGGCCCGAGCGCACCAAGTGATCTTCGACGGTGACGATCACGCCCGTCGCGGCCGCGGCCTTGATGGCGTCCGCGTCGAGCGCCAAGGGCGTCGCGATGTGCAGCACCTGCGCGCGAATGCCTTCTTTTTCCAGCGCGTCCGCGGCGCTGACGGCATTCAGGCACAAGGCGCCCATCACTACAATGGCCGCGTCCGTGCCGGGCCGCACCAAGTCTGCCGCGCCATAGCGGAAGGTGTAGTTGTCACCAAAGAACGGCGTGCCATCCTGGGCCAGAACCATGGGCAGTTTCGAGCGGCCCATGACGAGCAAGGCCGGCCGGTTGCTGGTCGCAAGGTAGCGCGTCGCCCGGTCAGTTTGATTGGCATCGGCCGGCACGATCACTTGCATGCCGAGCAGGTTGCGAAAGACACCGACATAGTCAACGCATTGGTGGGTCTTGCCGTCTTCGCCGACATCCAGGCCGCAATGCGTGCAGACGATTTTTGGCGAGGCATCGTTCAAGATTGAGAGGCGATGCTGATTGTAGGTTTCATCCACGCCGAAGACCCCGAAATCGGCGAAGAAGGTTTGCACGCCGCAGCTCGAGAGCGCGCCGGCAATGGTCGCCACACTGTGCTCCTGAATGCCGCACTGGAAAAAGCGCTGGGGCGCCAGTTTGGCGAAGTCACCGGTCTTGACGCTGGGCTTCAAGTCACAATCAAGGACGACAATCGGCGTGGCCAGCGGGTCGGCCAGATTTGCGCCGGCAACGTCGGCAAGGGCGGTGCCCCAGGCGCTGCGGCAATCGCTCTTCTCGCTGGCGCCCAGCGTGCGCGGCGTGCCGCCCGCCAAGGTGATGGCGGGATGCGCCGGATGATAATCCGCCATGCGCATGGTCTGCGGTTGCGCGCGCAGCGCTTTGTACTTGTCCAACTCATCGGGCAGGCCGAGTTCCTTGAGCGCCGCGCGACACTTGTCGTCCGGCAAGGTGGCGCCGTGCCAGTGCGCATCGCCTTCCATGAACGAAATGCCCTTGCTCATGACCGTGTTGGCCAGCAGCACGGTGGGCTCGTTGTGCGCCAAGGCGGCGCGCACGGCCTGGTACAGGGCTTGGAAATCATGGCCGTCAACTTCGCGCGTGTGCCAGCCGTCGGACGCCCAATTGTCGCGAATGTGCTGGGGCATGACCGTGGCGGTCGCACCATTGATCTGTAGCTGGTTCAGATCAATCAGGGCGATGAAATTTTTCAAGACGAATTTTTTGGCAATCCGGCGGGTCTCACTGATCTGCCCTTTCTGCTGTTCGCCGTCGCCCATCAGGCAGAAGACGCGATAGGCCAGGCCGCGCACCTCGCGCGCCAAGGCAAAGCCGGCCGCGGCCGAGAAACCCTGGCCGAGATTGCCGGTATCCCATTCGACGCCCGGCACGCATTGCTCGACATGCCCGGCGAAGACGCTGCCAGTCTGGCGGAAGTGCGCAACGGCTTCCGCCACCGGAAAGAAGCCGCGCCGGCCCAGCACGGCGTATACGCCCGGTGACGTGTGGCCATGGCTGACCACGATCCGGTCGCGCGTCTCATTGCGCGGCTCGGCCGGGTTGACATTGGCGCAGTGCCACAGCAGGATGTACATCTCCAGGGAGGACAGCGAACCGCCGGGATGGCCGCAGGTGGCCAGGGTGGTCATGACCAAGACATCCCCGCGCGCCACGCGTGCCTGCTCCGTGAGAAACGCGAGTTCCGCGGGCGTCAGCGCCGGCGCCATAAAATTCCTGCCACCCTCGATCATGTCGTCTGCTCCATTGAGTTGCTAAACAAAAGACGTTTGTGTTACAATACTATTCACCAAGAATGCGTGATTATACCATTGTAACCCCGCATTTGTAAAGATGCTCACCACCCCACCGAGGCACGCGACCACATGTATTTATACCTGATCCGCCATGGCGACGCCGCCATGAAAGAGGCTGATGCAACGCGCGCGCTGACTGACGTGGGGCGCGCCGAAGCGGAACGCGTCGCGGCGTGGCTGGCGCGCACGCTGGTCTGCCGCGCGCCACATGTGTACCATAGCGGCAAAACTCGCGCCGCGCAAACGGCGGCAATCATCGCAGCCCCTTTTCGCGGCGCAACGGTCGAGGTTGGCCCGGATCTCGCACCGGATGCCGAGCCGGCCTTGTGGGCCAAGCGCCTGGCCAAGGCGGCGCATGACCTCGTGCTGGTCGGCCATTTTCCACACCTCATTCGCCTGGCCTCCCTGCTCATCACCGGCCAAACCGAGCCGCATGTGCTCGCGCTCGAAAAGGCCGGCGTCGCCTGCCTGATGCGCGATGACAATCGCGCGTGGGCATTGCACTGGCTGGTGCAGCCAAGCGTGCTGGGCGGGTAAGCCCCTAAATTTCTTTCGCGGCGAAACAAATTATGGCGCGGCGCCCGCCGCGCCGCAGCCAGACGAAAGGATTCAGGGAATGCGAATATCGAATATCCAACAAGGAATATCCAATGATGAAGTTCTGCGCAGATACTTCACACTTGGACATTGAGTGTTCGATATTGGATATTCAGCAGCGGTGCAGGGTTCGGGGTTCAGGGAAAAATGGTTTTGCGGCAAAATCATTTTGTGCAAAATGAATTGCGGCAATTCATTTTCATAGCATAGGAATGTCCAATGATGACGTTCTGTGCAGACACTTCGACCTTGGATATTGAGTGTTCGATATTGGATATTCAGTAAGGTTCAGCGTTCAGAGCCGCGGCATGACCACGTTTACCTTGATCTGCTGCGCCGTCAGCGCGCGCGGCGTGCTGATGGTGATCTCGCGCGTGGCGCCCGGCAGCAGATCAAAATAATTGTCCGACGGCAGACAGCCATCCGGCAGCACAAAATGCACGGCATGCGCAAACTGCCGCGCGCCGACCTGCACGCGCCATTGCGTGCGACCGCGCGCAACAATGCGGAGGGTGAGCTGCGGATCGGCCGCGGCCAACTGGCGAAAATCCAGCGCGCGGTGGATGGCCGGCGCCACCTCGGCGTGGTTGCGGCAGCGCACGAACCAGATGCCGCGCTGCGGATCATGCGCCCCACGCGCAAAATCACAGCACTCCGTGCGCGCCAGCGCGGGCGCCGTCACGGTGGCGCGGCGCAGATCGCGCACCCGGCCATCCAGCGCCATATAGCCGTATTCGAGCTGCACGCGCACGGCGGCCGGCGTGTCGTTGGCCAGCACGCCCCGCAGGTTTTTGCCGTGGGCGCGCACGATCAGGCGCAGCGGCGCATAGGCGCGACGCACAAACCAATAGGCAATCTTGCGGCGCAGATAGTAGTCGATAATGGTCCAGCCGACTTCACCCCAGCAGTCATTGAACATCCAAAACAGGCAACCGTGGCAGTTCTCGCGATAGCGCGTTGAATCCAGCGCATGCGCATACATCAAGCCCTGGCACAGGCCGCTGTAGAGCAGGTACTCGTCGATGCCGATGGCTTCCGGATCGGCATAATGCTTGCGAATGCCGGCGGCGACGGTGTTTTTCTCAAAGACATTGGTGTGGTGCTGCCACACGGCGCTGGCCGGGTCGAGCGGCGCGCCGCCAAGGTATTCCTCCGTGCTGCGCCGCCCACATGCGCCGACATACCCGAATTCCGACAAAAAGCGCGCCTGACACCCGTCGTATTCCTCGGGCGTGATGCGTTTCAGCATGTCCGCATTCATCATGCACGGCCCCCAATGATGCACGTCGCCGGCCGCTTCATCGTTGGGCAGCGCGCCGCCATACGGCGAACTGTTCCAATACGGGATCTCCGGGCAATTGCGCTGGATGATCTGCGGCAGTACATAGTTGTACAGGTGCGTGCCCGCGCGCGTGCGGTCGTGCCACCATTCCTTGAGCGCCGTGTGATTTTCGTTGTTGCCGCACCACAGTGCCATGCAGGCGTGATTGCGCAAGCGCCGCGTCTGATAGTCGGCTTCCCGCGCTACCTCGTCAGTAAACCACGCCGCGTGATCCGGATACGGCGCGCAGGCAAACATGAAATCATGCCAGACCAGCAGGCCGCGCGCGTCGCACATCTCATAAAACACGGCCGGCTCGTACCAGCCGCCGCCCCAGACGCGCAGCATGTTGAACTGCGCCGCGCGCGCGGCGTCCAGCAGCGCGGCATAGCGCGCCGGCGTGACACGCGCATAGATGGCGTCGGCTGGAATCCAGTTGGCGCCTTTGCAAAACATCGTGCGGCCGTTGACCACCACGGCGAATGTGGCCGTGGTGTCGAGCGCAATCGTGCGCACGCCAAAACGAAAGCGCGGATGGATCAACCGGCGCACGCCGATGCGGGCGGCCACGTCAACGGCATACAAATGTTGTTCACCCAGTCCGGCCGGCCACCACAGCCGCGCGGCGTCGAGCTGCACGGGCATGCTGACAAAGTTGAGCCCGGATTTGAGCAGGATCGACTGGCGCCGCGTGGTGCGCACGCCGGCCGCATCCGTCAGCGTGATGGTCACTTCGGCCGGTGTCGTGGCATACGGATCGAGCCAGTCAAGCGTGATCGTTGCCGCCAACATGGCCGTGCTGCCGGTGATCTGCTGGCAGTTGAGCTGCACCTCGCGAATGCATGCGTGGTGGACGCAGCGCAGGAAGGCCGGGCCGGCCATGGCGACGCTGCCGACACGCGGGCACCAGTCCCAGCCAAACACATACTGCGGCTTGCGCACGAAGCTGCGCCGCACATCCCCGCGATCCGGCCGGCCGTTGTTGGCTTCCGTGCAGGGCAGCACGCCATTGGTCGACTGCACTTCGGCGTCGCTGACGGCATCGAGGCCGGTGGTCAGGCGCACCAGCAGGACATTCTCACCCGGCAGCAGCTCAGCCTTGATCTCGCAAATAAAAGGGCGGAATGCATTGCTGTGCGTGCCGATCTGCCGGCCATTCAGAAATATGGTTGCCTGGGCATCCAAGCCATGCAGTTCGAGTTCGAGCCGGTCGGCGCAAAGTTGCGCTGCGGACACGCTGAACGCACGGCGAAACCACCATGCGCGCTGCTCAATCCAGGCACAGGCATGGCTGTTCATGCCGGTCAGCGGCTCGGTGATTTTGCCGGCAGCGAGCAAGGCTTGATGGACGGCGCCGGGCACGGGCACGGGCAGCCATGCACGGGCAGCGGGTGCGGGCAATGCGTCCGGCGTGGTCGTGCCCAACGGTGTGTCGACGAGTTGCCACGCGCCCTCGAGTTGCAGAACGTCCGGTCTGGTCATGGTGCCTTCCAAGGTATGCAGGTTGCGGCTAGTATACGAAAAGTGCAACGCGACCGCCAATGCCACTGAAATCCAGATCCGGCAATTGGTATTTGTTGTTGCGCCCCACCGTGCTTGCCTCAGCGGACGCAGAGATTGAGTGGAACGCCGGCGCGCATTTTTACTCACATCTGGCGCCCCACCGATCACCGCCGCTGGCGGGATCGTGGGGGTCTCTGCATGCAAAGTAAGGTGGGAGCCGCCTCCGTGCGGCGAATGCAGCGTCTGCGGCAGATTCGCGACGCTAGTCAACTCCCACTTTACAGCAACAAGCCGGCAGACGCAGCAAGAAGATGAAGCGGGGAGAAGGGGCGGCGCGCGTTTGTACTCAATCTCATTCACCCACGACGCAAGGTCGTGGGGGTCTCCGGCGCACCGCAGACATGCTTGATCACTTGCCCCCACCGCGCGCCGCACGCCGCGCTTGCGGGCGCACTGCCATTATGTTATAATAACGTTACGAATATGGTATTTTAACATGAAACAATTTCCGCTCATCAGCGCGTGTATCTTGTTGCTCACCGCCGGTGCGGCCCATGCGACTAATTGGCATTGCTATTACACCAATTGCCTGTATGTCTTTGTGCCGCAGGTGGTCAAGGGTGCAACGGTGACGACGGCGCGCGTCGAGCTTGAGTTTCTGCGCCGCGCCGAACGCTATGGCGCCGTCACCAACACCACGGTCGCCGGGCGTAGCACGCACACACTTGCGCCCTGCCCGGGTGGCTTTGGCGCGTATGTCTATTTCGGCGCGCAGCAGCATCGCCTGTGGGAACCCTTTGACGCCGGCGTGATTATCGCCACGCGGGCGCAGTGCGGCACCAATGCCCCGCGCCAGCTCGCGCGTGCAACCATTTTTTATCAGCAACGCGACGGCATCGTGCGCGCCTGCGGCCCGCCCAGCATGGCCAACCGCGTTGAAGAGCGCGCCGCGGATGCCACGCGGCAATTGCAACAAGCCGTCCGCCAGCACGCGCAGCAAGCCGGGCGCACCAATACCGTCTTTTTCATCGCCCAATGGGGCTACGTCAGTTAACTGTGGAGATCCGCATGCGTACCTATGTCTGTCTTTTTGTCCTGGCTGTTTTGTGGGTGCAACAACTAACCGGCGCGCCGTTGACCGCGGCCAATCAAACGTGGAACACGCGCAGCAACTGGACCGGGCATGTCTATCGCCCGTCAAAAACCGACTGGCGCTCGTCGGTCTGTTTCCAGTTGATGACCGACCGTTTCTTTGACGGCTGTCCCACCAATAATGAGCTGGCCTATGGCGGCTATGACGTGACCGACCGCTCTATGCGGCACGGCGGCGATTTCGAGGGCGTGCGCCGCAAAGCTGACTACTTGAAGGGCCTCGGCGTCGATATGATCTGGATTTCGCCGGTCTTTCAGAACAAGTGGAATGACTATCATGGCTACGGCCAGATCGACCGGACGTTGTTCGACAAGCGCTGGGGCACCTTGACTGACTTCCGCAACATGGCCGACGCCCTCCACCAAAACGACCTGTACCTGTGCGTGGATGAAGTTTCGAATCACGGCGGCAACCTGCTGTATGGTTCCGGCGGCCTGTACGACTGGCCGACCTTTCATATGCATTCCAACGAGCACACACTGCATTATTACACCAACACCGAAACGCATCTGGACTACACCGTCAACAACACCTATTCACCCATCGGTGATTACGGCAACAACTACGATACCAGCGGCAACCCCGTGTCTGATACCGGCCAAGGCGGCTTCTTCGCCGATGATTTCCATCACAACGGCAACTGTTCGTTTGACAGCTCATGGCAGCAATGGCTGGGCGAGTTTCCCGGCGTGGGCTATGACGACTTCGCCACCGAGCGCGCCAGCTGCATTGCCAGTCATCTGGACGGGTTCAAGGCCCTGATGAGTCAAGATATTGATGCGATTCGCGAAGACACGCCGATGGAAATGCTGGTCTACTATTTCCAAAAATGGTGCCCGGCCTCGCGCGATTTTGGCCGCGACTCTTTGGCGAAAAGCAACTTCTTCATGTTTGGCGAATATTTCACCTCGTTTGATTATGCCAAGAAGATGACCGGCAAGAATGCCAATGGCGTCGATTTTTGCCTGAACTCCGGCGTGGATTACCGCTCGTATTTCGATTTCTTCCGCCCCGCCATTGCGGACCAGAACAACGGCAGTCTCGGCAAATTGAAAAGCACCTACGACGCCTACATCAATTATGATTTCAGTGACTGGGCCGACAATCAGCGCAAGTACACCATGCTGACATTTTTCAACAATCATGATCAGCCGCGCCTCTCGACCTGGAACGACGGCGACGCCAAGACGCGCCTGGCGTCCGGCATCGTGCTCACCTGGCCGGGCATTCCCAGTTTGTATCACGGTGACGAGCAGGGCTTCAAGACCGCCTTTGACGGCGACAAGAACGTGCGCGAAGACTACATGGTCAGCGCCGCCTATGTGACCGACAACGGCGTCACCAATCGCGCCCGCGTCAATAATTTCAACATGTGCCACGAGAACTACAAATGGATCGCGAAGATCGCCAATTACCGCCGCTTGTATCCGGCGCTCTGGCAGACCGACGAGTTGTACGAACGCTGGCACCAGAACAACAATGACAACGGCGTCTATGCCTTCACGCGCGTCTGGGGCGCGCCCTCAGACTATGTCTTGGTCGTTTTCAATACATGGGCAAGCGAACTCGATTATGCGCATAACGGGGATATGTTTACCGGCTGGGCCGAAAACGATGTGATTGTCAACCTGATGAATACCGCTGAAACCAAGACGTTGGGGCCGAATGGCAAAATGCCCGCATCGAAATGCGTGGGCTATGGGCTTCAAATTTGGGTGCGCAGCAGCAATGTGCGCAAACTCGCACCGATCGTCGAGACCATCGCGCCGGCGCATGATGCCTGGGTGGCGGCCACCACGCCGGTCGTGCTGACGTTCAGCAAGGCGATGGACTTGGGCGCGCTGACCAGCGCGTTTCGCATTAATGGCCAGCCGGTCGCGCCGGCCACCCTGGCCCTCGTGGGCGGCACGGTGTTGACGTACACGCCGGCCGCGGCATTTGGCGACGGCATTAATTTTGTCGGCATTATGACGAACGCCTGCGACAGCACAGACCAGTTGCGTTTGTTTGCGGCCTTCAGCGCGCGTTTCCGCGTCGGCAGCACGACCAATCCGGTGGTCAATTATGATGTGGCCAGCGATGCCACGTTGATTAACAACGGCGGCGGGTACAGCAATGTCAATGTCACGCTAACGCACAAAGCCACCGGCGCCGAATGGTTCCGCTGCAGCAATGACGGCACGACTTGGGGCGCATGGACGGCCTACACCAACGTCTCGACCTGGACCCTGAGTGGCATGGGCGGCACGCGCCGCGTCTGGGCGCAGTATTGGGCCGATGGCAGCGCGGCCGCGATCATTTATGCAGATGCCAATGAAAGCAGGAACTTGCAGGCCAGCTTCAGCGCCAGCCCACTGTTCGGCGCCGCACCCCTGACGGTCTATTTCACCAACACCTCGACGACCGGCAGCGCCGCCATCGTCTCCTATCAATGGAATTTCGGCGACAGCACGACGGCCACTACCGCGCACCCGGTGCATACCTATGCGGGCTATGGCGAGTATACCGTACAGATGGTCGTATACGATGGCTTTACCACCGCAACCAACACCAAGCAACGCTATATCTCGGCGGCGTATCGCGCGACGAACGCATGGGATGACATGGAAAGTTCAGCGGCATATTCGGTCAGCATCATCGGCAACAACGGCGGCAGTGGTTTCGGCGCATGGCAGGCCGGCAATTTGACCGACGGCGGCGCGTTTTGGGGCGGCACGGAAATAGCCGGTGCGCATTGCCTGGGCGTCTGGGCCAACTTTGCGGATGTTGGCAAACAATATTCGCTGCGTCGCGGCCTTGCGCGGGCGCTAACCAACGAGACCACGGTGAGCGTCAAAGTGCGCGGCTCGGCCAATCTGTGGAACTGGACTGAGGCGCGTATCGCCTTCGTTCTGCGCAATGGCAACAGCGCCGATCATTGGGTTGATCAACGTCTGGCCCTGTATTTTGCCTACAGCGGCAGCGCCGGCAAATTGTATTGGTATGATGGCAGCGATCACGAAGCGTCCGTGACCTATACCCAGAATCATATTTATAATTTCGTCATCACGCTCAATCCGGCCAGCAACACCTATGCATTTACCGTGACGGATGACAACGACAGCAACAACACGGACACGCGCAGTGGCACCCTGACCGGCACGGCCGGCGCGCCGATTGATTCATTCGCCATTTATGAGAAATTGGGAACATCGCAACATGATGTGCACTGGGACAATTTCTGTGTGGTGGCATACTCCAACCCGCTGCAGGCAGCCTTCTCGGCTGTGCCGACCAACGGCCCGGCGCCGCTGGCGGTGCAGTTTACCGATGCCTCATCGGGCAATCCCACCTCGTGGTCATGGGATTTTGACAACAACGGCAGCGTTGAATCCAGCGCGCAAAATCCCACCCACACATTTCCGACGGCGGGCGTGTACGCGGTGAAATTAGTGGTCAGCAACGGTGCGGCGTTTGCGACGACGATCAAAACGGGCTGCATCATCATCGGCGCGCCGAACACGCCGGATGCGCCAAGCGCACTGACCTGCACCGCCTTTGTGCATCGCATCGACCTGGCGTGGAGCAAGAATGCGTCGAATGATGCGGTCGTGCTGGTGCGCAACGCCAGTGGCACATTTGATGCGCCGGCCAATGGCACCTGGTACAGCCCCGGCCAAGCGTGCGCCGGCGGAACCGTTATCTACCAGGGCGCGGCCACCTGGGCAAGCGATACCAACCGCCCGCCCGGCGGCGTGCATTACTATAAGGCATGGTCGGTCAACGCGGCGACGAATTACTCGTTAAGCGGCGCCACGGCCCATGCCACCACCTTGCCTTTTGACGCGCCATCGGCGCTGACCATTGTGTCCCATATTGATGCGCTGGACCTGGCATGGATGACCAACAGTGCCGGCTCGGGCGTTATGCTGGTGCGCAACACCAGCGGCACATTCAACGACCCGGTTGACGGCACGACCTATACCGTTGGCAGCAGCGCCTTGGGCGGCACGATTGTGTATCAAGGCCGGAATCTGTCGTTGACGGATGCGGGCTTGGCGTACAACACCGATTATCACTACAAACTGTGGTCGCGGGACGACGAGGGTGGCGGCAATTATCCGTATTATTCCGCCGCCGCCGCGAGTGCCAGCATGACCACCGGCGCGGGCTTGCCGATCTTTACCAACCTCACGTTCGCGGCGGCCGCGGACGCTGACTTGTATGCAACAGCGCTGTCGGGCGGCGTGTGGTATGTGGACAGCGGCGCGTATTGGTGGACCAATGGCGCAGCCCCGGCGGCGGGCGCACGCGTGCTGGCCGCAGGCGTGTGCAATCCGGATTACAGCACGGTGGAAGTCGCGCTGGATGTGCAGGCATGGGCGGCGCAGCCGTACCAGCGCGCCGGTATCATTGCGCGCTATCATCTCGGCACCGGCGGCACACAGGAATATTACACGTTGACAATCACCAATGCGCCGGCAATCCAACTGGTCATGGCGCGCTGGCAAGGGACGACCGAATCGAATCTTGCCGCCAGCGCCAACACGGGCATGGCCTTCGATCCGATGGCAGTCTACCGCTTGATTTTGACGCTGAATGAGGGCACCTATCAGGGCAGTTTACTGACCGGCAGCGTGGTGATCTGCCAAGTAAGCGGCACTGACAGCACGATTGCGACCGGCAAGGTGGGCGTGTATGCGGGGTATGGCTCCGGCGCGCAGTTTGGCGGGTTCAGCACGCAGATACCGGAGCCGGCGCTGCTGGTCTGGTCAGTGCTGCTGGCCGGCATGGCGGCGCGGCGGCGCGCGCATTAATTTAGTTGCAGTTCACGCTTGCGCTAGTGCTGCGCTGGTCTGACAGCAGCATGCTCCGCGCGGAGCGCGTGGCGTATCTGGATCGATTGAGTGCCTGGTGCGCATTTTCGCCCTTACAGCAGCATGGCGCGTGGCGTTGCTGCGCAGCATCCGCCACATTGCCGCGCGCCTGCAGAGACCCCCACGACCTTGCGTCGTGGGTGAATAAGATTGAGTAAAAAAGCGCGCCGCTGTTTTTCCCAATCTCCGCGTCCACCGAGGCAAGCTCGGTGGGGCGCCAGACTTGAGGAAACGGCGCGTGGCGTACGTGGAGCCGGACTTGCCGATTGAGTGCCTGGCGCGGTTTTTGCACTTAAGGCACTAAATTCTCGCGCGGCGCGAAAATTACAAAATTGCTACAATTTGTGCGTAACCTGACCCACAAGGAGTGACTATGGCTGCCACAGAGAATGCCCAACAACACGAGGCAATGTTTCTGCAATTTGTCCTGAGCCTGATGCAATCCGGCATGATGCAGCTGGGCAAAATAATGAATCCGATGACCAAGACGATTGAGAAGGACTTGGCGGGCGTGCAAGGCACGATCGAGCTGCTGACTATGCTGCGCGAGAAGACCCACGGCAATCTGAGCAAATCCGAGGCGGACGTGCTGGGCAGCGCGCTCTCGTCCCTGCAATTGAATTATGTCGATGAAATGAACGCGGCGAAGGCCGCGCCGCCGGCCGACGCCGCGGCGAAAAAGGAATGATGCGGCATGCCGTTTTTCAATTGATAATTGACAATTAATAAATGACCAATGCGCGTTCAGCAGCACCCATGTCCCCCACCCGGATTATCCATAAGCTGCGGATAATGCAGCAGCTGGCGCTGCGCTGGCGGGCGCAAGGATTGCGCATCGCGGTCGTGCCGACGATGGGCGCACTACACGACGGACATGTGGCGCTGCTGCGCGCCGCGCGGCGCAAAGCCGACAAAGTGATCGCCACCATTTTTGTGAATCCAAGCCAATTCGGCCCGCGCGAGGATTTTGCGGCCTATCCGCGCCCGTTTGCCGCGGATGCGCGGCGCTGTGCCGAGGCCGGCGTTGACGTCATTTTTGCGCCGGCGCCCGCCGCCATGTATCCGCCCGATTTCTCGACGTGGATCAACGAGGAGGCCCTAACGCAGTACCTGTGCGGCGCGCGCCGGCCCGGGCACTTTCGCGGCGTCTGCACCGTGGTCGCAAAATTATTGAATATCACCCAGCCGCATCTGGCGCTGTTTGGCCAGAAGGATGCGCAACAAGCGCTGATCATCCAGCGCATGGTGCGTGATTTGAACATGCCGGTGCGGATCGTCGTGCATCCGATTGTGCGCGAACCCAGTGGATTGGCCATGAGTTCGCGCAATCAATACTTGACGGCCGATGAGAAAGGGCGCGCGGCCGGCATCGCGCGCAACCTGCGCCAGGTGTGGGCATGGCACGCGCAAGGCCTGACGCTGGCAGCCATCCGTGCCAAGCTGCGCGCGCTGTTGCGCCGCGAGGTCAGCCCGCAGATTGATTATGTCAGCATCGTGGACGAAGGCACCCTGCGCGCGGTGCGCACGCCGCACAAACGACAAAAATTGTTGATTGCGGTCGCCCTGTTTGTCGGGCGCGCACGCTTGATTGATAACCTGCGCCTGACCTGGTAAATAGTGCGCTTCGCCCAGGTCACCTTTGCGCACGCCGGGCAGATGGCGCAGCAGGCGGCCGCGTGCGTGTGCGACATTCTCACCGACGCCGTGCGCCGGCGCGGCTGGGCGACGCTGGCGCTGGCTGGCGGCGCGACGCCGCGCCTGCTGTATCGCACCCTGGCCCAGACACCCTTTGCCACGCACACGCCGTGGGCCGCCATCGATGTTTTTTGGAGCGATGAGCGCTGCGTTGCGCCCGGCCACCCGGACAGCAATGTCGGCATGGCGCGCACGGCGTTTCTGACGCAGCTTGCGCTACCGGCGGAAAACATTCACGCACCCGACATGACGCTGCCGCCGGCGCAGGCGGCGCAGGCATACGAGCAGCACATCCGCAGGTATTTTGCCGCGCGCCTGCAGGCCGTGCGCGCGCCCTTTGACCTGATTCTGCTGGGGCTCGGCACGGACGGTCACACCGCGTCGCTCTTTCCCGGACAGACAAGTCTGCACGAAACGGTGCGCTGGGTGGTCGCGGCGACCCCGCCGGCTGAAATCACACCGGCGGTCGCGCGTGTCACCTTCACGCTGCCCTTGATCACGCAGGCCGAACATGTCATCATGCTGGCGGCCGGCCCGGCCAAGCGCGCGTTGGTGGACGCCCTGACGGACGACCGCGCGCACGCCGCGTGGCGTTATCCCGCCGCACAGGTGTACGCCCAGCGCGAAACGTTGTTGTTTTATGCAACCACCGAAGGACGCGCATGAAATGGTGGACGCGCACCGCGCTTTGGCGTTGCGCCCTGTATTTTCTCATCACCGTGACCGGGATGACAACCGCAGCCTATTTTTCCGTGCGCATGCCGGGTGTTTCTTTTCATGGCACGCCCGCATCCCTCACTGCACAAGACACGGCACTGCGCGCACAGCTCGCGCAGCATGTCGCCATGCTGGCCGGCACGATTGGTGAGCGCAACGCCGGCAAGCTGCGCATGCTCAACGCAGCAGTCACGTACATCAGCAATGCGTTTCGACAGAGCGGCTTTGCCGTGACGCGGCAAGAATTCACCTATGCAGGCCTGGCCTTGGGCAATCTCGTGGCCGAGCTGCCGGGCACCACGCGCCCGGCTGAGATCATCGTCGTGGGCGCACATTACGACACGGTGTGCGGCACGCCCGGCGCGGACGACAACGCTTCCGGCGTGGCGGCGCTGCTGGCCTTGGCCGATCGTTGCGCGACGCAACGCTATGCACGCACCCTGCGCTTTGTCGCATTTGTCAATGAAGAGCCGCCGTTCTATCAAACCGAAGACATGGGCAGTTTGGTGTATGCCACAAATTGCGCGGCACAGCACGCGGACATTCAGGCGATGCTGTGCCTTGAGATGTTGGGCTATTATTCCGACGCGCCGGACTCGCAACGTTTTCCGGAAGGGACCGGCTGGCTGTTGCGGCGCGTGTTGCCGACGACAGGTAATTTTATCGGCTTCACGGCGAATGCGCGTTCGTTGCGCCTGCTGCGCCGCTGTGTCCGTGTATTCCGCACCCATGCCCAGATTCCCTCGGAAGGCGCCGTGCTGCCCGAGTTTCTCAGCGGCATGTCCGACAATTGGTCGTTCTGGCAAGCAGGCTATCCGGCGTTGATGATCACCGACACGGCCATGTTCCGCAATCCGCATTATCACGAGTCCAGCGACATGCCCGCCACATTGAATTACGACGCGATGACGCGCGTGACGCGCGGCGTCGAAACAATCATCGCCGAGCTAGCCACCAACAACGATGAACAATGAACGATGAACGATCACCAATGACTCCGCCCTCCACCAACGCCCGCGTTACCATTCGTGAACGGCTGTGCATCGAGGCGATGCCGGATGCCTGTGGCGTGCTGATGTTCGGCGCGTCCGGCGATCTGGCGCAACGCAAGGTAGTGCCGTCACTGTTCGGCCTCTACACTAAAAATCTGATGCGCCGTGCGTTTTTCCTTATTGGCTACGGCCGCTCCGTGCTGACCAACGCGCAATTTCGCGCGCTGGTGCGCGAGAGCATCGTTGCGCACATACCCGCCGCGCAACGCGACGAGGACACGCTCAGCACCTTTGTCGCCGCCTGTTCGTTCGTGCAGGGCGACTACGCCGACCCGGCCGATTATGCAGACCTGCGCACGCATATCCGCGCAGAACAGGCACGCAGTGGCACAAAAGGCAACCTGCTCGTGTACTTGTCCGTACCGCCGGCCATATATGCGCCGATTGTGCAGCAACTCGGTACGGCGGGCCTTGCCCAGGAACGGCAGCACAACAATGGCTGGGTGCGCGTCATTGTCGAAAAACCGCTCGGCCATGATCTTGCCAGTGCGCGCGCGCTGGATGCCGCCCTGCGCACCACCTTGACCGAGCAACAAATTTATCGCATTGATCATTATGTCGCCAAGGAAACGGTGCAGAATATTTGCATGTTTCGCTTCGCCAATGTGATTTTCGAGCCGGTCTGGAATGCCGCGTACATCGACAATGTGCAGATCACGGTGGCCGAAACGGTCGGGGTGGGCGAGCGCGCCGGCTATTTCGAATCGGCCGGCATTGTGCGCGACATGTTTCAGAATCATCTCATGCAACTACTGGCACTTGTGGCGATGGAGCCGCCGACGAGTTTCACCGCACCGGCGCTGCATGATGCCAAAGCCGCAGTCTTGCGCGCAGTCGCGCCCCTGGCGCTCGACGCGGCCGCGACGGACATTGTGCGCGGGCAATACGAGTCCGGCTCGCTGCGTGGCTAAGACATGGCGGGCTATCGCGCCGAGCGCGGCGTCGCGCCCGACTCGCGCATTGAAACGTATGCCGCCGTGCGCCTGCGCATCGACACGCCGCGCTGGCGCGGCGTGCCGTTCTACCTGCGCTCTGGCAAACGCCTGCAGTGCAAGAAAACGGAAATCGCCGTGACGTTCAAGCATGTGGCGCGCTCGATCTTTGCGCCACTGGCCGCAACGGATTTGACACCCAACATTTTGGTCTTTAACGTTCAACCGGATGAAGGCGTGGCGCTGATGATTCAAGCCAAGAAGCCCGGGCCGAAAATGTGCTTGTGCGACTTGAACCTGGACATGAGCTATCGCGAGGCGTTTCAAGCCGACCCGCCGGAATCCTACGAACGGTTGCTGCTCGATTGCATGCTGGGCGACCAGATGCTGTTCATTCGCGAGGATGTGGTCGAGTTGAGCTGGGCGCTGTTCACGCCCGTGCTCCAGGCGTGGGCCGCGCGCAATGCCCGGACGCTGTATCCGTATTCGGCCGGCAGCTGGGGCCCGGTGGCGGCGGATGCGCTGCTCAAGCGCGACGGCCGTGAATGGCGCGACCTGTGCAACTGGTGCCACAATCACAAGCTGCACCAGCGGCCACAATGATGAGTATGCAGACATTCAAGCAATACTTGGGCACGGCATCATCACCCGTTATTGGGTGGTATGTCTACACCACAATAGTGTATGTTGTTTCCAGGATGCTGGGCAGGTCTCCCATTGTTGTCATTATTGCTAACACCTATTTGCTGGGATTGTTTGTTTTCGCCATATGGTTCTATCGCAGATGCTACAAGCAGCACTTTGGATTGAAAGACGGGCTGTTGGCCAGCTTCGTATTTTTCTACCCATGCGTGCTGCTGGTGTGGGGGCTTTTTGTCCACAGTGAATGGCATGGACTTGAATCGTTTGACGACTTGTATGCTCTCATGTTCGCCTTGGTTTTGTATCCTCTTATCTGTACTGTCATCCTGACTGTTTTGAGTGCTGTGTCCTATGCCGGAATAGCCAAGGCACTGGCAAGGCGAAGAACGTAAGCATCTTCCGGAATTTGCGTGGGAAAAATCACTGACTTCCCAGGAAGTGGAAAGCGCATTTTAGGTCGAAGACGCAGCATAGGCGCGTGGTGTGGCAGTCGGAGTGCGCGAAATCCCCCGGCGCTGCTGCGCCTGCCCCCTTTACGGAAGGGGGACCAGAGCGCCGCACGGATCAGGCGTGAACACTTGACACTTAGCAACGGCAGAATCGCGACGGTGTGTAAAGGGAGTACCCCGTCTTGGCGGGGGAGGGTTTTGCGGAAAGGAGGATCAGAGCGCCGGATTGAGTGGCAGACCTTATTGGCGCGTTTTTTTGCTGCTGGTCGTGTGGCGCCAAGTCATCTGAATTGAATGCCGAGGTCTTTGCAAATTTTGCGGGCGAGGTTGTCATTGATCTCGGTGTGGCGGGGAACAGAGGATCGGCGATTCTGGTGCGGATTACCCCACCACGAATGACTCCCGCCTTCTCGAATGAAGACGCACCCCTGCTCACGCAAGTGCTTGAGTAGTTCCGCACGCTTCATATAGTGACAAGCTCTTCCGTGTAGTCAGGAACCGCCGCGCGCGCATCCTCGCGGTTGAGTGCCAGAGCCTCGGCCAGCGTCGTCCGCAAACTGGCCAGCAGTTCCGGTCGTGTCCGTTCTTGACAATTCACGCCGGGAACTTCCTCTATCCACCCAATCCACCATTCGCCATCATGCTTTGTCACTGCCGTGTACGTGTTTGCCATGCTCGTTCATCTCCAGTCGGAAGAATGCCATTATCCCGCCGCTGGCGGGCGTTGCACCGCGTACGTGCTGCGGTTCGCATTAATAATTATAGCATAATTGAGTGTCAGGCACGAGGCAAGCGCGGCATGGCCGCGGAGCAGTGCGACCGCGTGATTCAGGTAACAGCAGCGGCAACATCCAGAACTCCGGACATACCTTTCGCTATTTCCCATATATGCCTTTTCCGGGATTTCCGTGGGAACAATCACTGACTTCCCAGGAAGTGCAAAAGCGCAATACGCCTTCTGCTAGAGCGAAGACGCAGCATAGGCGCGTGGTGTGGCAGTCGGGGTGCGCGAAATCCCCCGGCGCTGCTGCGCCTGCCCCCGTTACGGAAGGGGGACCAGAGCGCCGCACGGATCAGGCGTGAACACTTGACACTTAGCAACGGCAGAATCGCGACGGTGTGCGACAAACGACAAAAAATGTCGTTTGAACATGTATGTTTGTTCTGCCAACAAATTCAGAGGCGGCGCAGAAATGAAGACCGCTTCTCCATCCACGTTGCAGAGCATTTTGGCAGACTCCAGAAATCCCGACATAGGGATGTTCAAAATGTCCGCTAAGATTGAGTAAAAAGGCGCGCCGACGTTCTTTTCTCAATCTTTGCTTCCACCGATCCCGCCGGCGGCGGCAATCGGTGGGGAGCCACAGGGAGCCACGAGCCGGGCCGGCTCGTCTACAACAAGCACGGCGGAGCGACGGAACAGACGGCGGGGCTTAGAGCGCTTCGCCGCGGATCGAGAGCAGGAATTCGGCGTTGAGCTTGGTGCGCTTCATTTGCTCCAGGATCGTCTCCATCTTTTCCATCGGATTCATGTTGGCCAGCGCCTTGCGCAGCAGCCAGATCTTGGCCAGCTCGTCGGGATGCAGCAGCAATTCCTCGCGGCGCGTGCCGGAACGGTCGATGTCAATCGACGGGAAGATGCGTTTGTCGCTCAGGCGCCGGTCGAGATGGCATTCCATGTTGCCGGTGCCCTTGAACTCTTCAAAGATGATGTCATCCATCTTGGAGCCGGTGTCAATCAGGGCGGTGGCGATGATGGTCAAGCTGCCGCCTTCCTCGCAATTACGGGCAGCACCGAAGAAGCGCTTGGGCTTGTGGAGCGCGTTGGCATCCAGCCCGCCGGTGAGGATCTTGCCGCTCATCGGCATGACCGTGTTGTAGGCGCGGGCAAGGCGGGTGATGCTGTCGAGGAGGATGACGACATCGCTCTTGTGCTCGACCAGGCGCTTGGCCTTTTCGATCACCATTTCGGCGACCTGGATATGGCGTTCGGGCGGCTCATCAAAAGTTGAGCTGATGACTTCGCCGCGGACGCTGCGTTCCATGTCGGTGACTTCCTCGGGGCGCTCGTCAATCAGCAGGACAATCAACTTGGCATCCGGCGTGTTGGTCGCGATGGAATTGGCAATGTCCTGGAGAATGATGGTTTTACCGGTACGCGGCTGGGCGACGATCAGGCCGCGCTGGCCCTTGCCTATCGGGGTGAACAAGTCCATGATGCGGGTCGTGTACTTGTTGTTGGCGGTTTCGAGCAGGTAGCGTTTGTCGGGATAGAGCGGCGTCAGGTTTTCGAACAGGATTTTGTTCTTGTTGTTTTCGGGCGGGCCGTAGTTGACGGCCTGGACCTTGAGCAGGGCGACGTAGCGTTCTTTCTCCTTGGGCGGGCGGAAGACGCCGGCGACGGTATCGCCGGTTTTCAGCTCGAAGCGGCGGATTTGCGAGGGCGAGACGTAAATGTCTTCGGGGCACGGCAAGTAGTTGAAATTCGCCATGCGCAGAAAGCCATAGCCATCGGGCAACGTCTCCAGCACACCTTCGCCGAAGATGTAGCCATCGGCCTTGGTCTGGGCCTTGAGGATGGAGAAGATCAGGTCATGCTTGCGCAGGCCGCTGACGCCGGTGATGCCGAGGCGGTGGCCGATGTCGGCCAGTTCGGTGCTGGACAAGCGCTGCAACTCGGCGATGTTAAGGGCGCCTTCGCGTTTGTACTCGCGGGCCGCAACATCGCCGCCGTTGGTGTCATCGTCAGACGGGTCGGGCGCGGCCGGCTCAGTCGGCGCAGCCGGCTCGACCGACTCTATCAAATCTTCAGGCAACGGGGCCATGGCTTCGGCCGCCTGGCGTTGCTCGTCGCGCATGCGTTCGCTTTCGTCCATGAGCGATGTACGGGCGGGATTCGGGTGCGTGAGCAGTTCTTCGCTCGAGTCATGACGCTTCACGCGCCGCGGACCACGTAGGTAGCCTTTTTTTGGTGGCACAGCAAACCTCAGAGTGTGCGTTAGCGCGCCGGCCCGGGTGGGTGACGGCGCAGATCATGCAGTACTGCGTGCAGCGCGCGCCCCAAGGCGTCACGACTGCCGGCATTCGAAACAACATAGGTTGCGCGCTGGGCGCGCATGGCATCCGCCAATTGATGCCGCATGCGGGCGGCGCTGTGGGCCGGCGCCCAGCCGCGCGCGGCGTGCAGGCGGCGGCAGCGCAGCGCGGGCGGCGCCACGATCGCAATCGTGGCCTGGCACTGCGCATCCATGCCGCGTTCAAACAGCAGCGGCACAATCATCGCGGCCAACGGCACGCAGGCGGCACGTTGTGCGGCAATCCAAGCATCCGCACGCCGGCGCACACACGGATGCACCACGCCTTCGAGAAAGGCAAGCGCGGCGGCGTCATGAAAGACGATGCGCGCCAGCGCGGCACGGTCGATGGTGCCATCGGGCCGAAGCGGGTCAAGATCATGGTGGGCCATGAAATACTCCCGAATGGCACGCTGGGCCTGATGCTCCTGATCCAGGACCGCATGGGCCCACTGATCGGCATCGGCGACCGGAATGTGGTGCGCGCGCAGGGCTTGCTCAGCCGTGCTCTTGCCGGCGCCAACGCCACCGGTCAGGCCGACCAGCAGACAGGGTGGCATCGCCGGCGCGGCGTCCATCAGGAAAACAAGTCCATTTGCTGCTGCGCGGGTGGCGCGGCAGTTGGTGCCGCCCGTGCGGCGGCGCCCGGTGCGCGGAAGTTCAAATGGGCACGCAAGGCCGCAAGGCGCTGCGGATCCGGCGCACGCACGGCCAAGTCGTCGAACGACTGGGTGACCGGCACATCGCAATGGACGCGCAAGAGCATGCGCATTTGCTCGAGGCGCGGCGCGAACTCGCGCAGCTTGTCGCGGGTGCGGGCCGGCAGCGCGTCGAGATGGGCATAGACCGTGTCCAGCGTGGCATGCTCGCGCAACAAGGCCAGCGCGGTCTTCGGCCCGATGCCGGGCACGCCGGGAATATTATCGGCACTGTCACCAACCAGCGTGAGATAATCAACGATCTGATCAGGACGCACACCAAAGTGTTCGACCACGCCACGCTCGTCAATGACTTCGGCGTCATGCAGGCCGCATTTCAAAACCGCGATGGACGGTTGCACCAATTGGCAGAGATCCTTGTCGGACGTGGCGATCAGCGCCGTCATTTCACTGCGCGCGGCGCGGCAGGCCATGGTGCCCATCACGTCATCGGCTTCATAACCGGGATATTCAAGCAGCGCGATGTGCATGGCGCTGACATATTCTTTAATCCACGGGAGCTGTTCGACGAGCAGCTCCGGCATGGGCGGTCGCTGGGCTTTGTAAGCGGCGAACTGGTCATGGCGAAAGGTCGGCTCACGAGTATCGAAGCAGACCGCCAAATAATCCGGAGCCGCGACCGCCAGCATGTGTTCCAGCATACGCACAAAGCCAAAGACGGCATTGGTCGGCAGGCCCTGCGGGGTGGCCATCGCAGGAATGGCGTAAAAGGCACGGTAGACATACGCCATACCATCCACCAGCAGCACTGTTTTCACGCCGTCAGCATTGATCCGGCGCACGGTACCACGGCATGAAGAATTCATCCGCGCAGCCCCCCGGGCATGCGTGGCCTCAACCGTTCAACGCACGGCGGCGGCGCGCTGGCGCGCTTTGCCGGACGGGTCAATCAACTTCGCGTTGACGAAAATCATCAGGTTCGATTTGCGGGCCACTTCACTGGTGCCGCGCCAGAAGCGGCCGACCAGTGGCAAGTCGCCCAAGATGGGGGTCTTGTCCTCGGTCTTGACCAGATTATCACGCATCAAGCCGCCCATCACGACCGTGTCGCCGTCATTGACGCGCACAACGGTGCGGACACTCTGCACAAAGAACTGGGGCAATTCGAAGATGTTGTTGCGTGACGAGACGAATTCGCGCCAGGCGATCAAGTCGGAGATTTCCGGGTTGAGGTCAAGTTCGACGGTCTTTTCGTCAGCCTGCACATTGGGCGTCACTTTCAAGGTCGTGCCATATTCGCGCTCTTCCCAGTTCTTGGGCGTGACCGCGTAATCGGAGATATAGGTGAAGAAGTCACCGACCTCGATTTCGGGGTCTTCGGCATCATCAATTTCGGTGTTGTAACGGACTTTGATGACATCCTTGATTTCGGCGCGCTGGCCGGTCTTGACCGTCACTTTCGGGGCGAAAATCGTGTTGACGCCTTCGGCATTATCCAAGGCATAAATCACGGTGCGCCATTCGGCCGGGCCGAGCACGCCCTGCATGTCGAAGACTTTGCCCAAGCCGTCATTGGCGGTGAGATCGCCATATTTCTGGACATTGAACAAGGAAACGGAGTCTGCCAGACTGGCGCTGGCGGCACCCAGCGTGCCCGTGGCAGAGGCATACGTGGCGTTCAACTGCTCGTACTCGATCGAGGTGGGAATGAACTGATTGCGGGCGCGCAGGGACGCCTCGGCATTACGCTGGTAATTGGCGACCTCGGCTTGCTGCTGGAGAATGCTCTTGTACAAGCTTTCCGCGCCGCGCACATTCAGATGGTCGTAGGCCGGTTGCTGCGGGCGCAAGG